>MKRK01000038.1:15966-17274 GCA_001896915.1 Clostridiales bacterium 43-6
TACCGAAAACGCCCCTTTCGGCAAAAGGAAATCCGCCTGGTGAATGACAAGCCCTGTGCTTACAACCGAAAGGTGAAGCTTTCGGTGTTCAGCAAAGGAGTAAAATATCCCTACGCACTGGAAGAAATCGAAAAGCGGGAGGCTGTCATTCTGTTCAACACCGCTACCAGAAAAACAGCTGAGCGAACGATCGAATATTTTTTGTAAGAATTTTAAAAAAGGATTGACATTGCAGTATCACTTCGCATATAATACATAGTAAACATATATTGATAATATGTATAAAAGGAGACGCCCATGAAACATACCGTATTCAAAACATCTGCTTTCTGCCTTGCTTGCTGTTTTTGTTGTGAAAACGGTTTTTTCTGTTGTGCCCCAAACAAGGGAAGGCTGAACGCAGGTGTGTTTCGAAGTACATAGCAGCAGTTGAAAACACCGGGTATCCATAGCGTTTGGTCTGTATCGGTTCTTCGGAACCTATGGCCAGGCGCTTTATTTTTTGGGAAAGAGGTTTTAAACATGAGTCATTATCAACACATCGAATCCGCACTGATCCACGGAGGAGTGTTCGGAGATGCAGCCACCGGTGCGGTAAACACACCGGTTTACCTGACATCCACCTTCAAACAGGATGGTCTCGGTCAAAACCGCGGGTGGGAATATTCCCGTACCGGCAACCCCACAAGGGCGGCACTGGAAGCCCTGATTGCAGAACTGGAGGGCGGAACCCGCGGCTTTGCCTTTGCTTCCGGCATGGCGGCTACCACGGCGGTTTTGCATTTGTTCAGCGCGGGGGATAAAATTGTGATTTCAAGCAATGTTTACGGCGGCACCTTTCGGGTGTTAGACAAAGTGCTGAAGCAGTACAGCCTTTCCTCCGCCATTGTCGACACAACCGATTTGGCGGAGTTTGAAGCCGCGCTCACCCCGGACGTAAAAGCGGTGCTGTTAGAAACCCCTGCCAACCCGCTTCTCACCGTCAGCGATATTCGGGCGATTGCAAAAATCACCAAGGAAAAAGGCGTTCTGTTAATTGCAGACAACACCTTTATGACACCCTACCTGCAACGCCCCATCGAGCTGGGGGCTGACATTGTGGTGCATTCCGCCACAAAATATCTGGGTGGCCACAGCGATTTGATCGCAGGTCTGGCGGTTGTAAATTCCGAAGAGCTGGCAAGCCGGCTCCATTTTATCCAAAACGCCACCGGTGGCATTTTGCAGCCTTTTGATTCTTATCTGCTGCTCCGCAGCATCAAAACGCTGGGGGTAAGAATGGAAGCCCATGTGAAAAACGCGGAGCAA
>MKRK01000039.1:0-2893 GCA_001896915.1 Clostridiales bacterium 43-6
GCCAGATACTGATGTTTATGGGTAACAATCCTGACGCATTACAGAGCAAATGGTATAAGATCCTTGCTTTCTTTGGATTTAAAGGCAATGCATATATCATTCTATATTTCCTGATGATCATCGGATTTGCTTATTTCTATACGACTGTTCAATACAATCCCATAGAAATGGCAAACAATCTTCGTAAAAACAGCGGTGCTATCCCCGGGATCAGACCCGGCAAGCCAACCTCTGATTACATCAAGAAGATTTTGGTTAAGGTTACATTAATCGGAGCATTGTTCTTAGGCGTGGTTGCCGTTCTTCCGATCGTTGCCGGTTCCATTGCAGGAATCAACAACATCGCAATTGGCGGTACTTCCATTCTCATCGTAGTCGGTGTTGCAATCGAGACCGTAACGCAGCTTGAATCACAGATGATGATGCGCCACTACAAAGGCTTCCTTGATTGATGCAGAATTAAGAATGAAGAATTTTGTGTATCACAAAAGGCATAGAAAGGTTCTTATCATATGAATTTGATTTTTTTAGGTGCTCCGGGAGCAGGCAAGGGGACACAGGCCGAGGTTGTTTGTGAGCATTTATCCATCCCCGCAATTTCTACCGGAAACATCATTCGTGAAGCGTTGAAAAGCGGTACAGAAATGGGACTGAAGGCTAAGGCTTTTATCGAAGCCGGCAAGCTGGTTCCCGATGATGTTGTAATCGGCATCATCAAAGACCGTCTCAGCGAAAGCGATTGCCAAAACGGTTTTGTTCTTGACGGGTTTCCCCGTACCATTCCTCAGGCTGAGGCGCTGGATGCCATGGGCATCCAGATTGATAAAGTAATTGATATTGAAGTTTCTGATGAAAAAATCGTCGCTCGTATGTCCGGTCGCAGAGTATGCGCTGACTGCGGTAGTTCTTATCACTTGCTTTATAATAAACCTTCCGTCGAGGGTGTTTGCGACAAGTGCGGTAAAGACCTGGTACAAAGAAAGGACGATGTTCCCGAGGTTGTATTGGATCGTTTACACGTATATCACGAACAGACAGAACCGCTCAAGGATTACTATGCAAAAACAGGGAAACTGTGCATAGTAGAAGGGCAAGAGGAAGTGGCGGATACCACTGCTCTCACCCTTAAAGCATTAGAGGAATAAGCAATGATAGTGCTGAAGACAGACCGAGAGCTGTCGATTATGCGTGAAGCAGGCCGGATTTCGGCAACAGCACTTGAGCTTGTGGGAAAAGCAGTCGAGCCGGGAGTAACCACTGCCGAGCTTGACCGCATCGCACATCAATATATTCTGAGTCAGGGCGCTAAGCCCGGGTTTTTGGGATATGGAGGGTTTCCTGCAAGCGCTTGCATTTCTATAAATGACGAAGTGATCCATGGCATACCATCCGCAAAACGAAAGATCAAAGACGGCGATATCGTCAGCGTTGATCTGGGTGCGGTTTTTGAAGGATATAATGGCGACAATGCCGCCACTTTTGCAGCCGGAACAGCTTCTGCGTCTGCAATGCGGCTGATGGCAACGACCAAGGAAAGCCTTTATGAAGGCATCAAACGGGCGGTGCCAGGCGGCAGAATCGGTGATATCTCCGCAGCAATACAAGGGTATGTCGAAGCTCGTGGTTATTCTGTGGTTCGCAAATTTGTGGGACACGGAATAGGTGCAAAGCTTCACGAATCGCCTGAGGTTCCCAATTATGGACCCGAAGGAAGAGGGATACGACTGCAAGCCGGGATGACTCTCGCCATCGAACCCATGATCAACGAGGGAAATCCTAACGTGAAAATCTTATCGGATGGCTGGACAGTTATCACCACCGACGGAAAACTATCGGTTCATTTTGAGCATACGGTTGCGATCACGCCAAACGGCCCAATGATCCTGACCACACCTTAGGGGGTATGCACATGGAACTGAAATGCGGACAGATTGTCAGGTCATATTCCGGAAGAGACAAGAACACGTTTCTTGTAATTACCGAGATAAGGACAGATTGTGTTTTTATCTGTGACGGAAAAGAAAGACCACTAGAACGACCGAAACGCAAGAATTTAAAGCACATATGCCCGACAAACTTTCGTTTGAGTGAGAAACAAATGGCAACAAATCGTGAGTTACGCCGTGCAATTCGTGATTTAATACCCCAAAGCGGTGCATGAGGAGGAAATTTGCTTGTCCAAACAGGATATGATTGAACTTGAAGGTACGGTGCTCGAAGCTTTGCCTAATGCAACATTTAAGGTTGAACTTTCAAGCGGGCACACAATTTTAGCGCATATCTCCGGTAAGCTTCGTATGAATTTTATTCGTATCTTGCCGGGTGATAAGGTTACGGTTGAAATGTCGCCGTATGACCTCACCAGAGGTCGTATCACATGGCGTTCAAAATAAAACCGGTAAACAATTTTTTGCCGCTTTCATCTGCGGCATGGAGGTAATTGATATGAAAGTTAGACCTTCTGTCAAAAAGATTTGCGAAAAATGTAAAATCATTAAACGCAAGGGTAGGATCATGGTCATCTGTGAGAATCCCAAGCATAAGCAGCGCCAGGGTTAATCCCGGGCTAAATCAATTTTTCTACGGAGGTGCAAGTAAATGGCGCGTATAGCGGGTGTAGACTTACCGAGAGATAAAAGAATAGAGTTCGGACTGACCTATATCTATGGTACCGGCCGCAAGACTGCAAGTGAAATACTTTCTTCAACAGGTGTAAATCCCGACACGAGAGTGAAGGATTTATCAGAAGAAGATGTTTCAAAGATGCGTGATTATATTGACAAGAATGTTCAGGTGGAAGGCGATCTTCGCCGTAACATCGCATTTGACATCAAGAGATTAATCGAAATCGGCAGTTATCGCGGAGTACGTCACCGTAAGAACCTTCCTGTCA
>MKRK01000039.1:2916-6513 GCA_001896915.1 Clostridiales bacterium 43-6
TAAAGAAATTTTTATTCATAATTAAGTCGCCTTTGATTGGCGGCAAGGAGGGTTCATATGGCAACAAAGGGTAAGAAAACTACCACCACCCGCAGACGCCGCGAGAAGAAGAACATCGAACGCGGAGCTGCCCATATCCAGTCAACCTTCAACAATACCATTGTTACGATTACTGATATTGCTGGTAATACACTTTCATGGGCATCTGCCGGTGAATTGGGATTCAGGGGTTCAAGAAAATCAACTCCTTTTGCAGCACAAACTGCTGCAGAAACCGCAGCAAAAGCAGCGATGGAACATGGTTTAAAAACTGTTGAAGTTTACGTCAAGGGACCGGGTTCAGGACGTGAGGCTGCCATCCGCGCACTGCAATCGGCAGGACTAGAGGTTAATATGATTAAGGATGTAACTCCTATTCCTCATAATGGCTGTCGCCCGCCAAAAAGAAGGCGCGTTTAACCGAATAATCAGGAGGTGGATTAAATGGCAAGATATACTGACGCAGTATGCAGACAGTGTCGTCGTGAAGGACAGAAATTGTTTTTGAAAGGTGAGCGCTGCTATTCTGCAAAATGCGGAATCACACGCAGAACCTACGCACCGGGTCAACACGGCCAGGGACGTAAAAAAATATCCGAATACGGACTTCAGTTCCGTACCAAACAAAAAGCAAAGCATTATTATGGTGTGCTTGAAAAACAATTCCATCATTATTTTGAAATGGCTGAAAACAAGCAGGGAATTACAGGTGAAAACCTTCTTAAATTGCTGGAAAGCCGTTTGGATAATGTGGCTTATAGATTGGGTTGGGCTTCGTCCCGTCCGGAAGCAAGACAGCTTGTTGTTCACGGTCACTTTACCGTAAACGGCAAGAAGGTCAATATTCCTTCCTATTTATTGAAAGCCGGAGATGTGATTTCCATTAAGGAAAAGAGCAGACAAAGTGAAAAGTTCAAATCCGTTCTTGAAGGCAGTGGGGGACGTCCTGTTCCGAAATGGCTTGATAAGAATGCTTCTACAGCGGAAGCAAAGGTTATCAACCTTCCTGCACGTGATGAGATTGACTTTGAGGTTGAAGAGCATCTTATCGTTGAGTATTACTCTAAGTAATAGTCATATTCTAATCAGCAGGTACCTGCCTGCATTATAAAACAAGGAGGGTTTTGAATGATAGAAATTGAGAAGCCCAGAATTGAAGCTGAGGATTTATCGCCAGATGGTTCACACGGAAAATTCTGTATTGAACCTCTTGAGCGTGGTTACGGTACAACACTCGGAAACAGTTTAAGAAGAGTATTGCTCTCTTCTTTACCCGGTGTTGCTGTAACATCAATCAAGGTTGATGGTGTAGTACATGAATTTTCAACTCTACCTGGTGTCAAGGAAGATTTAACTGAAATAGTTCTGAATATCAAAGGGCTGACTGCCAAGCTGTATGGCGACGGTCCGAAGGTATGTTATATTGAGGCAGAAGGACCTTGTGAAGTAACCGGTGCTTCAGTAAAAGCAGACTCAGAAGTTGAAATTCTCAATCCTGATTTGCATATTGCATCCATTTCAGAATCAGGTAAGCTCTTTATGGAGCTGACCTTGGATAAAGGCCGTGGCTATGTTCCTGCAGAACGTAATAAGCAGGCACAAACCGTCATCGGAGTCATTCCTGTCGATTCAATCTACACACCTGTTCTCAAGGTCAATTATTACGTTGAAAACACCCGTGTCGGTCAGGTCACAGATTATGACAAGCTGACCATTGAGGTTTGGACCAACGGAACCATTACTGCAAAAGAAGCGGTTTCCTTGGGTGCTAAGGTTCTCAACGAGCATTTAAACCTGTTTATTGATCTTTCCGGTGATCTCAATAACTTTGATATCATGGTAGAAAAGGACGACAGCGGCAAGGAAAAGGTTCTGGAAATGACGATTGAAGAACTTGATTTATCTGTCAGAAGCTTTAACTGTCTGAAACGTGCTGGAATCAACACGGTAGAAGACTTAATCAATAAATCTGAAGAAGATATGATGAAGGTTAGAAATCTCGGACGTAAGTCCTTAGAAGAAGTGATTAATAAGCTTCAGTCTTTGGGATTTTTCCTTCGCAGCGAAGAAGATTGATATGGGTTTGAGCCCTTACAAAGGAGTGAACTAAATGCCTGGAACAAGAAAACTCGGCAGAACCAGTGACCAAAGAAAAGCAATGCTTAGAGCAATGGTGACATTCCTGCTTGAGAATGGTCAAATTAAGACTACAGTAACCCGTGCCAAAGAAGTGCGTGCAATGGCTGAGAAGTATATTACACTTGCAAAAGTGGATAGCCTCCACTCAAAGCGCCAGTCATTGGCATATATAACAAAAGAAGATGTTGTAAAAAAACTGTATACTGAAATTGCACCATTGTATTCCGACCGTAACGGTGGATATACCCGTATTATCAAAACAGGTCCACGCCGCGGTGATGCAGCAGAAATGGCAATCTTAGAATTGGTGAAATAAATTGATCAGGCAAAAACCCTCCGAACAGGAGGGTTTTTTGTTGCATTGTTAAAAATATCGGCTCTTTGTCAATAGTTGGGGTAACCCAAAAATGAAAAAGCACATGAGTGAGGAAGCGTATCATTATGCGAACTCACTTTTTTGATGATTAAAGATGTGAAGGATTCTGTTTCTGAATCTATCGAAATTGTTATAACCATAGGCATTACGTTTAAGAACCTTAATTTTGTTGTTACAGCCTTCAGTGAATCCATTCGTATAAGTGCAGTCAAAAGAATTTAGAAAGCCGCGTGACCAATTTGTCATCGTTTTTGCACAGGATAGGAATCGATCAATATGAGATCCAGGAGATGCCATAATCCAATCGGATTACTACAATGAGCTAAAATATTTTACTGATTGTGTAATGAGTGGTAAAGAAACAGATGTGGTGAAACCAAATGAGATAAAAACGGTGCTGAATATATTAAATTTTGTTGAATGATTTACAAAAACTATCAAAATCTTACCCCAATATCATAACTTTAATGTTATAATGTGATGGTAAGGTACTGCGTCTGTTAATTGGTATAAAATAAATAAGCAAGCATGTACTTAAGGAGGTACTATATGAAACAGAACATGAAATATCCCTGCCTTGGCGCTGCTTATTATCCTGAGGACTGGGACGAAATGGAAGTAGAAGGTGATATTGCAAACATGCAGAAAGCGGGGTTGCGCATTGCCCGGATTGGTGAATTTGCATGGCGAAAAATGGAGCCGAAACCAGGTCAATATGATTTTGCTTGGCTTCATGAAGTGGTGGATAAATTGGCTTCAGCAGGTATTTACACCATTATGGGAACGCCAACAGCAACTCCGCCAATTTGGTTATCGCAGTTATATCCGGACGTTATGACTGTAAACGATTCCGGCCAATTATCAAAACATGGAGGGCGTCGGAATTGTTGTTCTAATAATATTCATTATCGGGAAGCATCGGCTAAAATAGTAGAAGCGTTGGGCAGAGAGTTCGGCAACCATGGCAATATTATTGGATGGCAGCTTGACAATGAAATATATTCAAACAATGGATGCTTTTGCCCTTTTTGTGAGAAAGGGTT
>MKRK01000039.1:6572-17438 GCA_001896915.1 Clostridiales bacterium 43-6
GAAATCCCTACTCCCAGTCATGCATGGCACAATCCGCACCTTAATCTGGAGTGGAAGCTTTTTCAACAGGGCTCAAATATCAATTTTATTCATATGCAGGCAACTATACTCAAACCACTTACTTCGGCACCAATCGGGACAGATATGATGCCTATTAACGGGTTGGATTATGAACAAATGAACCTGCCATTGGATATTGTTCAGTTCAACCATTATGATACACAAGAAGACTTGTGGAAAGTGATGTTCTGGTTTGATTTCATTAGAACCATAAAGAAACGACCGTTTTGGAACACGGAGACTTCAACTTGCTGGAACGGCAGTACAGATATAGGCCAAACCATGAAACCTGAAGGCTTTTGCCGTGTGAATTCATGGCTGCCCGTAGCATTGGGTGGTGAAGCAAATATGTATTGGTTGTGGCGTACCCATTGGGCAGGACACGAATTGATGCATGGCTCAGTTTTAAACGCAACCGGCAGACCAATGCATATTTTTGGAGAGGTTCAGCAGACCGCAGCCGAATTTGACAAAGCATCTGATTTTCTGAGTGCAACCTCTGTGTCATCAGATATAGCGATTCATTTTGGTTCGCTTAACTGGAATATGTTCGAAACCCAGTCGGTCATCTCGGGTTTGAAATATCAAGATGCACTGGTCAAAAATATATACAAACCTGTATTGTCAAAGGGTCTGCGGCCTGATGTGATCGGACCAAAGCACACGCTCAAAGATTATAAAGTGCTGATTTCCGCTTTTATGATGACGTTGGAAGATGAAGACTTGCCCGCACGCATTGAAGAATGGGTAAAGGATGGCGGCATATGGATTGTTGGCCCTATGACTGATATCCGTACGTCAATCGGCACGCGCTATCGTAAAAGTCCGTTTGGTATGCTGGAGGAGCTTTTAGATGTACACTGTTTGTATCAGCTACCTGACAGGGAAGGTCTCATCACCGCACAGTGGGCAGACGGGGAACCTTTTGAAGGGACAGGTTGGTATGATGTATTTGAGAAATCGGAGGATTCATTGGTTACGATTACAGGCGGGCATAGTTCGATTATTGGGAAAACAACTGTGATTAAAAAAAATGTCGGAAACGGATCGGTAATTCTACTGGGATCTATACCAACAGGCAATACCATGAGTAAGTTATTGGACATGGCCTGTGAGGAAGTAGGAATCGGCAACTATGAAGTAAATGGGAATGTTGCGGTGATACCTCGGGAAGGCAATGGAAAGAAAGGCCTTATTGTAATAGAATGTGCAGGAAAACATGCCACTTGTTCCCTACATGAGAGGATGCAAGATATTATCAGTGAAAAGATATATGAAGGAATATTGCCGCTAAAGCCATATGAAGTATACGTTTTGCAAGAATATGATAATTAAAAATATGGTTTTTTAAAAAAAGTCGCTCCTTTTATTGTAGGTGGCACAATCACATTATCTGCACTTCCATTCCATAGAGAGTACATTATAAATGCATCAGTAAGGTCCACTTCACAGATGCAATCTTGATTACTTTCGTGGTCATACATAATACACTCAATTCTTAAATTTTCACTCTGTCGAAACACAAAATCTAACCATTTTAAGTCGCGGGTGCATTGGAGTAAAGGTGAAAGTCTCTGCCAAACATAAAACTCTCACACGAATGTGTGGGAGTTTTTTGTTCTTTTTTAATAGTCATTCAAAATTTAATTCATATGAAACAAATTATCTGATATTGAAATGAAAAAATATCAAGCCCGTACATAGAAAGAGGAGCTGAAATATGAATGACAAGTGAGGAATGATGCTTTTCCCTGGTTTCTTTAAAATAACAAGTATAAGCATTATACGCTTGCTAAAAATTAAATATTAACAAAAATAAAACAACATCATCCTCATTGCGTAAAATGTGGCTTAATAGAAATTGTGTTTTGTGGAAACCTATTAAAACGAAAGCAAAGGAGAATGAATAAATATGAATAAATTTTTCAAAAAAGTATCGGTTGTTTGTGCTTTTTTATCGGTTTCCGTTTTACTGGCAGGCACTGTAATATCAAAAGAATTGCCAAACAGCTTTAATATAAATAACAATGCCAATATCAGCTTCAATGACAAATTACCTGTCACAGGTTTCATAAATCAAAACAAGATGAAGCCAATCAACAATTCCTACAGTGTAGATTTAAAGCTGTTTGGAGTCATTCCAATCAAGCAAGCACAGGCGAATATATCAGATAAGATGTATGTGGTTCCCTGCGGTGAAACCTTTGGAATCAAAATCTTTACAGAAGGTGTTATGGTGGTTGGAATGACCGATATAGACAGTGATGAGGGGCTGATCAATCCCGCAAAAAAAGCAGGGCTCAAGGTAGGCGACAATATTATTTCCATCAACGGGATGGAGGTCAATTCAAACGATGAAACAGCAGCAATGATTGAGCGTTGCCAAGGCAAGCAGATCAATCTCATCGTGAAACGAAATGAAGTAAAAACGAAAATATCCTTTCAACCTGTAAAATCGGTGACAGAAAAAAAATATAAGGCCGGCATTTGGGTGAGAGACAGTTCAGCCGGAATTGGCACACTAACATTTTATAATCCTGACAATCAAGTATTTGGAGGTCTGGGACATCCTATCTGCGATGTTGATACGGGTGCATTGCTTCCTCTTCTTTCCGGTGAAATCGTACCGGCACAAATCAATTCAATCGTCAAAGGTGGTTATGGCAAAACAGGGGAGCTGAAGGGCAGCTTCATAGATGGTCAGACCATGGGAAAACTACAGTCTAATGGCGAAACAGGCGTTTACGGTATATTATTATCCCAACCGAGAGAAAAAAAATTAGTGGAAATTGCATTAAAACAAGATGTAAAAAGCGGAAATGCAAAAATTATGACCAGTATTGACAATGATGGACCCCGATACTTTGATTGTGTCATCGAAAAAGTGCATTTTAATGATAATGCAAAGTCACAAAATATGATCATTCGTGTAACAGATAAAGAGTTGCTGGCGAAAACAGGAGGAATTGTACAGGGCATGAGCGGAAGCCCTATTTTGCAAAACGGAAAGCTTGTTGGAGCAGTAACGCATGTGTTTGTTGGCGATTCCAGACGAGGATACGGTATATTTGCAGAAAATATGTACTTCACTTCGGAACAAATAGAAAAGGCGCTAAAAAATGTGTCATAATTCACAAAATAATTAGTAAAAATTTTACAAATAAAAAACACAAAATATATTGTAATATTTACTTCTATATGGTAATATATGGTTAAATTATCACATGGAGGTTATTATAATGGAAAAGAAACTGAAAATCTTAATTGCAGACAACACAACGGAATTTGGACAAGCCTGTGCCAACACCTTAAAGACTTATGGAATGGATGTATCCATGACGCAAAAGGATGGTGTGAGATTGGTAGCTGATATTAAAAACAGTCAGCCCGATATCGTTCTTGCCGATGTATTTATGCCGAAGCTGGACATCTTAGGTGTCTTAAAGCAGGTTGAGGCTATGCAGATGCAGAAAAAACCGATGATTATGGCGATGTCGGGCTTTGATAATCCACGTCTCGAGCATGAAACATTGACTGCCGGGGCCAGCTATTATTTTTTGAAACCGTTTGATCTGGACACGCTGGCAGAGAGAATCTTACAACTGACAGGCTGGAGAAATGACAGAACCCCGTCCAAGGTTCCACACAGTGCAGAACCCGATTTGGAAGTCATGGTCACTGAAATCATCCACCAAATCGGCGTACCGGCACATATCAAAGGCTATCATTACTTAAGAGAGGCAATTATGCTTTCAGTGAAAAATCCTGATATTATAAACAGTATCACAAAACAGCTGTATCCCACCGTCGCAAAACGCTTCCAGACGACCTCTTCCCGTGTGGAGCGTGCCATTCGTCATGGAATTGAGGTTGCTTGGGACAGAGGCGACGTGGACGTTTTAAACAGCTATTTCGGCTATACCATCCACGTAGGCAGAGGAAAACCAACTAATTCGGAATTTATTGCAATGATTGCCGATAAATTACGACTGAGAATGAAAATTCCGGCGTAAATCAAATATGAAAATAACACCTCGGAAGAAAAATTCCGAGGTGATTTTTGTTTTTTTATATCAGATTGGATATCATAGGGAAAGAGACATCAATCAACAATCCCCAGTTCTTTTTTGATGATTTCAATCTCTCAATCCAGTTTGGCAATTTTGTTTTGCAGATGTTGTTCCTTTGTTTTATAATCACGTTTCGATTGGTCTACGGTATTATCATAATTATCTCAAAATTTTTGGTTTCCGAATCGTTTGCTGGATATGTTGTATAAGCAGAGGTGCCAATGGATTTGTTCATAAAATATAATATTGATTCCTTTCAATGGATTGTTTTCCAAGTACGGATGATAATTTTTTAACGCAAAGCTCAAATTTATATTGATCATAGAAAATTGAAATGAAGGGTCATTGTATTTCACTGTCTATTAATACACAAATATTAACAAATGTAAATATTTATTTAAATACAAAAATAGCAATGTATCTTTTGCTTGTTTTATAGCAGCATTTTTCATCACTATTTTCATCAATTCTGCAAAAAATAATAATACTAAAATATGAATTAGAGGTGAGATAAATGATTGATAAAACCGTAAAAGATAAACTGAACAATTTGAAATACGAAATCGCCACAGAGGTCGGTGTTTCTTACGATACGCAAGGTCACAGCAGGGATATCACAGCTCGTGAAGCAGGAAAAATCGGCGGTCAGATGGTAAAACGTATGATTGAAGCATATAAAAATAATCAGTAAAAAAATCGCCCTGATAAAGGGCGATTTTTCAATAGGCAGAAGGCTGTTGGGGATAGAATTTATGAAAATAAAAGTTTCTCAGATGAAGATAGGTATTGGTAAAGGATAGTTTTTTATAAGGTGTTAACCACAAATAACCAATACCAAGGGTCAACAGACACAAGATACTCCAACCCAAAAAACTTAAGCTCATAACAAACAGTTCTGTCTTATATCCATCGGTCATAGCCTTGCTGATGTTCATAGCCTCTCTGATGCCCACATTGGGATCATCCGCCATGATAAAGGGCGCCATAGAATATTTGATACCCGCAATAATCCCGGGTATTATGAGCAATAGCGTCCACAAAAATATAAACAACGTCATAAATAAACGGAGACCCAACGCCTTTAGAAATATTTCAAATCGAGAGAACAAAAGACCAAAGGGAACCGGCTCACCGTAAAGAACTTTAAGGGAATAATGATTTAATCCCAATTCTGCTGCAGGACCCACAAGAACTTGCACAATGGAAATCAGAACAATAAAAAGCATCAATACAGATATCAAGTAATTTTCAGGAAACCATTCTTTTGTAAAATTGCTTCTTGAATTGTTCCATAGATAGCCATTTGCACCTAATAAACCTGCAACAAAACAGACCAAAACAGACAATCCCATGGTTTCTTCAAACCTTTGTTTTGCAAATATTTTAATGGATACTCTGTCAAACATAAAACCCCCCCTATTTATTAACTATATTAGCATAAAAAGTATATAATTACAAACAAAAAGACAAGTTCACGGCTTACCCTACATATATTTGACTATATGAGAAGTGGGTGTGATACATATCAGAAAAAGAACATTTTTGATCAACGCATTGATATTGACAGCTACGGCGTTTTTATTGCGTGCAATTGATATCTATTTTAGAGTATTTCTGTCCGACAAAATCGGAACGGAAGGCATGGGGCTGTTCCAGCTCATTTTCACGATATATGCTCTTGCCATTACTTTTGCCACCTCAAACCTAAGCTTGTCTGTGACCAGAATGGTGGCGGAGGAAGCAGGAAAGGGCAACAGTACAAAACCAATATTGCACAAATCATTTAAAATCAGTCTGCTGTTCAGCATCTCGGCAGGAATATTGTTATTCTGCATGTCTGACTTTATTGGTATAGCATTGCTGCACGATGAACGTACCATACTGTCACTGAAAACATTATCCTTCTGCTTGCCTTTTATTGCGGCTTCTTCTTGCCTGAACGGATATTTTATCGCAAAACGAAAGGCGGTCAAATCAGCGGCATCACAAATTTTTGAACAAATCATCCAAATCATCATTGTATTGTTTACCCTCAATTTTTTTGTGGGCAAAGGTCTGGAATACGCTTGCTTTGCCATTTGTCTTGGTGCCACAGTAGCAGAGCTGGCATCATTCCTGTTTTCCTTTTTATTATATCTTTTTGAAAAAAAGGAAACTGCAAAAACTCACCATGTTGGAATGATCCGACGCATTTTCGGAATTTGTTTGCCCATGGCGCTCAGCTCCTATCTTCGCATGGGTCTCATGACAACAGAAAACCTGTTAATCCCCATTGGTCTTATGAAATCCGGCTCCTCCCGGCATGTTGCCCTGTCCCAGTTTGGTATTATTAAGGCCATGGTGTTTCCGGTCATGTTCTTTCCTGCCGCATTCTTGTCCTCGTTTTCGTCTTTATTGATTCCGGAAATATCCGAAGCCTATGCATTGAGCGAGCAAAAACGGCTGAATTATACCATTGAACGGGCCTTGCAAATCACTATGATTTTTTCGATTCTGGTCACAGGAATATTTTTATTTTTTTCTTCAGAGCTTTCCAAAGCTATTTATGGAAACTATGACACGGCATTTTACCTGAAAATCCTTTCGCCCCTTATTCCTTTGATGTATCTGGACAGCATTGTGGACAGCATCTTGAAGGGAATGAATCAACAGGTCGGGTTATTAAAAATTAATGTGTTTGATTCTGTGACGAGAATTATATTTATTTTCTTTTTGATTCCTGCCTTCGGTATTTATGGTCTCATCATTGTCTTGTTCTACAGCAATATATTAAACCCCATGCTCAGCCTTTTAAAGCTCATCAAGGTCTCGCAGTTGCGACCCAGCTACACAAATCTGTTATTCAAACCCATACTGTGTATCTGTTTATCTTGTTTATTACCCTTGTTACTTTGCAAAATTCTGCATGTGCAGTTGAATTTAATTTTTATCATCGGTTTGTCAACCGTATTCTATCTTGTTTTGATCCGGATCAGTGAATGTGTCAGCCATGAGGATGTGGAATGGGCAAAAGGGGTTTTTGCTACCCAAAAAGAAAAAACGAAGGGCAGCAAAAAACTGAAAAACTCCTATTGACTACTGTGGTCAATAGTGCTATAATCTCATTGACCATATTGGTCAATGAGATTTTTATATCCAAAGAGGTGAGCAAGTGTTTTCAAAATTTTTAAGTCTTGAGAAAGATAAGCAGGAGAGAATCATCAATGCTGCCATTGATGAATTTGCGCAAAGAGGGTATCATCATGCTTCTACCAACAAGATCATTGACAGGGCAAAAATATCAAAGGGCATTTTATTTCATTATTTCAAAAGCAAAAAAGATTTGTTTTTATTTTTATACGATTATTCCATAGAGCTTTTGGCAAGTGAGATTTACGAAAGCTTGGATTATGAGGAGACGGATATCTTCCAAAAAATGCGGCAATCTGCCAAGTTAAAATTCAATGTCTTTCAACGCCATCCACAAATGTTCAATTTTATTATGCGGGCATATTTTGAACAGGCAGAAGAGGTAAAGGATGCACTGGTTATAAAAAACAGCAGCATTATAAAGGAGAATGTAAATAAATTTTATTTGAATTTTGACAAAACAAGATTCCGGGAGGGAATCGACCCTGATAAGGCTGTAAAATTGATTTATTGGTCTCTGGAAGGCTTCGGTAACGAAATCCAGTCAAAGCTGAAATACATCGATGCAGATCAGTATGAGACTTTGTTGTCGGAAATGGAAGAGTACATCAAAATATTAGAGAAGTGCTTTTATCAATTATAAATGGAGGAATAGGTATGAGTGTAATTGAAATCAACAATTTAACCAAATATTATGGCAAGTCAAGAGGCATCATTGATGTGAGCTTTCATGTGGAGGAAGGTGAAATTTTCGGCTTTATCGGTCCCAACGGAGCCGGAAAATCCACAACCATCCGAACACTGTTGTCTCTCATTTATCCCACGAGTGGCAATGCTAGGATTTTTGGAATGGACTGTATTGAAAAAGGCCCCGAAATAAAGAGAGAAATCGGCTATCTGCCCTCCGAAGTGTTTTATTATGATAATATGAAGGTTATTGACCTGTTGAAATATTCAGCAAGCTTTTATAAAAAAGATTGCACGAAGCGCATCCAAGAGCTGGCCGAAATCATGGATATTGACCTCAGTAAAAAAATCGACGATTTATCTCTGGGCAATAAAAAGAAATGCGGGATAGTACAGGGGTTACTTCACAGCCCGAGGTTGATTATCCTCGATGAACCCACGAGCGGGCTTGACCCCCTTATGCAGCAAAGGTTTTTTGAGCTGTTAAAAGAAGAAAATAAAAGAGGGGCTACCGTACTGTTTTCCTCCCATATTTTAAGTGAGGTCCAAAGACTGTGCGACCGCGTAGCAATCATCAAAGAAGGAAATATCATTAAAGTGGAAAAAATCAGCACTCTCACAGAAACGGATCACAAAAAGTTTAAAATCACCGGGAGAGAGCAGCTTGACAAAAATTATTTTAACATGGAAGGTATCAATAACCTCACCCAAAAAGACAATACCATCAGCTTTTTATACAGCGGAAACATCAATCACATCATTGGCAAACTTGCAGACATCCAAATCAGTAATCTGACGGTGGAAGAGCCGGACCTGGAAGAGATTTTTATGCATTACTATTCAAAGGGGGACTAAGGATGAATATGTACTTGCATGAGCTGAAGGCATACAGGAAATCCACAATCATCTGGTCGCTGGTGTTTATGGGCATCATCGCCATGTTGCTGTCTTTTTTGCCCTCTATTAAAGATCAGGGTGATGTCTTTATCAAGGCCCTAAAGGATTACCCCGAATATTTACGAAAAGCTTTGGGTTTGGACGCATTTGACCTAAAAAATTCCGATAGCTTTTTCAATTTCACCAATTTCTTTTCCATAACATTTATTTATCTGACCCTTTGCGGTGCCATTCAGGCAATGAATTTCGGCACTGGGATTGTGTCCAAGGAAACACGGGACAAAACGGCGGATTTTTTGATGACCAAGCCGGTTTCCCGTATAAAAATATTATCTGCCAAGCTGCTGGCGGTGCTGACATCCTTAATAATCACCAATCTGTTTTTTGTTGCTGCCACCTTTTTGCTGGCTCCCGTGTTTACCGATGAAAAAATAGACCATCCTAAAATCCTTATGGCAATGCTTACAATATTTTATCTACAGCTGATTTTTTTATCCGTCGGCACATTCATTTCGGTAATTTACTCCAATATGAAATCTGTTTTGGCAATCTCGTTGTCTACTGTTTTTACTTTTTATTTTATCGGAATGTTCATTGAGATTTTTGATGAAACAGTCATGCGTTATTTCAGACCCTTCAAGTACTTTGACTATCAGTACATGGCAATGACTGTGGAATATGAATGGCAGTTGATCGTTTTGACTGCAATCATCGTCATAACCCTTATCACAGCCAGCTTTGTGATATATCAAAAAAAAGATATCCAGGCGGTTTAGAAGGAGAGTATACTATGAATATTTTCGTCCACGAAATCAAATCCAATCTGAAAGCATTGATTTTTTGGTGTGTCGGAATGGCTCTAATGGCAACGGTGGGTATGAGCAAATATGCCGGAGCGGAAGGAAACATGGAATCGTTCAAGGAAATCATAAATAAGATTCCAAAAGCACTGCTTGCGTTTTTCGGAATGACCGGGCTGGATATTACCACCGCCGTCGGATATTTTGGGGTGGTGTTTACCTTCTTGTTGGTAATGGCGGGTATACACGCGGTGATGCTGGGCGCTAATATCATTGCCAAAGAAGAAAGAGATAAAACCTCCGAATTTCTGCTGGCAAAGCCTGTGTCCAGATCAGCAATCATCACATACAAATTATTGGCTATAGT
Organism: Clostridiales bacterium 43-6; assembly: GCA_001896915.1. GTDB lineage: Bacteria > Bacillota > Clostridia > Oscillospirales > Acutalibacteraceae > MKRK01. The sequence goes on from MKRK01000039.1 coordinate 16,583, forward strand.
TGTGAATATCATTATTGTCAATCTTATTACAACAATCAGCTCCGTTGGCATTGTGTCATCTTATGCAGAGAGTAATCAATATAACAGCCAGGTGCTTCTGCTTATGGTTGGCTTGCTTATTTTTCAGCTTATCTTTTTGTTTTTGGGCACTGCGGTGTCTGCAGTGAAGCACAGACCAAAAACCTCTGCCTCCACAGCAGCTATGATTTTATTTTCCACTTATATTCTGTCAGTTTTGGTGGATGTTTCGGGCGAAATTGATTTCCTGTCATATCTGACACCTTTTAAGTATACTTCTGCAAAATATATTCTTGAAAATCAAAGGTTGGATCCATTTTGTATGATGCTATCCTTTATTATCATTGTCGCTTCTATTATTGTGACCTATTGTTTTTATAAAAGAAGAGATATGGTTGTTTAATCTGTTAATTTGAATTTTTATAACCGACATTCTGGGAAGTGGTAAAAAGATAGAAGGCACAAAAAAGTGTCTGCTATTTTTGTGTGTAAACATACGAAAAAGAAATGTATCACGAGTAACCTAACAGGAAAAACGCTGAGATAAAATCAGTTTTCGGAACTACGCTTATTAAGGATGTAAAATTTTGATGCAATTTTTAAGCATACCAACGTTTTATCTACCTTATCAATCATAATCAGCCCAATGAAACTATCAAGGATAACACAAACAACATATTATGGAATGGACAAGAGTTCTTGTCAATGAATCAAAAGGAGAATTGTTTATGCCAAGAGGTAGAGGCTACGACGACAGGTATGGTCAGCGCGGTCCGAATTTTGATCCGCGGTTTCTGATATTCAACCCATTTTTCTTTGGCTTTCCCGGTCCTCGCCC
>MKRK01000039.1:17528-25595 GCA_001896915.1 Clostridiales bacterium 43-6
AGACCCCCATACCCGCCAAGACCCCCATACCCGCCAAGACCTCCGTATCCACCCGGTCCACCACGCTTTTAATGGTTAATCAGAAAAGCAAGGAGGAATCTCTTTGCTTTTCTTTTAACAATTCTCATAAACAAACATATGATGTAAGGGACAAGTATGACTTGTCTATAACATTAAAATGAGGAATAGATTATGGGCTGTTGTAGAAATAACAACAATACACGCTGTACGGACAGAGAATTATTGAGAGATCTGTTTGAAGAGCAAAACTGCATTACACGCTGCCACAGAAATTGCAGAAATGTGGACGACATATTGGCCGGCTTAGGCTGTAACAAATGGAATTGCGGAGACGCAAATTGCACGGGCTGTGAAATTGCAGGTTCCTGTAGTGATGGCTGTGGCTGTCGGGGAAAACACAGAAACAATGGCGGCGGTTGTCGCTGAAAAAAGGCGGAGGATTTCCTTCGCCTTTTCTTTTGCATCATATTAAAATTAGAAATATAAATTTATCTCTTTTTAATGCAAGAATGATCTAGACGAGTCTGTCAAAAAGACAAATCAAAGGAAAGACCATTGTTGTTATTCTTGACAACATAACAAACGTTAGATATAATATTAACAATTGTAATATAATATCTAACGTTAGTTATTTATGGAGGATACCGTATGGCTAAAATCATTGAGGACAGCATTAAAAACCGCATTCTTGGTGAATCAGTGAAGTGTTTTGCCGAAAAAGGGTATCGTGGTACATCCATGCGTGATATTGCCAATCAGGCTGAATGTAGTTTACCGATGCTTTATTATTACTATAAAAATAAAAAGCAGCTTTTTGAGGAAGTTGCCTTCAACGAGTTCGTTTTTACCAATGACAGACTCAATAAAAACATACCTTTCGACGATAATTTACAGAATTTCTATAAAAGCTTGCTGAAAAGCAGGAAGAAGCTATATCCCTTTGAAAATTCTCTTTACAAAATCTCATTACAAACCTTTTTTGGCTTTGATGATTTACCGGAACTGACACAGAAAATGAGAGAATGGTACATAAATCTAGAAAACCATCATATAGAACTTATCAAAAAATATTATAGAAGTAAAAATATTGATCTCATTGCTCTTCTCATATCACGATACATTAATGAGGTAACCACGAAAATTGTTTTCGGAATTACGATTTATGACGAAGAGATAGAGAATGAGATAGACTTTCTTTTTAAAATGCTGAAGAGGAAAAATATAAAGACAGAACCACGAATAAAAAAGGTGTAAAATATAAATGATTGAAGACAATCGGAACCAAAGTACAAGGGCTACCTGAATTTCAACATCTGAATGAGAAAAATAAGAAAGATAAAATTGGATTAGATAATGACAGAGCGCCAAATTATAAATCAGTGGGAATGGATGCAAAACTTCGGATGGGTGATGACTGCACCACCGATGCCTAACAACTTCGGATTGTGTCAGGAACAAGGTGTAGGGGTTTGACTTAACTGTATTATAGATAAGCCGTTTTGTCGGAGGACTGATAAGTTTCTACAGACATAAAGTTCTATCCTCTATTCCGAAAAAGAATTGTTAAATTGATGAGTGGGTGAAAGAAGTAGTGATAAATAATTGCTCTGCTTTTCAAGGAATTTATACTAGAAAACTATTTCTTCTTAAACATTAAGTGAATTAATAATAAGAATCTAATTGGGCAGGGAATTGACAGTTTACAAAATGTCCTGATTATGCTTTAGTATATTTTGGGACTCTTCTCATCTGTTTTTATTCTTTCCAAGATTTACGGTAGCTTTTTTGGTTGCATCATATAATTTGTCTGAATTTTGCACAATCCTATATGATAAAAAGAAGAAAACCCTATGAACAATCCAACTGGGTTTGTTCATAGGGTTTTGGGGTGATGGTGATTTAAAGATTGATATAACAAAAGATTTTATTTATATAAACCATATGTGTTGCTGGCATTTTGAACATATACAATACCGTTGCCCGGTTCATCCAGCTTTAAATCTGTACGGATTGAAGATACGATGGCTTCTGTTTTTTCGACCTCGGATAAAATAATCACAATTTCTTTTTCCGGTTCAATTTCCATTGAAAACACTTTACTGGTTTCGTGTATACCCGAACCTCTTGCATTCATGATCGTACCGCCTTTTGATCCGGCCTTTGTTGCGGCTGTAATCGCATCCTCAGCCTTACCTTTATCAACAATTACTGTTATGATGTGATACATTGTGTTGTTTCCACCTCTTTCTTCCATGTTATTTGTACATGCAATGCGCTTGGTTCCCGCAACGCCGCATACAGAAGCGGTATATGCGATTCCGTGATTGGGTTTTGAGAATTCAAACTCTTTGCTGATTTCATCAATTGCATGAATCGCAGCATCTTTCTCAGCTACCAAGAATATGATTTCTTTTCGCATATCGGTCAGTCCCAAAAAATCCAAAGCTCGGTTTTGGACGGTTCCTTTGCCCAATGTGACTGTGGCACCAGAGATCCCCAGCTGTTTGGCTTTTTTAATGATTTTACTGCCGGTTCCGTAATTAACGATAATACAGATCAATTGAGCTTCCAAAGCATCCGATCTATTTTCCATTCAAATCAAGTCCTCCTTTTTTGGATTTTAACTTATAGATAAAACCTAGAATTTGCAAAGCGATGATAGGAGTCATAGCAACCGTGGCAATCAAACCAAAACCGTCTACCAATACGTTCGCGCTTTCCGTTGCGTCTGCCGCTCCTTGGGCAAACGCCAATATAAATGTGGCGGTCATCGGTCCGGAGGCAACGCCGCCGGCGTCAAAAGCAATACCGACGAATAGCTTTGGGACAATATAGGTCAATGCAATTGAAATGATATATCCCGGTAACAGATAATGCCAAAGCTGTATTTCAGGTACCAATATTCTTAAAACAGAAAGTGTAACAGCCAAAGCCACACCCAGCGCCAATGTCCCCATAACCATTTTACGGTTGACATATCCACTGGTAACATCCTCTATTTGATGTGTCAACACATAAACAGCAGGTTCTGCAAGAATTGTAACCATACCTAAAATAAATCCCACAACAATAATATATATATTACTGTCCATCATGGCAAGCTTATATCCAACGGTAGTGCCGACCTTCATAAACCCGGCATTGACACCCAACAAGAAAAGGACAAGCCCGAGGAACGTAAACAAAATACCAAATAATATTCTGCGAACATTGGTTTTTGACAATTTGAATGATATCTTCTGAAACAACAAAAAGATAATCAGAATAGGGGTGAGTGCCAACAAAACCTCTTCGGCAATGATGGGAAGCTTCACCAAAAACGGCTGCCAGACAGAACTGGATTCCTCGGCGACGTTGGCAATTTCAACAGTGATTTTATCGGTCTTGGAAAGAATACTCATGATCATCACAGCGATGATGGCACCGGTAGAGGCGATGGCAACAAGACCGAAGCTATCCTTTTCTGATGACTTACTGTCCTTTTTCAGCTTGGAAACACCCATTGCCAAAGCGAGGATAAAAGGAACGGTCAATGCACCGGTTGTGGCACCGGAAGCATCGAAGGAAATCGCCATAAATTCCGATGAAGTAAAAAATGTCAGAATAAAAATAATTCCGTATAAAATAGATAAAATCTTAAATAAAGGAAAATTATATACAATCCTTGCAAGTCCAATGGATAACATGACGGCTATTCCGATAGAAACCACAATGACAATGCTTAGTTTAGAGATCAAACCGGAAGTGACAAAATCAACCTGTCCCGCAAGGATATGAAGATCCGGTTCTGCAATGGAAATGAAAAAACCAAGCAGCAAGCCGGCGATAACAACAATCCAAAGCTGATTGGATTTTGTGATGGAACTACCCATATGGTTTCCGATGGGAGTAATGCCGATTTCTACACCGATTAAAAAAATGGTCAATCCAATGATAATGAGTAACGCACCAATCAGAAATTTAATCAATGATGTTGGTTCAATGGGTGTTAATGTAAAGCTTAAAATAAGAACAATCACCGTAATGGGCATTACGGAAAATATAACTTCTTTGAGCTTAGATAAAATTACATTCAAATAGGGATCTTCCTTTCAATTAAAATTTTTGATATGCGAAGGCATCACACTCCCATTATTATTTCAGTTGTATTTTATTGAATTTTTTGATATCTCTGTTGATGTGATGATGTTTTTTCAATTGCTTCCAAACCGCTGTCATTTTTATGTACATGGTTTAAAAACAAGATACCAAGCAAAAGACGATCCTTTATGGCAATCCGGTTCCACACATATCCTTTGAATAAATCCTTGAGCAAAAAAATCTCTCCGATGCTTAAAAGCTCTGTTTCGCAAACAGCAGCATTCAGCAATTCATTTACATCAAACGTAAATATCCCTCCCGAAAATAACAACCGTATCAACATTGTTGTTAATACCATTGTAAACAAAATGCGGACAACTGTCAATGAACCAAATCAGTAAAACCTGTATTTGCACTATTGTAGTAAATATAAAATAAGAATCATATCAAAAAATCACCCATGTAAATACATCGGTGATTGATGGAAGAGAGAAGTATACGGAATAACTGTTTATTCATAAAACCGTCTGATTGTGTTGCAAAAAATATAAGCGATTTGTGGATCAAACTGAGTACCTGCGCATTTTTCAATTTCCGACAGAGCCTGCTCAACACTCATAGCTTTGCTGTAAGGCCTGTCATTGGTCATTGCGTCAAAAGCATCAATCACAGCTATGATACGGGATAAATAGGGGATTTCGTCAGCCTTAAGCCCCCGGGGATATCCGGAACCGTCCCATCGTTCATGGTGCGATAAAATGAATTCGGAAATCTGATGAAGCTGGGGTGTGGATTTGGCAATATGATAACCGATTTCAGAATGCCGTTTCATTTCCCGCCATTCTTCATCGCTCAGAGAACTGGGCTTGTTGATTACAACATCCTTGATCGCAATTTTCCCGATATCGTGAAGTACCGCCAAGAGTTCAAGGTCATCCAGTCTGTTCTCCGGCACATCCAAAGCGGAACCCAACATTCTGGATAGATTTTTCAATCGGTCGCTGTGTTCTTCTGTTTGGATATTGCGCTCTTTCAGCGTGGAGATGATGGAAGAAAGAATAGAGCTGATGAGGCTGTTTCCCTCCAGAAGCTTTCTGCGATACATAAAATCCTCGGCACTTTTCAATACTTGATTGATGTTTGCATCGGCGTTGACCATAGTTGCATAGCCGAGAGAAATGGAAGCACGCAGGGAATGATCCTCATGGTATATATTTTTATCAATTCTCTTATAAATCAATTCAGCCTTTTTTTCGTCTGTGTTCGGCAGCAAAATAATAATTTCATCTCCACCCCAACGGGCAATGATATCAGTTTGTCTGCAGGTTTGCTTCATTTTTGTGGCAAAGGTCTGGATAATTCGGTCGCCTTCCGTATGACCGAACACATCGTTGATTAATTTCAGACCGTTGATATCACCGATGATAATAGAAAATGGATATTCATCGTCACTGCGCAGCCGCTGAATCTCTTCCTCAAAAAATCTGCGGTTATATAGACCGGTCAGTTTATCATGATAGCTGATATATTTGATCTCGTCTTCCCGTTTTTTGCGTTCTGTAACATCCTGAACAACGCCGACCAGCTTATAGGAATTGCTCTTGTCATCCGTCATCAGCTCCGCTTTGGAGTATATAATTCTTTCCATACCGTCACTAGCACGTCTGATCTTATATTCCTCTTCGTATTTCATTCCCTTCAATGCGTTTACCAAAGCTTCATCCAGCTGGTTTCTGTATTGTGGAAGTGCAATTGCTTGTACTGTTTTCAGCGGTATTTTGGGAGATATACGATCCAAACCATAAATTCGGAATGCTTCTGAGGATGCCCAAATCTGATTCGCACTCATATCCAGCTCCCAGTTACCGATATGGGCCAAAGCTTGTGCTTCCACCAGTCGTCTTTTGCTGATCAACAAAGCCTCTTCAATTTGCTTTTGCTCACTGATGTCCTGAAAAATACCAACTGCTTTAAACGGCTGACCAAAATCGTCATAAAATATTTCAGCCTTTGAAAAGATGGTTCTGATTTGATTGTCATTGGCACGACGAATTTTGAATTCTTCTTTATAGGTCTTGCCATGGAGAAGCTCGCGAAATGCCTTATTAAGCATCTGTTTATACTCAGGCAGCACACAAATACTCACAATATCCGACGAGACATTTGTGGCAACATGCTCAAAACCAAATATTTTATAGGATTCTGCTGAATATTCACTCTGTTGTGTTTTTAAATTAAATTCCCAATTACCAATATGGGATAACTGTTGTGTTGCTTTTAATCTGCGAATGGTTTCTTGGGCGGACTCTTCGTCTTTTTTTCTGTCTGTGATATCTCTTGAAATACTGATGACTTCACAAACCTGGTTCTCCTCATCACGTAATGCATAATTGGTGGATTCCACCCAAATAACCGTCTTGTCTTTTTTGATAATCTGATAGGTCAGTGTTGAACATACTGATGATTTTACAAGTGCATGAAAGGATTTTTTAATAGGAGTTCTGAATTCGGGCAGCATAAAATCATAAGAACAACGACCAATCATTTCATCAGGACTCAACCCGAACAAATTTAAGCAGGAGGATGACACAAACGTAAAATTTCCGTTTGTATCGTGGGTGGATAATACATCTGTAATACTATCCAGCAAGAGTCTGTGTCGTTTGATTTCATTTTTAAGTGCTACATTTTCTGTTTCCAGCTTTACAATCATCTTTTTGAGCTTTACCAGTAGTTCGTTGTCTGTATTCAAGAATATAACCCCCTGTACTGAATTATAAACTATCAAGTGCGTAAATTTTTCTTTATCTTTATAAAAATATTCACTTTTTTAGCGTTTAATAAAAAGTGGGAATTATTTTTAGGATACTATTGCAAAAGATAGATATATGTATTATGATAAAATAAAAAGGAATGGTGTAATATGGCATTGAAAATTGTGATTATAAAAATTGATTACCGTAGCAAAAGGGTCCCTGAGGTACAGAATATTTTAACCAATTTCGGTTGTGACATAAAGGTCAGAGTCGGCTTTCATGAAGCAGCGGATGATTTTTGTTCCGAACAGGGCGTGATCATTCTTCAGCTATTAAAAAATGAAAAGGAGCTAATCCAAGAGCTGAACGAAATCGACGGGGTAAACGCCGCTCTTCTTGATATTTAATCATAACCAACTATTTATTGATCTTGCCGGTTTCTGTTTGGTTTAATGAATTTAACTTTTAGGTTGACGAATTTAGTGAAAGAAGTATCTCAAATCTTGTTTTGAGATACTTCTTTTCGTTGCATCTCTGGATCGTTGTGTTGGTTCATCCAATGTAACCTCCATTATATGACTGACCGGAGCCGTTGGTGCATGTCCGAAAGTTTTTTATTTTCGTTCACAGATATGTATCATCGTATCTATTCAAACGGTTCTATATCATCAATATCGACAGCTGAATAGTGAATATTAGTCTCGTCGAAATAAACAATTCCGGTTTATCACTATGAGTCCGGATCAATTGAAAATTCAGAGAATATGCTCTTTCAAAAGAAATCTCACTGAAAAATCTCATGTCCCTGACTACGTTATAGCACTTTTTTAATCTATTGTAAAGTTTTATATTGATATTTGAATTATAAAAAAGTAAAATATAGAAGAGTAATACATGTAAATTACATTCACGGAAAAAGCGAGGAATGGTTCAGATGAGTGAATTGAAATCAGCAAGCTGTATCAAAAGATATAAAAACAACCCGGTATTGTCGGATAAAGATATTCCATACAATGCCACATTGATTTTCAACGCCGGTGTAACAAAATACAAGGGCAAATACTTGATGGTTTTCAGAAATGATTATGAGGATACCAAAGGCAGTGATCGACTGGCAGGCACTAACATGGGCATCGCAACCAGTGACGACGGCTTTCACTTCATAGCCAACGACAAGCCCATCTCCTTCAGTGAAAAAATAAAAGACAAC
>MKRK01000040.1:0-426 GCA_001896915.1 Clostridiales bacterium 43-6
AAGAAAAAGACCGCTGAAAAAGGTTAGCATGTTCCAAAACATAGACTGGCGGTTCGCCTATAAAAAAAGACAACGAAACAATCGTTGATGATTTATCCACCACTCAAAAACTCTCAAACTCTAGTTTGGGAGTTTTTGGTATTTATATAAAGAATATGGACATAATAATAAGGACAGTGCCTAGTGAAAGGGGTGAGGGAATGGCAAAAAAACAAAAGAGAAACAAGCAGGACAAGTTCAACCACAAAGGGCATAAAAACGGTGAAAACCTGAACGAAACCCAAATGGAAAATACGCTGAATAACCCGAAAGAGAACAAGGATAATCTGTATTACAGATAGCTGTAAATGCTCCGGAGCAGACGGGACAATTCACAGAGGAAACCTATTGTTTTTTAAAGCATCGATAGGTTTCCTTTGGTTTTTG
>MKRK01000040.1:610-2002 GCA_001896915.1 Clostridiales bacterium 43-6
AAGATTGATCGGGAAAGTGAAGAAACTATGTTATGTTTTATAAAAAAGTGTTGCGTATATTGGTGCAATAATTTATAATATTTTACATAGTCGGAGGAGATCAAAGCAATCATTTCCAATGATTATCTGAACAATTTATTTAAGTTTACCATTGCTAAATCCAATGTGGCTGAAATCAAGGAAGTGGACAATTTATATCAAGTTAAAATAAAAGATAAAAAAACCAATACCTATCCAAGCGTATGGGGGCTGAATGCTTCGGATGATTTCACGAAGAAATTCAAAGGAATCACCAATTTACATAAAGAAAATACAACGGAAAACATGTATTGTACCTATGGCTTTGCTTTTTGAGCTTTATCAGTTTCAAAAAAACAGCATTGAGTTTGTCAAAACATTCACATTGTCGCCGGAGGTAGTAATTGGCTGAAAAACGCAGATTCAAAAGTATTCATAAAATCAATTACGGATAATGGTAATTGATTTTTTAATAAAAAGGGGTAGAATGATGGATTTTACAGAGTTAAGGTTATTTTTGGATCGGATGACGAATTGGAAAATTCCCGGGGCGGACTGCGTGGTTTATTATAAGGACAAGCCAGTGTTTCGCCACCTGTCGGGATATGCGGATATCGAAGAACAAAGACCGGTTACCGAGGACAATTTATACTTCTTATATTCCGCTTCCAAGGTGATTACCTGTGTTGCGGCATTGCAGTTGTTTGAAAAAGGAAGGTTTTTGATGACGGAGCCGGTGTCTGATTATTTGCCGGAGTTTCAGGAAATGATGATTAAAACACAGCAGGGGGATCAGACAGAGCTTGTGAAAGCAAAAAACAGCATAACGATCCGTGACCTGTTTACCATGCAGGCGGGCTTTGAATACAATCTGGATACCCCTGCGATCCAAAAGGTCAAAGAAGACACCGGTGGCAGAAGCCCCACCCGGGAGATCGTAAAGGCCATCGCTGCGGAACCGCTGTTGTTTGAGCCTGGCACCCACTGGAACTACAGCATGTGCCATGATGTGATTGGCGCACTGATTGAGGTGATTTCCGGACAAAGCTTCGGCGAATATCTCACGCAAAATATGTTTGAACCACTGGGTATGACCGACACAGGGTTTGCTCTGCCTGAGGAGAAGAAACAGCGGATGGCCAGCCAGTACAGCTTTGACGAAACACTTCAAAAGCCCGTTAAAATACCGCTTCACAACAGATATATTCTGGGTAGTGAGTACGAAAGCGGCGGGGCAGGTCTGATTTCCTCCGCCAATGATTACATCAAGCTTGCCCGAGTCCTGTGCAACAACGGCAGAGCGGACAACGGAGAACATATATTATGTAAACCGACCATTGATTTGATGAGAACCAATCATTTGGACGGGGTATC
>MKRK01000040.1:2022-12831 GCA_001896915.1 Clostridiales bacterium 43-6
TGATTGACAAAGCCAAGGGCGGGTCGTTGAGCCCGATTGGTGAATTCGGCTGGGCAGGTGCCGCCGGTGCGTATGTCATGATCGACCCGGACAATCAAATCGCTCTGTTTTACATTCAGCAAATGCTGAACAGCTACGAGCATTATGTTCACCCAAGAATCAGAAACATTGTTTACAGAGGATTCAGTATCTAAATAATTGACCGGCTCAGAAATCACAAACAAACTCAGCCTATAACGCTTGTAATCAAATCGTTCTGATGGTATAATGACAATATTCGACGCAAGACTTGGATCCACAAACTACATCAGAAAGGAAGCGGGAAGCGCACCGAATGGTGATGGACGGCTTTGCCTAGCATTTCTCGCACATTGTAAATTATGACGGAAACCATAGCAAACACCTTGAATTCCTGGTTTGCAGGCATCGGGATCTCTCCCGAAATAGCAATATTCTTTATTTCGTTGATGCCGATTCTGGAGCTTCGGGGCGGTCTCATTGCCGCTGCATTGAGCAATGTGCCTTATATAGAGGCTTTTCTCATCTGCTACATCGGAAATATTTTACCCATTCCATTCATTCTTTTATTAATCAAAAAGATTTTCACTCTGATGAAACGGTGGAAATTCACCGAAAAACTGGTGCTTCGGTTTGAAAAAAAGGCGGAAGATAACGCAAAAAAGGCCGAGAGCAAAACCCACTGGGGAAGAATCCTGTTTGTTTTTCTTTTCGTTGCGGTTCCTTTGCCCGGGACCGGAGCATGGACCGGTGCCTTGATTGCTTCTTTTATGAACTTAAAACTACGCCATGCGGCCCCTGCAATCATGGCAGGCGTATTGGGCGCAGGACTGATCATGACCTGCATCACCTATGTTCCCATGTGGCTTCTCAAGTAATATTCTCCGCAGAAGTCAGGGAATGGTTTATGCAATAAGTAACCATAAAAATAACATTAGCACCTCGCCGAAGCATGGCGGGGTGCTGTCCGTTTCCAGCTTTGCTACCCTATTGTTGCGGGCTATAAAATAAAGCCGTTTTGAATCACTAAATTCATTTTGTTTGGTTAACACAAAGAACAAAACAGGGATGTGTAATGATACTGAATTTTATAGAAATGTGAACAAAATTCAATTTTACTGTTGAGATTTCACAATTATGTTGTTATAATAAGAAATATACAATATCTTGGGTTGTCAGTGATACAAAACGCAGAACCTGTATTACATTTTAGCTTACGTTATTTTAAAAACCTGGGGGCATTCTATGAAATATTCAAAATTGCGCATGATTATCGTGGATGACAATTCGGATTTTAGGGATATTTTGTGGTCTTATTTATCAAGCTTCGATGAGTTTGAACCGGTTGGTGCGGCTGGCAATGGTCTGGATGCACTTACACTGATTGAGGAAAAAGAGCCAGACCTTGTGATTATGGATGTTGTGATGCCACGATTGGACGGATTGGGCGTGCTTGAAAGCATCAAAAAGCGGCCTCTGCGAAAAACACCAAGGTTTATCATATTGTCAGCTGTTGGACAGGATAAAATCATTCAAATCGCATTGTCACTGGGTGCTGAATTTTACATGATAAAGCCATGTGATCTGGAGGATTTGGTAGCTCGTATCCACCAGTTGTGGGATTATGATTCTTATAACGGAATCAATCTTAGCATAAAAAACGAACGAAAGACAGAAGAAACTGAAAAATCCGAACTAACGATCGATGATAAAATTACGCAGTTGCTGGATATGATTGAAATTCCCAGACATCTAAAAGGTTACGATTATTTAAAGCATGCAATCCTCATGGTAGAAGAAGATTTGACCACCATCAACTCTTTGACCAAGGTGATCTATGTAAATATTGCTGAGAAGTTCAGAACAACATCTTCGCGGGTGGAAAAAGCGTTGAGAAATGCGATTGATATTGCCTATCGAAGGGGGAACATGGGTTGCATTCATTCCCCGTCTGCAAAAAAGTTGGAACAAAGACCAACAAACTCTGAATTTATCATAATGCTTGTAGATCATTTCAGGGCAAAAAGCGATTGAATGAATTCATACTATGTTTACATATCCAAGAAATAGGTTTTGAATATCGAACGTTTGTTCCGCACGATTCCCTCCCTTCATACAAAATATTGTATGTTGCGTCACCGTTTTTACAATTGTCGGATAACTGCCATGAATAAGTCGTGAATAATCTGTGAATTGTCGAACATATACCATTGATTTCCTTGGGTTTTATTGTTATCTTTAACTGGAAAGATAAACAAAAAGAAAGGAAAATGTTCAAATGACACAAACAAACATAGCAGTAGAGGAAGCAATCAAATTTATTTACCAGATGGTTGAATGTGAATCAAAATCAGATGGTGCTGAAGGAGAAAAGGTATACGGTATCAAAGCATACAATTCTTGTTTTAACGATGACTTTACTATCATTGAGGACATCAGTGCAAACAAGCATGCGGTTGAACAGTTAATGTTCCGATTAAACAGAGGACAAGTTTCACCGGATCAGTTATTCTATATTGTGGAAGATTATCTGGATGAAATGAATACATATTAAAAAACGGCGGTTGCAGACATCATGTGCAATCGCCATTCATCTATAAAAAGCAAGAAGAGCTCCGAAGAAACGGATGAAGGGGAAAGTTATGTGAAAAAGAAGTCTAAAATTCCCACACTGGTCGTGCAGTCGGGAACAGTTGTTGAAATCAATCATGCATGGGTTGATTTTTTTTCCTATAGCGAGGAAGAAATTTTAGGTCTCAATATTACGGATATTTTTCACCTGTTAAGAACCGGACCGGATTTCGAGATACATTCATTCAGCGAGCAAAATGAATATTTTATTTTTACAAAATTACTGGAGGCTAAATTTGTTCGTATCAAAAAGGAAACCAAGGATGGATTCGATTTTTTCTATTTTAAAGAAAACAGAACAGAATCGCTGCTGCGAAAGCACAATTATCTATACAGTCTTATTCTTAACAATATATCAAGTATTTCTGTCTACAGCGCACCTGATCTGACGCTTTTGATCTCCAACAGCAAAGAATTGGCGCATTTCAGACATCCATACAAAAAACCGGAAGGGGTATATGGAAAGAAAATTCATGAATTCATGGAGAATTTTTCCGGAAGTATTATTGAAAATGGAATCAAAAAAGCGATTTCTACCGGAAAGCCAACAAAATTGAATAAGAGTTCTTATTATGCTTCTTCCGGGTTGAACACTTACTACAATACCTTAATCACCCCCATCGTCAATAAAGGGATATTAAAATTCATTGTCATTCAAACAGAGGAGCTGCCGAAGGTCAAACACATTATAAAACAGCAAAAGGAACTGTTGGAGACTATTTTTGACAATATGGCAGATGCGGTTACTGTTTATGATAAGGATGGCGACCTGCAGTTTTACAATGCACAGGCAAAAAATCTATACGAGAATATCAGCCGCAACTCTTCTGTGGAAAAACTGCTGAAAGAATATGAATTTTATGATTTAAAAGGAGTACCCATCCATCATGACAATTTACCCACAAAGAGGGCGCTCAAAGGCGAGCAAATCCACAATGAAAGAGTATTGTTAAAGCGGCATGGAAAATCAAGGTATATTGAAATCAGCTCTATTCCCATATACGATGAAACGAACCATATCTTGTCTGTTTTTACATCCTACAGAGATATCACCAGTGATATTGAGTGGCAAAACACCATTGAGCGTCAAAAAAAGCAGCTGGAAATTATTATTGAAAACATCAGCGGCGGAATTGCTGTTGTTGATAAGAATGGGCGATTCCTGTTAAAAAACAAAATGTTTGATACGATTTTACACAACGATGAAATCAGTCCTTACCAACAAATCTGTAATATTGAAGGACTGCCTTGTGAAAGAATTTTAGTGGGTGAAAAAATCGTGAATGAAAAAACGGAAGTTTTCAGAAACGGTATGAAAATCCATGTGGAACTGTATTCAATTCCTGTGTTCAACAACAATGGTGAGTTTCAGTCGGGTATTATTTCCGTGCATGAAATTGCAGAGCTAATCAAAAAGGACCTGGAGATCAAAATTCAAAAAGAACGACTGGAAGCAATTATTAACAGTATGTCCGACGGTTTGATTTTGGTCAATAGCTCACATGATATAACATTTTTGAATACAGCAGGAAAAAAGTTTTTTCATTTACCCCAATATATCAAAAAAACAGGGGATTCACTTGCGAACAATACCTATCGGTACGGAACGGACGGCGATATCATCCCCCATGCAGATTTGCCTGAAGAAAGAATTTTGAAAGAGGGTTGTTTCCAAAACTATGTTTTAACCATAGAGCGTCCTGACGAGAAAATTCATGTCAGCATAAACGGTAGCCCGGTGTATTATCGGGACGGTGTGATCAAGGAAGCCATTCTTTGTATCCGTGATATTACCGAGCAGGTCAATCAGGAGCAGATTATTTTAGAGCATCAAAAAAACACGTTGTTGTCAGAGCGGGAAAAGAACGATGCACTGCAAAAAGCGATTGAAATGAAGGATGAATTCCTCTCAACCATATCCCATGAATTCAAAACGCCTCTTGCCGTCATTAATTCTGCATTGCAGGCAATGGAACTGATCTGCAAAAATGAACTTTCTGACCGTGCGAAAGGCTTTTTGCATAAAATCCGTCAAAACTCTTACAGACAATTGCGTCTTGTCAATAACCTCCTGGATATTACAAAAATCAATGCCGGCTACATCAAGGTGAACAAACGTAACATGGATATCGTTTATTTGACCAGAGCAATTTTCGAATCAGTCCAGCTATATGCATCCCAGAAAAAAATCCATTTGACCTTCGTCTCTCTGATACCTGACCGGATTATCGGAATCGATGACGAGGTGTATGAAAGAATTCTTTTGAACCTTCTTTCCAATGCCATAAAATTTACACCCGTAGGTAAGTCCATTGAGCTGCTGATTCGCGAAGATAAAGATACCATTGTTGTTGAAGTATCCGATACCGGAGTAGGGATTCCAAAGGATAAGCGGGAAATGATTTTTGAACGTTTTGGACAGGTAGACAGCACCTTTACCAGACAGGCAGAAGGAACTGGTATTGGTTTGTCCTTGGTTAAAAATCTGGTAGAAGCTTTGGACGGACAGATAACGCTGAAAAGCAAGGAAAACCGCGGGAGCACTTTTACCATTGTCTTACCCGTTGAAACGGTAAAAACAGAACCTGACAAAGAGCTGGATGTAAAAGTCAACAGCAGATTGGTGCAGGCTACCAAGGTGGAATTTTCCGACATATATATTGATTGAAAGTGGTCTCTCTTTTGGTTGCCAATCAATCAGGAACAAGCTATAATAATATACAGGAAAGGGTGATAGCCTTGAAAAAGTGTATTGTTATGATGCTTGTTTTTTCTTTTATGCTGGGGTTGTGGTGGTTCCCTGCAACAGCAGAGGGGCAAAGGGTGAAAATTGCTGCAGGGGATGTCTATCATGACGGTAAGGTGGATGTGGTTGATCTTGTGCTTATAAAACGGCATGTGTTAAAAATAACCGATATCACTGCCAAAACAGGTTTGATAGGCGATTTGGATTATGACGGGGTAATCAATGTCATGGATCTCGTAATCATGAAAAAGCATATTTTGAAATTGGTTAAAATTGATGATTACAGGCTTACAAAAATCAATTTCCCTAACAGTTATCATAAAGGCATCAATTTAGGAAATATGCTGGAAGCACCTTACGAGGGTGAATGGGGCATCCGGTTTCAGGATGAGTATATCCCGCTGATTAAAAGCAGGGGTTTTGATTTTGTGAGGGTACCCATCCGCTGGTCTGTTTATCAGAAGAACGGAGTAATTGATGAGGCTTTCTTTCAGCGCATGGATCATATTCTCAATGTGATCATAGCGAACAAAATGGGTGCAATCATCAATATTCATCATTATGAAGAACTGTTTTTGGATTATAAAGGGCAAAAGGATACTTTTTATGGCCTTTGGGGACAAATAGCAGAACGATATAAAAATCTTCCCTCTTCCATATCCTTTGAACTATTGAATGAGCCCCATGGTACACTTACACCGGAAGTGTGGATTCCCATGCAGAACAAATGCATCGAAATCGTCAGAAAAACAAACCGCACCAGAAAAATAATTGTATCGGCTGCCAATTGGGGCGGTATAGAGGGAATAGAAAATTTGATTTTACCAAAGGATCAAAATCTAATTCTGTCTTTTCATTATTATTCACCGTTTCAATTCACCCATCAGGGGGCAAGCTGGGCAGATAATATGGATCAATATTTGGGAACAAAATGGACAGGAAATGATATAGAAAAACAAGAGATCGAAAGCGCATTCCAAAAGATCCGTGCATGGTCACAAGCAACAGGAATTCCTGTTTTAATGGGGGAATTCGGCGCTTATGAAAAAGCTGAGTATGAGTCCCGGGTGAGGTGGACGGCTTTTGTGAGAGAAACAGCGGAAAAATACGGGTTTTCCTGGAGCTACTGGGAGTTTTGCGCCGGTTTTGGTATTTACAAGGATCCCACAAAGAGCTTTCTTGAAGAACTGACCAATGCGCTGGTACCCTCAGCCCCCAATCCCGTTTTGGGTACGGGCCGAGGAAACCCCTATGCGATAGCAACATTTACCGCCAATAACAAAGGACCGGTCATCTATCAAAGCGTGGTGCCTTATGTCAACTACGCTTGGACAGGAATACTCACCTATGATGTTGATGACGGAGTCATGATCAATATAGCGAACTGCGTTGATTGGGGACGTGTATATTTCCCGGTGGATATTACAGATACAAGAGACGGCTTTTCCTCCAATACCATAACAGTGACGTTTCAGAACATTGACAGCAGTATCACCGATATTGTGTTTGCGGTAGAAAACAAGGAGATGAAAAAGGAAGCATATATAAAAGGATTCAACAACACGGAACTATTCAAAAACGATGTGGATATTGTCCAAAACAGCGATGGAACCACCACAATAATGCTGGATTTGTCGGGAGCATACAGCAAAATGAAGGGGACTTTCGGTCAAGGTCTCTATCTGAAGGCTTATATAGAAGCGGACCCCAACCGCAAAGCGTGGTACGACCGGAAGGGCATAATGAAGGTTCTCGGTGTGACAACAAAGTAACGGGAAGGAAATGATATATTTGGATATCAATGAAATAAAAGCACGGTTTTTTCAGAACAGACACAAACCCGTCCATATTTTGTTGGGCACGGATTGGTGGACCGACTGTGACGATGTTGCCGCACTGCGGCTGATTGCCTGGGCTGTCCAGAACGATTATTGCATTTTGGATGCGGTGGGTATCAATGGGTGTATGGAGTTTTCTGCGCCTTCTGTGGATGCGTTCTTGACCGCCGAGGGCTGCCCCGATATCGCCATCGGCATAGACAGGGAAGCCACGGATTTCGGAGGCAACCCTCCCTACCAAAGGCGTATGACAGAATACCCCCACAGCATTCAGAGTAATGACGAATGTGAGGATGCCGTGAAGCTTTACCGAAGGATACTGGCATCCTGTGAGGACCGCCTGGATATCATTGAAATCGGATATCCGCAGATTCTTTCGGGTTTATTGCAAAGCACAGGAGATGACGTTTCAGACCGATCCGGATATGAGTTGGTCAAGGAAAAGGTCAATAAGCTGTGGATGATGGCGGGCAACTGGGAAAACCTTGATAGCGGCAGGGAAAACAATTTTACCCGAAACGACCGCTCTCGCAAAGCGGGCAGCTATGTGTGTGAGTATTGGCCCACTCCCATCACCTTTTTGGGCTGGGAGGTATCTTCCCATGTTCTGACCGGGGGAATACTTACCTCAGAAAACGATATGGTTCACATGGCGTTTTGCGACCATGGCTCTCAAAACGGCAGAAGCTCCTGGGACCCGATGCTGGTGTGGATGGCACTGTGCGGTGATGAAGAAACAGCCGGGTATGAAACCCTGCGGGGCAAAGCGTCAGTCAATGCGGAAACGGGTGAAAACAGCTTTGCACTACATGCGGCAGGGTCCCATTGCTTTGTAAAAAAAGCAAAGCCGGATGATTTTTATCAAAACAGTATCAATGCCATTCTGGAAGAAAAGCAGTGCTTCTGAAATACCCGCCTGAATGGGTGGAAAGAACGAGAAAAACGGACATTGTAAAACACCCCCGATCGTAGGTGAATACGGGGGCATCCTCTTCAATAAAACGTTCAATCATCCCGTCTGAAATTTATATGGTTACCATCCTTCCAACAGAAAAGCCGCATCTGCAGACTGCATTGATGCGGCTTTGTTTATGTTTCGGCAATGATTTTGCCAATATCGGAGATATCGTAATTGCCGGAGGCATTCAGCTCTGCTTTGAAGTTTTCAGAGCGAATGACGTTGAGGACCGACTGGAACAGCGGTTTATTGAAATCCTCTTTTTTAATGATCAGGTCATAGCTTTCGTCCTGCATGGGGACAAAGGTAACATTCGCTACGGTTTTCGAGCTTGCCACAGTGCCGAACCCAATGTCCGCTCCGCCCCGTGCTACGGTTCCGGCAACGGTAAGGTGAGAAAAGCATTCTCTGCTATAGCCTTGAATGGAGGATGCTTCGATCCCGGCAATCCGCAGATGCTCGTCCAGAAGCACTCTGGTTCCGCTTCCTCGTTCCCGATTGACAATGGTAATAGCGGGGCGTCTTAAATCATCCCAGGAGGTGATGTTTTTCGGGTTGCCCTTTTGTACATAAAATCCCTGCTTGCGATTGAACAGATGCACGATTACGGCAGGTGTGCCGGGGAGCATATGCACAACATACGGAATATTATATAAACCGCTTTTGCTGTCCCATAAATGGGCGGTGGCAATGCTGACCTGACCCTGATACAGCATGTACAGGCCGTTGTAGCTACCCACATAGGAACGTAGTACCGGCGTGCTGCCGGGCTTTGTTTGCATGTAATTGGCCAGCGTGTCCAGTGCCGCATCCTGACCGCAGATGATGAAGCCGGTTTCCCGCGGGATGGATTCGTCCATGACCGGGACAGGCTGATAAAGCTTTTCGGAAACGGCTTCGTGCCTTTTTGCTGTTTCGCCGGAAGCACCCATCAGAGAACGCCTTTTATAATTCTCCAGCTCCAAATTGCTGACACGCATTTTGTTTCCGACCTTATAAGCGACCAATTCGCCACGGTTGATTAAATTATACACGGTTATTTTTTTGATTTTTAATATATCGGCGACTTCCTGTGCCGAGTATACAATTTCATGTTCCATTGGCAGAGCCTCTCAATCCAAAACAATACACAAACGTTTCCTTTAGTATAACGAAATCAGCAGGAATTGTCAATGTAATGAGGAAAAGGAATTGAATCAACGCTGTTTTTCGAGGTATCTGATAAAATATAATCCAGCAAGATAAATGATTGTTATGCCAATTAAAACAATGTGTATGAAGTATTGTATTTAGTATAATGTAATTGGTTGCCTATGAGAATGGTTCTTCTTCACATATCAATCAACATCAAAACATTGAGTTTTATAAAAAATAACGGAGGATGATCAATGATGGCGGTTAGAAAAAGAGTTCTTAGCTGCATGATAGCAATTGCTATGATGAGTGTAACGGTTACAGTCGGTTTATTGCCGGTCCGTGTAAAAGCAGACACAACGCCCCTTTTGGATTATGCAAACACCTTGGTGGGAACCAATGCCGGACAAGGTTCTACCGTTGCCGGACCGACAGTACCCAACGGATCCATTCATCCCAGTCCCGAAACCAGAGCAGCTTCGGGCGGCACCGCCAACGGCGGTTATATCTCGGGTGATTCGGTCATCGGGTTCGGTCAGCTTTACGCCCAGGGAACCGGCGGAACCAAGTCCTATGGGAACTTCCTGCTTTCTCCCCAAACCGGCGGGGTGCAGACCAACGATGCCAATCATATGTCCACCATATCAAACCAAACAGCAAAGCCCAATTATCACGCCCTGACACTGAACAGCTACGGCATCAAGGCTGAGGTGACGCCCACACAGAACGCTGCGCTTTACCGGTTTACATATCCCGCCAACAGCAGCTCGTCCATTGTACTGGATGTCAGCCGAAAAATTGCCGGTGATGTTGCCATGAAGTCCGGATCTGTTAATATCGATACAACCAATCAATTGATTACAGGTGGCGGAATATTTCACAAAAACTGGAATGATCAGAATCATGGAGAGCCCAGTGACCCCAAATGGTATTACGGAACGGAAATGGATTTTCCCATGTATTTTGCCATGCAATATGATAAAACGCCCTCCGAGATCGGTGTCTGGCAGGACAGCTCGTTGCAGAGCGGTGTTTTTAATAAGACCGTCGGCGGCAGCACAGAGAACACCTCTCACATGGGAGCATATCTGAAGTTTGCTACCACGGCAAGCGAAGTGGTCAATGTGAAAATTGCTATTTCCTTCGACAGTACCGCCAAAGCGACATCCTTGTTGAACAGCCAAATTCCTGCATGGGACTTTGACGCAGTCAGAACCGCAGGTGCCGAAGCATGGAACCAGACATTGGGCAAAATCGAGCTGGGCAGCAGCATTTCCGCTGCAGAGAAAACAAGATTTTACACGGCCATGTACCATGCCAATGTTCAGCCCCGCAACCGTGTTTCCGATCATGGCAACTGGGATGATTACTATACCATCTGGGATTCCTGGAAAACGGAATTTCCGCTTCTGAACCTGATTGCGCCGGAAGTGGTCGCTCAGAATATCAATTCCTTCATCAACCGATATAACGAAAGCGGCTAT
>MKRK01000041.1:0-74 GCA_001896915.1 Clostridiales bacterium 43-6
GTTCAACCGGGACATCACCAAAGAGGAATTCGGGAAAAGAATTGAAAACAACACCCTGCTAGAGGTGTTAAATA
>MKRK01000041.1:262-1769 GCA_001896915.1 Clostridiales bacterium 43-6
AACACCGCCGCCATGAGGACCGAAATTAAGGACCCCTCCGATCCGCTGTTGTGTAAAAGCGAATATTTCACCTGTGAGCTGTTAACGGTTGAAGCCGAAAAAACATTGGTGGCTGACGAGCATTCCTTTGTGTCTGTTCTGGTACTGGAAGGCACAGGCACGGTGAGCGCTGAAAACAGTTCTGTTTCTTTTGTGCCGGGCGATTGCTTTTTTATCCCGGCCGCCAGCGGAGAGGTACGGCTTCAGGGCAAGGCAAGGGTTATTATAACGAGAGTATAAGGAACGATAAGAATGGTATTGAACATTGTATTGGTAGAACCGGAAATCCCTCAGAACACCGGTAATATTGCACGCACCTGCGCCGCAACGGGAGCACGGCTACATCTGGTTGGTCCCATGGGATTCAAAATCGACAACGCAAAGTTAAAACGTGCCGGTCTTGATTATTGGCATTTTCTTGACATTACCCACTACGACAATCTGGACGATTTTTTTCATAAAAATGAAAACGGCAGATTTTATTATTTCACCACCAAAGGAAAGCATGTATATTCCGATGCAAAATACGAAGACGGCTGCTATCTTTTGTTTGGCAAAGAAACTGCGGGGCTGCCGGAAGAACTGTTGTATCATAATAGGGAAACAGCGGTGCGCCTGCCTATGCTGACAGATATCAGAAGCCTGAATTTGTCCAACGCTGTAGCGGTTGCAACCTATGAAGTCCTGCGGCAATGGGCATTTCCGTCTCTTCAGAACGAGGGCAAACTTACCAAATATGAATAAAGTTTACATGAAAGATAATATAAAACGCATAATATAAGTATATTTCCCATTCAAATGCTAAATTTTACTTGAAAAAATCTTTTGCTTGTACTAAAATAGTCAAGGATTCATTTCATAATCGAAAGGATGTTTATCTTGCAGGCTTTAAACAAAAAGACAATTGAAGATATCGACGTAACGGGGAAAAAGGTTCTTGTTCGCTGTGACTTTAATGTTCCGTTGAAAGACGGCGTCATTACAGACAACAAACGTATCGCAGAATCCCTCCCCACCATAAAATATTTACTGGAGCACAACGCAAAGGTTATTCTTTGCTCTCACATGGGCAGACCAAAAGGCGAATTCAACATGAAATACTCTCTTGCTCCCGTTGCCGCCGAGCTTACTAAGCTTCTGGGCAAGGAAGTGAAAATCGCTTCCGATGTCATTGGTGACAGCGCAAAGGAATTGGCATCGACCGTGACGGAAGGAAACGCAGTTTTGTTAGAAAATGTGCGCTTCCACAGCGAAGAAGAAAAGAACGATCCGGATTTTTCAAAAGCGCTTGCCTCTCTTGCGGAAATCTATGTGAACGACGCTTTCGGCACCTCCCACAGAGCACATTCCTCCACAGCCGGCGTGGCGTCTTATTTACCCGCTGTTTGCGGCTTTCTCATCCAAAAAGAAATCAGCATCATGGGCGGTGCGCTGGCAGACCCGAAGCGTCCCTTTGTTGCCATTTTGG
>MKRK01000041.1:1864-3905 GCA_001896915.1 Clostridiales bacterium 43-6
ATGAAATCCATGAACTACAACATCGGCACCTCTATTTGTGAAACCGATAAAATCGAGCTGGCCGGTTCTCTTATGAAAACTGCAGAAGAAAAGGGCGTTAAATTCCTCATTCCCACCGACAATAAGGTCGGCAATGCGTTTGATCCCAACTGCGAATTTCAAATCGTTGACTCAAAAGAAATCCCGGACGGCTGGATGGGTCTTGACATCGGACCGGAAACAGAAAAGCTGTTCTCTGATGCCATCAAAGGTGCCGGCACCGTCATCTGGAACGGACCCATGGGCGTTTCCGAGTGGGAGAATTTTGCCAGCGGCACCATTGCCGTTGCCAAGGCGGTTGCAGATTCCGGTTCCATCTCCATCATTGGCGGCGGTGATTCTGCTGCTGCTGTGGAAACCCTCGGGTTTGCAGACAAAATGACGCACATCTCAACCGGAGGCGGCGCATCCCTCGAATTCCTCGAGGGCTTAGAGCTCCCCGGCATTGCTGCACTGAACGATAAATAACAAAAATGGGCGGACAATCTGTCCGCCCGATTTTAAAATATACGGAGGAAAACTACTATGAACAAATCTCTTCGCCCCGCCGTCATTGCGGGCAACTGGAAAATGAACAAAACCCCGGCACAGACCACCGAGCTGATCAATGAAATGAAACCGCTGGTTGCCGACGCAGCCTGCGATGTTGTGTTGTGCGTTCCTTTTGTGGATTTGCAGGCAGCTCTGGCTGCTGCGGAAGGCTCAAACATTAAAATCGGCGCACAAAACTGCCACTTTGAAAAATCCGGCGCCTTTACCGGTGAAATTTCTGCTGATATGTTAAAGGAATTGGGCGTAACCTATGTTATCATCGGACACAGCGAAAGAAGAACCTATTTTGGTGAAACAGACGTGACCGTAAACAAACGCACACTGGCAGCACTGAACGCCGGGCTGACCGCCATTGTCTGCGTTGGCGAGTATCTGGAACAGCGGGAACAGGGCGTTACCAACGAACTGGTAGCTTTGCAGACCAAAATCGCATTGCAGAACGTAACCGAAGGGGATTTATCTAAAATCATCATCGCTTATGAGCCGGTATGGGCCATCGGAACAGGGCGGACAGCAACTGCCGATCAGGCAAACGAGGTTTGCGCCGTGATACGTGAAACCATTGCCGGACTATACGGCAAAGCAGCGGCAGACTCTGTCACCATCCAATACGGTGGTTCTATGAACGCTGCCAATGCAGATGAATTGGTCGGCAAGCCGGACGTGGACGGTGGTCTCATTGGCGGTGCCTCTTTGGTTGCCAAGGATTTTGCTGTGATCGTCGCTGCCGCATCCAAATAAGCGGTGATTAAGGCTTTGTGTCCTTCCCTTGGGCAGGAAGCCCTCTGCAAGGAAATCGATGTTGAATGAAATTTGCCTTGCGTCTTTCCCTTATAATTTTACGAGCAACCCCATTTCTCTGCCGGAAAATGGACTTTGCTGATTCCTATCATTTTGTGTCCGGCAGAGAAATGGGGTTAGTATGAAAAAACCATTGGTTTTGGCAATTATGGACGGCTACGGGCTTCGCCAGTCCTCAGAAGGAAATGCCATTGCGGCCGCCAACACGCCAAATCTCGATCAATATATGACCATGTTTCCCACCACGGCCATCTCCGCCTCCGGCATGGATGTGGGCTTGCCCGAGGGACAAATGGGAAACAGCGAGGTTGGTCACACCAACATCGGCGCCGGCAGAGTCGTTTATCAGGAGCTGACCAGAATCAGTAAATCCATCAAGGACGGCGACTTTTTTAAAAACAAAACACTGCTTGACGCAGTTGAAAACTGTAAAAAACATAACTCTGCATTCCATCTGATGGGATTGTTATCCGACGGCGGCGTGCATTCCCACAACACCCATTTATATGCTTTGCTGCAGCTGGCCAAAGACAACGGTCTCACCAAGGTCTATGTCCACTGCATCATGGACGGTCGTGATGTTTCTCCCACCTCCGGCAAGGATTTTGTGAAGGAGCTGCAGGAAAAAATCGCGGAAATCGGTGTGGGG
>MKRK01000041.1:3921-10591 GCA_001896915.1 Clostridiales bacterium 43-6
AAGGCAGATACTATGCCATGGACCGAGATACCCAGTGGGGCAGAGTCGAAAAAACCTATGCCGCCATTGTGTATGGAGAACGAAACCAAAACAGTGACCCTTACGATGCCATTGTTACATCCTACAGCGAAATTGACAAGCAGGGTAAAAATATTACCGACGAATTCATCGTTCCGACAGTTTGTGCAGAAAATGCTGCACTGGAAGAAAACGACAGCCTGGTTTTCTTTAATTTCCGTCCCGACAGGGCAAGAGAGATCACCCGTGCATTTGTAGACAATGATTTTACCGGTTTTGACCGCAAACGGGGTATGATTCCTGTCTATTTTGTCTGTATGACGGAATATGACGCCACCATGCCGAATGTGCATGTGGCATTCGAACCGAAGGCACTGACCATGACCATGGGCGAGGTCGTCAGCAAAAACGGGCTGACCCAGCTGCGTATTGCGGAAACAACGAAATATGCCCACGTGACCTTTTTCTATAACGGCGGCGAAGAGGTGATGTTTGAAGGCGAGGACAGAGTCCTCATCAAAACCCCGGATGTGGCAACCTTCGATTTGAAACCTGAAATGAGCGCCTATGAGGTTTGTGACGCGGTTGTGGAACAAATCCAAAGCGGAAAATATGATGTGGTTATTCTCAACTTTGCCAACTGTGATATGGTTGGACACACCGGCATTTTTGACGCCGCGGTGAAAGCTGTTGAGGTGGTGGACGAATGCATCGGCAGAGTGGTAAAAGCCACCCTGAAGATGAATGGAATTACCATCATCACCGCTGACCACGGCAACGCAGACCAAATGGCGGAACCAAACGGCCAGCCCTTTACGGCTCACACCACAAACCCCGTTCCTTTCATTGTCTGCGGGTATGACTGCAAGCTCAAAGAAAGCGGCGGCAGGCTATGTGACATTTCTCCCACCATGCTCCATATTCTCGGCATCGAGAAGCCACAGGAAATGGACGGAGAAAGCCTAATTCTGTAATCAGCTTCCCCCCTTATATACCACGGTATATAAGGGGTTTTTGTTTGCACAATAAAAAGAAGCCGACACCAGCCGAGTTCTTAGCAGGACGAAAAAGTCGCTGAGAGGCGGCTTTTTGGCTTGTAGGAGAGAAAAACGCGGTAAGCTGTATTTTTAATTTTTATGTTCAATTAAATTTTATTTTAATTTCATTTTTTCATCACCTTCCTGTCACAATGCAAACATATACTAAGAATACAGCAAACACAAAAATAAAAAACGCAGCTATATTTTGACCCTCGATGTAACCATTTGGAAAAGAAGAATAAGAGGAATACAGGTGGTTTTGTTTTTGTTAAAATATCTGCGTACAACGAAAGGATGATCAGAAGATGAAATTTCAAAAAGGCACGGCAAAATTATTTGCAGCGTTGGTTGCAGGAACCGTTGTTTTGTCCTCCCTCAGTTTTTCCAGTGCGGCAACGGTAAAAACAACCCCACAGACAACTACAAAGGCATCAGCGGCGGCGACAATAGGGCAAGAGCAGAAGAACAAAGTGCCGCCTCCCGGTAAGGGCAAACAGAATTTCGGGAAACCGCTCATAACAAGTTTAGCGTCGGCAGTCACCGACGGGATTCTCACACAAACCGAAAGCGACAGCATCAAAACCTTCTTATCCACCTACAAACCTGCTGAAAAAACAGATATTTTCGCAGCGTTGGTAACCGGAAAGGTGTTGTCTCAAGAGAAAGCGGACGCACTGAAGACGTATATTGAAACACAGAGAGTGCAAAAGGAAGAAAAGAGCTTAACCGATACACTGAATCAATTTGTCACAGACAAAACCATAACCCAAGCACAGGCGGATACAATCAAAGCAGCTGTTTTGAAGGCTGAGCAGGAAAGAAAAGCGGAAATGGAAAAGGTCAAGGCCATGACGGAAGCAGAAAGAAACGCTTATTTTGAAAGCAAAAAAGACACATTCGTCAATCCTCTGGCAGCTTTGGTGACAGACGGAACCATCACACAGGCAGTTGCCGATAAAATCACCTCCGAACTGCACATTGGATTTGGCCCCGGTGGTCATCCCGGAAAAGGACCGCAGGGTCACAAGGGCGGACCATGCAGAACAGCAAAATAACAATTGACAGAAAAAGAAGCGGTTCCATGTGAACTGCTTCTTTTTTGTGGGTTATGTACTTTTATTGTCAGGTTTTTTATGCTATGATGAAGAAAATTATGTGATTAACAGGTGAAACGATGAATGAATTGATTACACATACCCTGGAGCCGATTTATGACAATCACTCAAATGTTTTGATATTGGGCACCATGCCCTCGCCCAAATCAAGGGAAGCCGGCTTTTATTATTCCCATCCCCAAAACCGATTCTGGCCGGTGATGGCAGCGGTTTTTTCTTGTGATGTTCCAAGGACAAATGAGGAAAAAAGAACATTCCTTTTTGAAAACCACATTGCCTTATGGGATGTTTTACAGTCCTGCGAGATGAAGGGAGCGGAAGACAGCAGCATCAAAAACCCGCTGGTCAATGACATCGGACGAATTCTGAACGCTGCTGACATCAAAAAAATATTTACCACAGGGAAAAAGGCAACCGAGCTGTATACAAGGCTGTGTTACCCGATCACAGGCAGAGCGTCCGTTTATCTGCCTTCCACCAGCCCTGCCAACTGTGCAAGATATAGCCTTTCCTTATTGACAGAGGAATACAAAGCACTTCGAAAACAGTGATGAAGTGATGAACAAATCAAAATGTGCGGATACACACAAAAAACATCGGATGGGGAGAGCAGTATGAAAAAAATTCCGAACCTGCTGACAGTATTCAGAATTTTGGGTTCTTTGGTTTTGTTGTGCCTTGATTACAAA
Organism: Clostridiales bacterium 43-6; assembly: GCA_001896915.1. Lineage (GTDB taxonomy): Bacteria > Bacillota > Clostridia > Oscillospirales > Acutalibacteraceae > MKRK01. The sequence continues at coordinate 6,784 of MKRK01000041.1, forward strand.
AGCGGTTTGTTTGTAGGCTTGTATCTTTTTTGCGGACTGACCGATGTGCTGGATGGGTTTCTGGCACGGAAAATGAAAATTGCGTCCGATTTCGGCGCAAGGCTCGACAGCATTGCTGATTTTTTTATGACGGCGGTGATTTTAATTACCCTGCTGGTTTCCGGCGTGGTCACAGGGGGATATTGGGCTGTAATTATTCTTGTGTTTCTCCTCAGGATGATTAATTTACTCATTGCAGGCATACGGTTTCGCTGTTTTGCGGTCATTCATACGGTAGGCAACAAAATTACGGGTCTGCTTATTTTCTTTTGCCCCCTCAGCTTTTTGATGGGGTCTATCGTATTAATCATAACCTGTGTTTGTGCTGTCCTCTCTGCGCTGGAAGAAACGTTGATTTTACTCACGGAAAAGAAGCTTGATGTAAACAGAAAAAGTATTGCTACACGATAGCTTGTTTTTTGTATTTAAAATAGTCAAGGACACTGTTGATCAGATAGACCAACAGTCCGATAGCCACACAAAATTCTCCCGTAACACCCAACAAAATTTGATTGAATGGGATAGAAAGATTTTGCATAAACGGGGGCATTGGCCATATGACCGCAAATAAAATCAGAATGAGAACGGGGTAGAATATGAAATGAATCCAAAACTTTTTCAGCGGTTGGAGAACGGTTCTTTTGATTAACAGAGCGGATAGGGCAATCAAAATGCAAATTCCTATATTGGCTGTGTTAAACATCGCACGCCAAAAAACAGGATCCCTTAGGATTATATCCCAAAAGACCTTGTTTGAATAAAAAGGTGATCCCGGCGGATTTGTAGTAAAAATCAGCCATATCAAGATAGGAATCAATCCCATCGCAACCAAAAAAGGCAAAGTACCCCATAATTTTCTGATCATTGTATCACCTCATGTGTCAGTATACCACCAAATACAAATGATTTCAAACAAAAAAGCTTCCATTTGCAGCTGCAAATGGAAGCTTTTGCGAGGCGGTAGATTATAATGTTCGGATTATTCAGAGAAGAGAGCAGTGGATAAATATCTTTCGCCGGTATCGGGGAGTAAAACCACAATGGTTTTGCCCTTATTTTGGGGTCTCAATGCGATTTGTGTAGCCGCAAAGGCAGCAGCACCGGAGGAGATGCCGACCAAAAGACCTTCGGTTTTAGCAATCTCTTTGCCTGTTTCAAAGGCTTCTTCGTTTTTCACGGTGATGATTTCATCGTAAATCTTTGTGTTTAAAGTGTCAGGAACAAAGCCGGCTCCGATTCCTTGAATTTTGTGAGGACCCGGTCTGCCTTCGGATAATACAGGAGAGTCAAAGGGCTCCACTGCAATGATTTTGATATCGGGATTTTGCTCTTTTAAGTATTCGCCAACACCGCTGATGGTGCCGCCGGTGCCGATGCCGGACACAAAGATGTCAACCTTGCCGTCGGTATCCGCCCAAATTTCGGGACCTGTGGTTTTTTTGTGAATCGCCGGATTGGCAGGGTTCACAAATTGACCGGGAATAAAGGAGTTGGGTGTTTCGCCAGCCAGCTCTTCGGCTTTTGCAATGGCGCCCTTCATGCCTTTGGCACCTTCCGTCAAAACAAGCTCTGCGCCATAAGCCTTTAACAGGTTTCTTCTTTCCACACTCATGGTTTCGGGCATGGTTAAAATGATACGGTAGCCTTTTGCGGTTGCCACAGAAGCAAGACCGATACCGGTGTTGCCGCTGGTAGGCTCAATGATAACAGAATCGGGTTTTAATAACCCTTTCTCTTCGGCGTCAAGAATCATGGCCTTTGCAATTCTGTCCTTCACGCTTCCTGCGGGATTAAAATATTCAAGCTTTGCAACCAAGGTCGCTTCTACGCCTTTTTTGGCATTGTAGTTCGTGAGCTCCAACAGGGGAGTCTTTCCAATCAAATCGGTTAAGCTTTTACTGATGTTTGCCATAATTCATTCCTCCATAAAACATATATGAATACTATGTTATTATTATATTCCCTTCCCCGTCGTTTGTCAATACTTTTTTAAAAAATAATAAATGAATAATTGACAGAACGTAATTTATACTATATTATAAAACATATATCATTAGTATGCAATAGCGAATATTGATCCAAACGGCTTCTCGATACACATTTATAACCAAAGGATAATACTATATTTTACGGCACAGTGTGATACGTGAACGAGGCATATACAGAAAAGGAAAGGGTTTGTCTATGAGAATTTCATCAAAGGGAAGATACGGTCTTGCTTCCATGGTTTATATGGCTGAGATGTTTGACAAGGGAGAATGTATCACCATATTAAGTATTTCCGATAAGCTGGGGTTATCAAAAATTTATTTGGAGCAGGTATTTGCCCTGTTAAAACGGGCGGGTCTTGTAACCTCTGTCAAAGGAGCCCAGGGCGGTTATAAAATATCCGCAGAACCTGCCAAGATCACCGTGCTTCAGGTGCTGCGGGCGGCAGAATCCAGTCTGTTTGAAAAAACAGAAGTGTCTGTCAATGCAGAAAACGATTCCATCGAAAAAGCCATGCAGAGTAAGGTTTTTGAAGCAATGGAGCAGAGCATGGAAGAGCTTTTGGGAAAAATCACGCTGCAGGATTTGGTGATCGAAGCGGAAAAGCACAATGACGGAAAAGCACTGATGTTTTATATTTGATAAGAGCCCCCTTTTGGGGCTTTCATTTTTTCCTTCATAATATCTACATATTCCTATGTTATGATACGATAAGTATCAGTAAAAAGGAGGATTTGTATGCAGCAAACCAAAACCAAAAATTTAAAAAAAATATTGATTTATTCAATCACGGGCGGTGTATTGTTCCTTGCCGCTGTTGTTATGATAATAGTAATCAACAGCAAGCCGGCAACAAAAAATGCTGATGTAGTCATTCGAAAAAGTGAAATCACCGATACAGCAAAATTTTATCCCGTATCGGTGGACGGCGAAAAAATGGAGGTGATCGCCATGCGGGCAGGAGACGGCAGCATACGGACTGCATTCAATACCTGTCAGGTATGTTTTTCCTCCGGAAAAGGGTATTACAAAGCACAGGGAAACACCTTGACCTGTCAAAACTGCGGCAATCAATTCACGGCAGATCAGGTCGCATTGCAAAAAGGCGGATGCAACCCGGTGCCGATTTTTAATGATGAACGGACAGAGGATGCCGATACCATCACCATAAGCCATCAGCGCCTGTCAGAAGGGAAATCGCTGTTTGCCGATTGGAAAAACTGACTCGGAGGTGAGCCGGAATGAAAGTAGTGAACTTACGCACAGAAGGGATGACCTGCAGCGGTTGTGAAACACGGATTGAAAACCGATTGAAAAAGCAGGACGGGATTCTCTCGGTTTCGGCGAGCTTTCAAAAACAGTCGGTAGCTGTGGAATACGAGGAACAGCTCACCACGGAAGAAACCATTCGAAAGACCATCGGGTCACTGGGTTATGAGGTCAAGAGCAAACCGGACAGAGAGGAAAGAAATGAAACCAATCGTTTTCTGATCGGCGCCGGTATTGTGATTCTCGCACTTTATTTTCTGATTCAGCATACCGTCGGATTTCAGTTTATTCCCCAGGTCAGCGCCAATATGGGATATCCGATCTTATTTGTGATCGGGCTGTTCACCTCAGTACACTGTATTGCCATGTGCGGGGGAATCAACCTCTCCCAGTGTGTTTCCGGAGGGAACACTTCTTGCGGAGCTGCTCCCAGAGGGACAAGAAAGTACAGATCACTGAAACCAAGCTTGTTTTATAATCTGGGCCGGGTGATATCTTATACTGTCATAGG
>MKRK01000041.1:10708-11182 GCA_001896915.1 Clostridiales bacterium 43-6
TGGTGGTCGGACTTCTGAACGGTCTGATGCCCTGCGGACCTCTGCAGGCCATGCAGCTGTACGCACTGGGCACAGGCAGCTTTTTGACCGGTGCGCTGTCCATGCTTTTATTCAGTCTGGGTACGGTGCCGCTGGTGTTTGGGTTTGGACTGATCAGCTCTTTATTGAGCGGTAAATTTACCCAAAAGATGTTGCGGGTCAGCGCGGTGCTTGTTGTGGTGATGGGTATCGTAATGGCAGGCAGGGGGCTCAATCTTTCCGGCGTTTCCGTGGGGGTGGTGGTGAAAGACCAGAGCGCCGCGGTGATCAAGGGCGGAGTGCAGGAGGTGGAAACCACCTTTGCCTCAGGGAGATATGTGCCCATTACGGTGATAAAAGGAATTCCTGTGAAATGGACAATTCATGTGACGAAACAGGATTTGAACGGCTGTAACAATCCTGTCACCATACCGAAATATAATATCCGAAAAGAAC
>MKRK01000041.1:11280-11611 GCA_001896915.1 Clostridiales bacterium 43-6
GTGTCGCCATCGGATGTTACGGAAGCTGGTTCCATAACACCATGAACCGTATTTTGGTCCATAGGAAAGTATGTATTCAAAACGGTTCGTCTATAAAAAACACTTGACAAAATGAAACAGAAAGAATAATATAGTAATATAAAGTAAACCTACGAGTAAGAGTAGTAGCAAGGTAGCAGTCCAAAGAGAGCCGCAGAGGGTGGAATTGCGGCGGCCGGCACCGAAGCGAATGGACTTATGAGGGCGGCCCGAAGGGTGATAAACCTGTAGGCGCCGACGGAACCGGAACCGTTACAGTCCGTAATGTATGACAGTACATGATAAAGTGGGC
>MKRK01000041.1:11862-12148 GCA_001896915.1 Clostridiales bacterium 43-6
TCAATCAGGAATTCGACAGCACCACGAGATACATCGATATCCCCGAGGAAATTCAGGAATTCTACAAAATGTTCCGTCCCTCCCCGATGATCCGGGCATACAATCTCGAAAAAGCGTTGGGAACGCCCGCAAAGATTTATTATAAATTTGAAGGCAACAATACCTCCGGCAGCCATAAGCTGAATTCTGCCGCTGCTATGGCATATTACGCCAAGAAGCAAGGTCTGAAGGGTCTCACTACCGAAACAGGCGCCGGCCAGTGGGGAACAGCCTTGTCCATGGCCTG
>MKRK01000042.1:0-4784 GCA_001896915.1 Clostridiales bacterium 43-6
TAGAACACGAAGCCGTTGATGCTTCCTTTATTGGAGGGTGAACTAATCAATTCAAACTGTTCGGGAGCCACAGGAACCTGGCTGGCATCCCCGGTAAAGTATGCCCAAATATCAATGGCGGTAAAATCGCCCGGCCCGTTTCCGCCGCCCGTGGCACCATAAGTACCGGCACCGTAAGTACCGCCGCTGTCCATGCCTTCCAATTGATTAAGTGCATGCTGGGAGTCGGTGATTCCGATATCGGAATTGTTATAATAAACAGTGTTTCTGTGTATTTCGTTTTCAGCGATCGGTTGGTTCAAACTGTTGAGGGGTGTGCTGAGCAGCTTGATTCTGACACCGTTTTTGTTTCTTTCCACATCCAGCATCGGAAAGTGATATTCCCCTGCTTTGGGCGTGATGGTCACATCCACATCATTGTCTCCCCCGCCGTCAACACCGGGTGGACCAATGATACCGTTTCCGTCTCTTCCGTCCCAAAAGATGCGGTTTTCACCCTCCACGCAGGAATTGGCCAAGTATACAACACCGCTGTTGGTAGATGAGCCTGTGAAATCCAGCCGGATTTGATAGGAAGAGGCTTTGGTTACATTAAAGATAAAATAACCGCCGGAGCCTGAATAGCCCTTGTTGTTCTCATAGCCCACAAACCGGAAATCGGTAACACGCCCCGGAGCATATGCTGTGGGTTTAATGTCTTCGGGAAGATCGTCGGAGGGGATCTCAAAGAAAATCTTGTAGCTGCTGTCAAGAATGGTGTCCGACAATGCCGGCGAATGAAATTCTGCCAAGATGCCGCTTGCCTGTCCGTTGGATCTCAGATTTTCCATCTTGTTGTCGTTGGTTGTATTTTTGGCGGAATGATAGAGAGACGTATTGTATCTCGTGTTAATCAGGCCACGGTTGTTGGCAAAGAATACGAAGCCGTAAGGATTCAGACCGTTAAAATCCGTTTGATACACATATCCGTCCTTGGTTAAGACATACAGAGTGGAATAGAGCGCTCCTTCGGTGATGGGAGAATAGTTTCCCATATTGAGAGCCAAATAGTTGGCAAACACACGACCGGGTCTTACCGTCCGCACCCCGGCGTTCACCTTTACCACCGTAATATCCCAAGCGGCAACCGTTCCCCCGGTTGTACCGCTGTTGGCTGTTTGGTTGGTAACAAAATTCGGGTCGTCGACAGATTTTAAAGCGGGATTGTCCTCACTGTATGACCTTGAATGGAATTCAAATTCCCATATACCGGTTTCCGCTGCACCTACTGTGATGGAGAGGGGGGTATATCCGCCGGTGTTTCCGCTTCCTGTGTAGTTCGGCCCCGCAATTTCCTTTGCTCTGGTGTTGATATGTCCTGCACCATTGTTGATGACATCTCTTGTCAGAGAAGTCCCGTTGGGCTTTCGGATGACAATGTCGTTATCAGAAGCATTGGCAACACTGCTGCCGAAATACAGCTCTTCCCCCGCTTTGACATATACCTTGATGATTTGCTTTCTTGCCATGCCGGCTGTTGTGTTATTATACCACTCGGTGTAAGGACGATAGCCCTGATTGGACACCCATGTGCCGCCGGACTGCTGAGTGGCGGTCAGATTACGTGAACCGGCAGCAAATACATTCAAGCTGGAGGGCTGAATGCAAAACAGCAGTACCAAAAGAATATTTAACAGTATGAACGCATGTCTTTTGATTCGAAATCTTTGCTTTTTCACATATTCACCCGCTTTTCATCGTGATAGTTTAAAATATTACTAGGATTTAAAAACAAAAAAAGACTGCATTACTAAGAATGCAGCCTGACGATCGTAGCTATCCATGGAAACCATGTGCCGTAGACTCATAAGCTTTGCGTCATCAGCTTTCGCTGATTTTGCTAAAAATAATATTTTTTTACAATTAAATTGATTTGTAAACATTATACTACCTGTTTCTTACAAACCTCTTACAAAACAAAACTTTTTTATTTATTTTTAGTGGCAACCACGGAAGACAAGCATATCCGCTAGTTTTCTAATGTCCAGAGAATACCTGTCACACCCCGGGGGTAATATTTGCTGGCCGCTGCCTTGCCCGAAATCATCTGATCGCTGAAGCACCAATAGGCGTTTTCGCTGTCAAGCAGCCAGGCAGCATGGATCTTGTCTGCCTCTTCTTTTGTCCCGCAGGTATGAATCCCCAGAATTTCGCGGGCAACAAACTGGCAAAGATAAATTTTGGACAGCCAGGAATTGTTGCTGGTGGAAGAAATTTTCCACCCTCCGTTTTCAAACAGACATTCCCCTTTTTTCAGCACATTCAGAAAATGCCGTTTCAATGTCTTAATATAAAACCCGTAGGGACCCTCCTCGCTGACGCTTTCCCTGTGACCCATGACAAAAGGGAAAACCAGCCCTTCGATGGCGGGAATGATTTTAGAACGGTTTCCGTTTTCCATAACGGCGGGAAGATAGCCTTCATCGTGATAGGCACTGCAAATGGTTTTGGCACACAGCAACGCCTGTTTTTCCGCTTTGTCTGACAGCTCTGTTTTTCCCAAGGCGGCAAAGAACTCTGCAAGACCCACATAAGCCGCCCAGCTTTTGCCCGCCAAATAGAGATTGTTTCTTGCCTGACCCAGGGAAATATCAAGGCTGTCATAAGTGGTAATCTCTGCACCGCCCTTTGTTCTCACGGTATCTAAACCCATGATGCCGTTCCGCCGGCCTTCTTCGGGATGGTCTCTGTTTATCATACTGAATAAGCATTGTTCCAAGGTGTCCGCATGTTTCATAAGCCAGTCTGTATCCCCGGTATGTGTACCATAGGCAAGGGCACATAACAGCCAGTTGACCAGCTGTTCATGACTCATATAGGAAAAGCACCCCGTCAGCCCCGCTTTTTCATAGGAGGAGTGCCCCCCCGCTGCAAACACGTTGGCAACGCCCATATCATGGGCAAAAGTGAGCCCTCCCGGATATTCCTGTTCCTCTCCGGGAAACCGCACCGTGTCTGTGTAGGAATAGCGGTCAAGATACCATTGGAGGGTGTTTTTCACCGTCCAGGGATTCAGCCGGAGCTCATAAAACAGATGATCCGCTGTCAGATCCAGCGTGTTCATCATCCGATACTCCCCTTCGTTGACCACCCAAACGGGTTCATCGCCGGCAATCAAAAACTGGGTGGAGCCGTAATAGCTGCGGATGGCATGTGCCAGCATAAAGCTTTGATCCGGCGACAGACTGCCACCCTGTAAAACATTACTATTCAGACAACGGGCTTTGTATTCATCAAAATGCCGGAGGGAATATGCCGCAACCTCTGTGATGTCCTCAAAGAGTGTTGTGTAATAATATTTGGTATCCATTCCGGTGGTGGCCCTGCCTTCGTGATAAAAGCACAGGGCAAAGCGATAGGTTTTCTTGGTGTTTGGGAGCACTTCCATCAGTAAAAGTGCTGTGTTGCCGCCGGCATTGACCAAATTGTCATAGTCGGTCTCGCTCAAAATCTGCTCTGCGGAAAAGCCGGCACCCGGCAGAACACTGTCGTCGTCGGTATAAATTCCGATTCTTCCTCCCTGTGCAATGCCCGTGAGTCTGTGATGTTCCTCCGTCACGCCGGTGAGTGAAAAATAAGAATCCACCCCTTCATAGCCCAAAAACGCCCGTCTGGACTTATCACAGCCGGTGTTGTCCACCGTCAGCTCCATCAGCACCCCGGGGACAAGCACCTTTTTCATCTCTTCCCGGGGAGTGACAGCAGGGTCTCCGATGCTTTCCACCTGGGAATAGATTACCGCTTCCATATTCCCTGCGATCCATGTGTCTGTGCAAAGTCGGAATGTTCTGTTTATTTCCTTGTACGTTCTGATTCCTTCGCTATGATCCGCTTCAAAATGCTCCGCATCGTATCGGAGCCGTTCATCCTCACCTGTTTCAAAAAAAGGAAAAGCGGTATAGGATTCGTCGCTGTTTTGCATTCCAAGATAAAAGCTCTTGTCCGCAGGCTGGGAAAGACCGATTGCCATACCCCCGCTTGCTCCCCGGTAGCCCAGTGTCAGTGTGGAAAAGGACCCGATGGGGGAATGATGTGCATTGAAAAATATTGTATTCAAAAAAAAGCTCCTTTCGGGTATTTGATTCATCATAAATCCCGGGACAATTTTTCTCTGGTCAAATGTTTGTTATTTATGGTCAATTATTGTCCATTCAGCTTTCGGGGCACCCTTTCGGTACGCGAGAGGGGTGCAGCTTGTCTCATTTTGAAACACCCTGTTAAAATTGCGCACGCTTTTAAAACCGCAATCCATAGCAATTGTAATGATTTTTTCGTCACCAGCGGCAAGCATTCGCTTGGCCGCCTGAACCCGTATCCGGTTCACATATTTATTAAAACCGATGCCTGTGAACAGCTGAAAGGATTTACAAAAATAAAACCTGCTCATGGAGGAAACCTTGGCGGCTTGCTCAAGACAAATATCTTCACTGTAATGTTCGGTGATATGCTGAATGGCTTTCTCGATTTGCCCCATCACCGTTCTGTTTTTCATGTCATCCCGTTCCATCGGACGCTTTTCGATTTGTTCATAGAGCAGACCAAACAAGGTAATGATCCTGCCTTTTAAAACAATGTTATGCTTGTCCGCCTTTTCTTGAGCAAACGGCACGATGGTGAAAAGCAGCTTCCGGCATTCTGAATTCATATCCTCTTGCCGGACGACGGAGTGATGGAGCCTTTCGTTCTGGGGCCAGACATGTTCCGAAAAAAGCATATCCGGCATCACTGCCACAAACAGGCATAGG
>MKRK01000042.1:4883-7662 GCA_001896915.1 Clostridiales bacterium 43-6
CCCGCCGATGCCAATGAACGGGAAAGCAAAGATCCTTTGCCATCCACAGGTCCGGTTCAAAATCATCCATGTCATTGTATTTCTTATCATAAAAGCCTTTTATATTCCTCACCTCTTTCCGGATACCATATCACAAAAAACAATATTTGTCTACCTGATAAATGCAGAGAAGCCATTGTGAAATAGATATATATATGATAGAATAAGGAAAATCAAGTAACGTGAAATCCTTTTAAAATATCCTTCGCAACCGTCGGTTGCGGATTTTCAAGGTTGAAATGGTAGAACAAACACCAAAAGAATGCTATGCTTTGGTTGTGTTAAACACGAATACAATCAGGAAAGAAGAGGCTCCTATGACAATCGGTGAAAAAATACTGTACATCAGAAAAGAAAACAAGCTGTCGCAAGAAGAATTTGCAGAAAAGCTGGGGGTATCCCGTCAGGCGGTATCCAAATGGGAACTGAACGATTCTGTTCCCGACATCGACAAAATCACTTTACTCAGCGAACTATTCCATGTTTCCACCGACAGCATCTTAAAACCGGACCAGCCCATCAACTGCTTTTTGGTGATCGACGCTTTACCCAAGGCAGACGACACGCCCCCGTCAGAGGGCATTGTGAAGCAGGCCGCAAAAAAGCACGGATATATCGCCGGCTATTTCCTGATTGCGTTGGGGACCTTCAACCTTGTTCTCTCCGTGTTTCTGTGCCTGATCTGGAGTGCATTTTCATCGGAGCTTTCGGGACTGTTGCGGCAATTTCATATTTCCTTCAGCCTTCAGTTTTTACTGCTTATTTTTGTTTTCATGGGATTGGTTGCCGCCACTCTTCTTATTTGTGGCATTCTGATCACAACAAAACATAAAAAGAAAGCGATACCGGCTTAACAATAAACGCCTTTGAAACAGCAATGCTTCAAAGGCGTTTCTTTATGTTCTGCTGTAGATAGGATGGGTCAAGAGACCGCATACCATTTTTCCGTTGACCATTTTAAATGCTGCAATCCGATACAGATACGCTGTGCTGGTTTTTAAGCCGGTATTGACGAACGAAGTTCCGGGAAGCATTTTGACGATTTCGTATCGTTTTGTTTCCGGATGATACCGGTAAATGATGTAACCCGATGCTCCTGCCGTGGGCTTCCACACCAGCCGGATGCTTGTGGGTGTCACCTTGGCCGCTGCTGTATATTTCGGTATCCCTAGCATTGGTCTTGCTATCACCGCCGTGGAAGCGCTTCCCGGTATTTGATATGTCTCCATCGTCTGTAAGGGATATACCCGATAATAATAGGCAGTACCCGTTGTCAATGCGGTGTCAGTATACTCTGTGCCTGTTATAGTAGACAGATAGCGATACGGTCCGTCGGGTGACAATGCACGATATATCACATAACCCGTTCCGCCGGCGACAGGACTGATTTTGAGTTGGATGCTATTGAACCCGGATGATGTTGCCGATACAGACGGCGGGGCAATGAACGGCAGAGCGGAAAATGAAAGTCCGTTTTCTGTCGCATAGCGTTCGGCGAAGGACCCTTTATAGCCGTAAATCACCAGTTTGTTGCACCCCTTGAAGGCGTCGTCTCCAATGCTCGTCACACTGGTCGGAATGATAACCTTTTCAAGTTTTGTGCACTTTTCAAAAGCAGAGGCCCGGATGACGGTGACTCCTTCGGGAACCTGCACCCCTACAATACTCTCCATTTTATAAAAGACGTTTTCTCCAAGCACGGTAACATCCAGATTGCCGGGAATGATGATTTGCGCGTCCGAGCCGATGTAATGGGTCAAAACGCTATCCCTCACGGCAAAATCCGTCGGCTCACCGTATGGATAGACCACCTGAAAGCTGATGGTGCTTCCGCAGCTGCCGATGCTGGTGATTCGCACCTCCCCGTTTTCTCCATCTGTCAAAAACATGGGGTTGCTGTCTCCACCGATTTCACCTCGTCCGTAATCACTGCTGAAATTGGCATCGGATATATAGCTGTCATAATTATAGGGGCGGTAAACATACACCTCGTCGGGCGGTCCGTCGGCATTGCCGTAGTAATTGCTGTTGATGCGGTGGACAATCAACCCGGAACCGGGCAGGCTGCTTTCATAGATCCCTGCCTTTTTTCGGTATTCCACAACATAAAACTCCGTGACGGAAATGGGCGACCGAATGATATATGCGGTGTTGGGGGCGAGAGTATAGGTGCCGTTCTCATCGATTTCGGGAATGGTTGAAATCCATTTCCCGTATTTCATTTTCATATAGGCTGACATATGCTGAGGGATTTCAAGGTTATACTCCATCACATCCCAGGGACCCACGGGAGTTGTGTAATCATAATAATGATACAGATCCGGCGCACCGAGCACATGAAAGGTCTCGTGTGCCAAAACGCTGACGTTCATATCGCTGACCAACTGAAACTGATAATTGTCCATGGTTTTATTGTTGATGGTGATATTCGCAAGACCCACATCGCTCAGGTTCATTTGGTGAGGCCATAACAAATCGCTCCATCCGTCACTTGCGCCGTTCACGATAAAACAAACATCGTCGATAAATCCGTTGTTGTCCCCGTCAATATTCAAGGATGTGGAAACAGAAGAAGATATGGAAGCCACCGCATTCTTTAACAGCGTATATTCCCGTATCATCCTCTCGGTATCATCCCGATAACCACCGGGATTTGTAACGGAATTGTAAGGTTCATAGTACCTGCGAACATAAGGATCCCGATAGGATTTTACGGTAGTGCCTGTGTTGGCGGGAAAAA
>MKRK01000042.1:7822-18132 GCA_001896915.1 Clostridiales bacterium 43-6
AACCGCAACCCGTTGTGCAGCCGCCGCCATTTCTTCCTTCACCTCATCGGCATTTTCCAAAAGGCGCTGAACACTCATTACATTGATTGGTTTCTGGACAAATGAAAACCCGAATGATGTACTGTTCCGGGCAACAACACCGGAAGACGCCGCATCACCGTTTCTGTTCACGGCATAGGTGTAATAGCCGGTTGCGGGACTTTGGATAATCACGTTATCATTACCGTCATGATAATAGTTTAAATATTCATCCCCGCTGATATAACACGCCAGCAACGAGCCATCCGGCTGGGTGAGAGTCACAGGCTTGTCTCTCAGTATGGCGGCGTCAGCCGAACCGGACCCAAAAAAGACCGCCCCAAAGGAGAAAACCAAGAAAATAAATAATTTCACAAGACCTTTTTTCATATGTTGAACAAGTCCTTTCTGAGTATCGCTTATGTCATAACCTAAATGAATTTCCGTACCATGCAAAAAAACGGAATCAGAAATCTTCAAACCGTACAGCTACAGCAGCACAGCGAAATTTGACTGCCTAAAATTATTCAGGATCTTCATTTTTTCAATCCCCGTTTTGCCATTCCTTTTATCGTTGTCCGCTCCACCTTTCGATACAATTTTTGTAACTCCATTGTATCTCCAAACCCATGGATTGTCAATGAAAACAACTTGTTTGACCGTTCATTTTTGTTTTATATTAAGACTGATTTTTGATTTTGCAACAGGCAAAATTCCGTTATAATATTACTATTCTGTAGTGAAGGAGAAACCAACATGAGTAATATGATTATCGGTGATGCTTTGCCGAATATGCCCTGGGAAGACAAACCGGAGGGTTGCCCGGACGTCATCTGGAGAAGCGGGAAAAACCCGATTATACAGCGGGATCTGTTCTTTGGCTGCAACAGCGTGTTCAACAGTGCGGTGGTCCCCTGGGAGGGCGGCTTCATCGGCGTGTTCCGCATTGATTTGACCACCTTTGAGCACACACTTCATGTGGGCAGAAGCAAGGACGGCGTCAATTGGGATATTGAAGAGGAATGCATCCGGTTCACCGCAGACAACGAGGAAATGAGCGTGTTTGAATACGGGTATGACCCCCGGGTCTGTAAAATCGATGATAAATATTATGTGACCTGGTGTAACGGCTACAAAGGCATGCCCACCATCGGCGTTGCATGGACGACGGATTTCGTAAATTTCTATCAGCTGGAAAACTCCTTTTTGCCCTTTAACCGCAACGGCGTTCTCTTTCCCAAAAAAATCAACGGCAATTTTGCCATGCTGAGCCGGCCGTCCGATAACAGCCATACCCCTTTCGGTGATATCTTCTACAGCGAAAGCCCGGACATGACCTTTTGGGGCAAGCACCGCTTGGTAATGAAACCCACAGGGGGCTGGGGCTGGATGAAAATCGGCGCAGGTCCCATTCCCATTGAAACCAAAGAAGGCTGGCTGTTATTCTACCACGGGGTGATGCAAACCTGCAGCACCTTGGTTTACAGCTTTTCCGCTGCGATCCTGGACAAGGACGAACCCTGGAAGGTGAAATACAGATTGAAGCCCTATTTGCTCTCTCCCCAAAAGCCTATGAGCAGATCGGCGATGTCCCTATGGTCTGCTTTCCTTGTGCCACACTGCAGGATGCCGACACAGGACGCATCGCTATCTACTACGGCGCCGCCGATACTGTCGTTGCCATGGCGTTCTGTCAAGCGGACGAGCTCATTGATTATATCAAAAACAATTCCTATTAAAAAAATCGGGGCGATTGCCCCGATTTTTTATTCATATACCCATTTGTTTTCCCTTGTATGAAAATTATAATTCCGTGGCAAGCCGCCGAATGAACCATCCATTTTTGTTTGTACATATGCGGTTACGGCTAAACTCCAGTTTCCCATTATATCTACAGAAAGCCTTTTATCGCTTTTGTTTCGAATTTCAAATTTAACAAGTCCTTCCCCAAACTCCTGTTTAATTTTTTTCTCAAGTCCTGCTTTCAGCTTCGATTCGTCAATATTGGGGGCTTGTTTTCCGTCATAAACACCTTTAACGGTCTGCGAAAATTCTCTCAAAAATCCGTCTTTTCTTATAGAAACTTCGGCACAATCAATTGTTACACAGCCACCGATTGGCTTTCCGTAAATTACATTATACAAATTGCGTTCGGTATATTCCGCTACTTCAATAAAGGAATAGCCGCTTAAATCCACTGCAAAGTCAGCCAAAAAGCTATCTGCCAATGCTTTTGCTCTGTCTTTGGTGATGGGCGGATCAACCATAGCATTCGCAAATTCTTTAAACGCATCATACTGTTGATACCTTACCAACGTATCCGAACTATTGAAAAATTCATACGTGTTCTTTTTATCATCCAAAAAAGTGTCATATACATCATTGGTCTGGGTAAATGCATCATCGACCTTTTCGGTTGCCTTAACACCCGCATTTTTATTGGTTATTTTAATATAGTCGCCCTTTACTCTGATATATTTCACGTTTTTATCGTTCGTATCTGCTTTCACCAACGGCTCATTTATTTTGGTTTCCCTTTGGGGTTGGCTCACGCACAATATAGTTATGTAAACTCCGAACAAAACCGCAGTCAAAACCAAAAAGGACCTAAATATCCGTTTTAATATTTTCATTACACCCACCGCCCCTACTGCAAAGCAATATTGAAGATATCGCTCATTGTCTCTTCATTTGCCTTTACGGTAACGTCAAATGCCATTACCGGTTTTCCGTTGTCGTCTATGTCTATGTATGTCCCGCTCTGCTGATTGATTTCATAGGATATATTGCCTTTATATTTGCCTTTTATCTCCGTATTCAGCTTTGCTTTGAGCGCATTCATGTCAATGTTCGGAAGCTTTATTGTATCAAACACACCGATTTTTTCGTGGCGGAAAGAACTTATCACACCAAAATCGTAGATATCCACTTCGATTTTTTCTGCAGTTTCAAAACCATTGAGATATTTATTGTAAGTATATCTTCTGAACTTGTCATTTTCAAAATAAGAATCGTATGCAAAAGTAAAATCAGAGAGCTTTACATGCTCATTTAAAAATTGTTCTACTGTTTTCTTATTTGTTCCTTTATCCAAGCCGGGTTTGTTCCAAAAGTCCACTAAATCCGCTTTGTTGGTATACCCGCTGAAATTGCTTTTTTCATCAAAGAAATAAAAATTTCCCTTCTCATCTGTAAACACTTTATAAATTTGTTTGTTGTAACGATAAGTCTTTCCCCATGTTATTGCCCGTTTCTCGCCTAAAAAATTGATTTCTCTCTTTTCCGGTACGGCTGTAGTCGGGTTCCAGTCAATTTTACTGCTTGTGTTTTGGTTACCTGGGTTCAATGCGCCTGCAATCAAAACAGACAGGACACCACAAACCGCTGCCAGAAAAACTGAGGAAACCAAATAAAAAGCCTTTCTTTTCATTGTTCATACCCCATTAAAAATTTTATAATAGCCATCATTCATCCTGCAATGTTTCAACTATTCTATCCCTTTCCCTTCTAAAAGTCAATATTTGTTGCAAATCTGTAATATCCCCCTTTTTCCATTTTCAGAGTATCAACGACATTGCCCGGTCATATAATTAAGTAGCGAGGCAAACAATACAAAACGGAGTGGATTATTTGAAGCAATATAAAATATGCGTTTATGCAATTTGCAAAGACGAGCTTTCCTTTGCTGATAGCTGGGTAGCGTCTATGAGTGAAGCGGATATCATTGTGGTGACCGATACAGGCTCGACAGACGGCACGGCGGAACGGCTGCGGGAGCTTGGCGTTGTTGTCCATCGCAACAAAATCAATCCCTGGCGGTTTGATGTGGCAAGGAATCTATCATTGAATCATGTTCCCCACGATGTTGACATCTGCGTCTGTACCGACCTGGACGAACGGTTCCGTCCCGGGTGGCGAAAAAAGCTGGAGGAAGCATGGGACCCGGAAGCAAAAACAGCAAGATATCTCTATAACTGGAGCCAAAAAGCAGACGGTTCCCCCGACGTCCAGTTCAATTATTTCAAAGCCCATTCCCGCTTCGATTACAAATGGGTCTATCCTGTTCACGAATGCCTGAAGTATGTGGGAAACCAGCCGGAAAAAATCGTGTTTGCCAAGGGCATGGTGCTCGACCATTATCCAGATGCCGAAAAATCCCGCAGCTCTTATCTTCCTCTGCTGGAACAAGCGGCAAAAGAATTTCCCGAGGATGACCGTGTTGTTTATTATCTTGGCCGAGAGTATATGTACCGCTCCATGTGGGAAAAATGCATTGAAACACTGCAACAGCATCTGAAACTGAATTCTGCCGTATGGAAGGAGGAACGCTGTGCCTCCATGCGATGGATTGCAAAATCCTGTTACGCACTTCATAACAATACGGAAGCGTATCGCTGGTACTTTCGCAGCATAGCGGAATGCGACTATATGAGAGAACCCTATATTGAGTTTGCAAAGCTTGCCTACACCCTAAACGATTGGGAAACAGTGTTTTATCTCACCTCCCGGGCCCTTAGAATATCTGAAAAGTCTGAATCGTATGTCAACATGGGTTATTGCTGGGACCATACCCCCGACGACCTGGCAGCGCTCAGCTGTTACCGGCTGGGTATGTATGAGAAGGCACTGCATCACGCAAAAAAGGCGCTGTCTTACCAACCCGATGACTTACGGCTTCAGGAAAATCTCGTCATCATTGCCGCTGCATGCAACCCGACCTCTGAAACAGAACAAGAAAAGCACGACTGAACCCAGCCGTGCTTTTTTGTTTCACCTATCCGATCTGTGTGATAACCAAATGTGCCGATACTGCCTTTTGTCCGCCCGCAAACGGGGTGAGCGTGAGGGAGTTGCAGCTGCATTTCGGGTTTCTGACAGACAAAACCGCATCTCTGCATGTCGTATTCACCAAAGCAATACCGACAATTTGAGTGCTGCCGCCATAACGTCCCACAACCGTGTAATTCAGCTCACGTCCGTTCAGTGTCAGAACAAGCTGTCCTGCCTCCGCTACGCTTGCTTGGAACTGCACCTGATAGGTGCCTGCATTCGTCAGAACAAATGCATCGGGACCAATGCGGGAAATTGCATAGCCGCTGTTCGGACCGTCATTCGGGAAGCAAACATCCTTGCCGGGGTCGACCTGATTGGCGTTGTCACAAGGCATCAATGCAAAAAAGTCTGCATAATTCAAAACGCCTGAGGGTCCTGCCGGTCCCATAGGACCTGTGGGGCCTGCTGGTCCTACGGGTCCGATAGAGCCTCTGGGACCGGGTTCGCCCTGAATGCCTTGTGGTCCTCTCGGCCCTGTATCGCCCTTGGGTCCCGGACAACCTTCGGGTCCTCTCGGTCCTGTTGGTCCCGTTGCACCTGTTGCGCCTGTTGCGCCTGTGGCACCGGGATCACCTTTGGGTCCTGTAGGTCCTGTGTCGCCTTTGGGTCCCGGACAGCCCTTGGGTCCCGGACAACCTTCAGGTCCTCTCGGTCCTGTGGGTCCTGTATCGCCCTTGGGTCCCGGACAGCCTTCGGGTCCTCTCGGTCCTGTGGGTCCCGTTGCACCTGTGGCTCCCGTTGCGCCTGTGGCACCGGGATCTCCCTTGGGTCCTGTAGGTCCTGTGTCGCCTTTGGGCCCCGGACAGCCTTCGGGTCCTCTTGGTCCTGTGGGTCCTGTGTCGCCCTTGGGCCCCGGACAGCCTTCAGGTCCTGTGGGCCCTATGGGTCCACGCTCACCAGGACAGCCCTGGGGACCTCTCGGCCCTGTGGGGCCTGTGGGGCCTGTTGGTCCGGTCGGTCCGGGGCAGCAGGGGTCATGATGCTTGCATTTTTCTTTGCAACAACGGATTTTCTCCTTGAAATATTGTTCGCATTCCTCGTATTTGCGCTTATAATATTCTCTGCATGCTTTGGTACAGCACGCATCGTGTTTTGCACAGAAATAATCAAGCCATTTATCACGTAATTTTTGATAATACTCCTCACAGAGTTTCTCACAGCAGTTATCTTTTCCGTGACCATCAAAAGCAAATTCATACTCTTGTTCGTAGTCTTCATTTTCAAACTCGTCATATTGCATAATAAAGTTATATCTCCTTTAATTTCATGATATGGAAATAACTTTCCTCTCTATAATATGTAAGGATGAAAATAAGTTAACTGGGATAAGCCCACTTGTCCGAAATATTTTTTTATAATCTGCATTTTTACGCCAAAAAACGAGGGAAAGTTTCCTTCTCCTCGTCGAAGTATGACGGCAAAAACAAAAAAACGGTGCAAATCGCACCGCTCTATAGCTTAATGACCTTAATACAACTGTTGTTCTCACAGCTGATACAAAAATCAGCATTTTTGGAAATCCGCCGTTTTTGCTCCGCCATACAGGTTTCATCATAAATGGCGGAAACCACCGACAGGGTGTCTGCTTTGCAAAGGACAAAATTGTAGATGAATTTGTTTTCCGGGGTATACCGGCGGTCAAGACAAGGGATGACAAAATTCAGCCGGACATCGGGATATGCCGTTTTCAGCCGGATCAGATGCACCCCCGCCATCTGGTCAAAGGCATCAATCCCGGTATTGAAATGGGTGACCCCTTGTTTGATCAGCTCTTCAATGGTGTTTTTCAGCCGTTTTGAAATCCGGTGCTCTTCGTCCTTGGTCATATGTTTCGGTCCGCTGAAACAGCAAACCGCCGTTTTCGTTCCGGGGTGCATGTTGTGCTTCATCCTTTACTGCGTTTGTTGGTATATCTATGGTTGGATTCATCGTTCTTTTCCCGTGTGATTATGTTATCAGCGCGGGAGCTCTTGCCCCTCCCTCTGTTCCCCTATCGGTACAGGGCATTCTTATCCAAGCTACCACTCCCCGTCACCTGCCGGGGACAAATGCCCGCTTGCTGCCATGCTTCTTCCGGGGGCGGACCGGGCAAGGAAACCTGCCCGATCCTAAGGGAAGAGAAAAAAGAAAAAAAGAAAGAGAAACAACAGACAAAAATAAACATTTTTCTTGCGTAACAAATTTAGTTATGATAAAATTGAAGAATAACATTATCAGAATATAAAATGGTAACACTATACCCGAACGAAGACTTTCGTTTCCGTCCTGACGGAAGCGGCATTCTTCATTTTGTTCGCATCGGTGATTGGCTCAAGCCCTGTCACAAATGCCGGAGCAATCCCCTTTTATTTCCGTGTACCACACACACATTTCTGTTTCTATGTACCACTTTGTTTCTTTGTTGGGTTTATTATAGTGCATAACAGTGCACTTGTCAATATATAAAGTACATATATTTGTACTTTTGTCAGAATGACTAAATTTAGGGAGCAGATTTTATGTTTTATCAACAATTCAGTAAACTATGCAAAGAGAATAAGATTGCTCCTTCAAAATTAATAAGGTTATTAGATATGAGCAAAAGCAGCAATACAAACTGGAAAGCTGGTTCAAAACCGGATAGAATAGCCTTGGAAAAACTAGCTAACTATTTCAATGTATCCATCGACTACCTTCTCGGTCGCACCAATATAAAAAATCCACCTGTGATATACACAGATGAATTGGCTGAAATTATCAATGATTATGATGCAATGAACGAGGAAGAAAAACTAGACTTGGTGAAGTATGTTGATTATATTAAAACTAGAAGAGGGTAAACAATAAGAGGAGGACAAAATGTCCTCCTCTCATTCATTTATATTGTAAACTTACCCAATACACTATATGCTAACCCACGCGTCATTGCGAACCATACCGCAGTATGGTGCGGCAATCCGTTCTCTCTTGCATTCTCAACAACAAGCGACGGGCGTATGCGATACGCCCCTACAGGGAATTGCGGATCGCGTGACCATTCATATATATATTGTAAATTTACTCAATATACTGTATTATTTATTTGATATACATATAAATTCATCATCCGATATTGACGATAAAATGAAAGGTGGGACAAGAGCATACATTCAGCTTCATATGATTTTAGACATATAAGCAAAGTAGAATGCTATTTACAATGAAAAATATAATAGAAATATTGAAAAATAATAAAACCATTGCATATATCAAGGCAAATATTGTGCTGGTTACCGCATTGTTAACCGGCATCATAACTCTGTTGGGGTTTTTGATGCAACTGGCAATTTACATATTCTCAAAAGGCTTCGGGGATTATTTCTCAATCGATTCATTTTATTATAAGGCCACCAATCAAAATCTGCTGCTGGATTTATTCTTCTACGGTACATTGAGTCTGCTTCTTTATGTTTTTCTCAATTTTTCTAAGTATATGTTTGTTTTAGCTTTTAGAAAGAAGCTGTTTCCATGCAATAAATTTTTTAATTTAGTATTGATAGCTATCATCTCAGCGGCTATATTATCTTTCATCAATTACGTTTATTATATTTTGCCAAATAAAAACATATTGATTTATTCGGATAATATTTATTTCTTGACTATTTATCTGTCAATTTTATATCTTTTTGATCTTTTTATTATATTAGCCACCCCACAGTTTATATTCAGAAGGCACAAACATATAGACGAAGAAAGTGTGAATCAAGAAAATATCAAAGAAACGAGATTAAGAAATTACGCTATCTATATTCTTTTTTACTTTGCTTTTATGACTATTATTCTACCTTATGCATGGGGAATGTTTATTGCAATGAATGACAAAACATATGATATTACCGAAGATAAAACACAAGTTATTATACATCGGTTTGATGATAAATGTTTACTTGTGAAGTCTGCATATGACGAAAAATCAGGAACACTTGTTATATACAAAAACGAGAAAAAAGTTGTCCCTATTCTTGATTTGGCATATGAAAATATAAAAGCAAAAAAAGTCGATTTAGAGCCTTAGCCTTTTAATAATAGGACGAATGGGGAATTACGGATTGCCACGCTTCGCTCGCAATGACGCCAAAGGGAAAATGTGTGCACAAAATAGCCCCATTCTCTAGGCAGTCTGTTTATTCTGGCTTCCTTGTGGTGCAACAAAGGAAAACCGGCGTCATTGCGAACCATGCCGCAGTATGGTGCGGCAATCCGTTCTCTCTTGCGTTTTTGACAACAAGCGACGGGCGTATGCGATACGCCCCTACAGGGGTTACGGATTGCCCGACCATTCATCAGAATGGTTTATTACGCTCGCAAGGACGAAGAGGGAATTACGGATTGCCACGCTTCGCTCGCAAGGACGCTAGAGGTAGCTTGTGGGGGTGTGGGCATCCGTCCTGTGTGAGCGGGGATCTTTTTGAACGGTCGGGGGGTTTATGACATCTCCCATAAAAAAGGGGAACAAGCCACGGTGGCTTGTTCCCCTTTTTTATATAGAAACGGTGGTGACCGATGTTGTTATTCCTTGTTTTCGTCACAGGGTGGTTCTGTTGCCGGTGTGGAGGCAGGCGGAAATCCGCTTCTGATTTGTTTCCATTCCTTTGTGCCGTAGCGGAGGGTGTTAGTGACCTGACGAATGGTGTTGGCGTCGATGACCTCCAGCGCCATGGTACCGATAGAATTCTCGCTGTATTCGGGGAGATCCACCCACTGACCGAAGATGCTGCTGCCCACCCGACAGCCCATAAACAGATTGGTATAAGGAACGGCGGACGCTCTTGTGGAATGCCAGAAAATCTGGATGCTGTCGCCCAATTCCACCTGACGCAGATATGTCACGGAGCCATCGTCCCCCTGCCATGTGCCGGTCAAATCAAACCCGTCCTCAATTTCAGCCATGGTTATACCCCCTTTTGCGAAACAATAATTTTCACTTCCCTATTATATTCGTAAAAAGACAAGCCTGCCACCAAATGAGGCAATGACTTGATCAAAAAACAAAGCCCCATCTCTTTTGAGAAGGGGCTTTGGGACTTTTTTTATCGGTATCTGCCGGAACCTTACTTCCAATTTGCCAATAAATCGGCAGTGAATTGTTCCACAAAGGGGGAATCTATGATATCCATCACTGCGTTGACCGACACGCCGGTTTCCTCTTCATAAGTAAGTCCTTCGTCGTCCACCAGTATTGTAACCGTTTCCGTAACAAACCATTCCGGGTTGGTCAGGTAATAAATCGGGATGATATCAAATAAAATGCTGGACTGTGTGTCAACAACATCCTTCACATGTCCCCACGGCCAGATTTTGTCCCAGATTTCATAGATTGTAATCAGGGTTTTTGTAAAGACGTTGTTTGCCCGGTAAACCTTTTGATAATCCTCATTTGTCAGGCGGATAAAGCCGCAGCTGTCAAGCGGAACCAGATCGAGTTTCCAGCCGGAAAACAG
>MKRK01000042.1:18222-18393 GCA_001896915.1 Clostridiales bacterium 43-6
GATGATTTTGCTTTTGGTTGTGATGGCAGGGTTCAGCTGTACTGCGGCGCTCAGGTTTGTGGCCGGTCCGATGGCGATGACAATGGTTTCTTCCTCGCTGTTCAGAATCGTATCCACCAAAACCTGGGGTGCATTTTCGTATACCTTACCTTTGTAGCCGGACAGGACATA
>MKRK01000043.1:0-549 GCA_001896915.1 Clostridiales bacterium 43-6
AATCTGTTTTGATCGAAATATCCCACAGGATCGGTTTCATACACAGAGGAAATCGCTTTGATCTCCGTGTTCTCGAGGGTATTGATGCGTCTTAGGGCATTTTGCAGGTTATCCCGTCTATCCCCCAGATTGGAGCCCAACGACAAATAAACCTTAGCCATCCCTGTCTATCTCCCTCTTGTAATCTTCACCGCAACATAATCAAACTCTGCCTTAATGGGGGCTTGCGGCTTTTTTAGCGTAACCTCCACCTCCCTGATGGCCGGAAAGCTCTCAAGCAAGCTTTGTGCCACCACTTCGGCCGCCCTTTCAATCAGATCATATTTCTCCGCCGTCATGACTGCGACGGCTTTTTTGGCAGCGGCGGAATAGCTGACGGTATCCTTTAAATCGTCGCTGATACAGGCTTTTTTGATGTCGGTTTTGATTAGAATATCCAGAACAAAGCTCTGTCCGTTTCTCTTTTCTTCTTCATTGACGCCGTGATAAGCAAATATCGTTAAGCCCTTGATCATGATGGTATCCATTTCTATTCTCCTGTCTCTTCTT
>MKRK01000043.1:578-11131 GCA_001896915.1 Clostridiales bacterium 43-6
TGATATCTGCGCCGGCGGCAATGGCGAGAGTGTGTGCCGCAATGGTACCGGCATCCCTGTTTTCCGGAGTTTCTTCCCCGGAGACAGCTCCGATAAAACGCTTGCGGGACGCCCCGATCAACAAGGGATATCCCCCCGGCTTGATTTCTTTCAGATGCCGTAACAAATCAATGTTTTCCTCCGTGTTTTTGTGAAATCCGATTCCGATATCCAGACAAATACTGTCCCTGTCGATCCCTGCCTTGTTCGCTTGCTCCGCCAGAAATAACAGCTTGTCCGTTATCGGCTGTTCCAGCCCTTCACAGTGCATGATAATGTAACCGGCACCATGCTCTTTTACAATCCGCAGCATTTCGTGGTTTACCCTGCCGGAAACGTCATTGATGATACTTGCCCCCTGCTCCAGTGACCACTCTGCAACGCTTTCATAAAAGGTATCCACCGAAACCGGCACAGATAGCTTACCCTTCAGCGCTTCCAAAACAGGAGCAACACGGGACAGCTCTTCCTCCGGCGATATTTTCACACTGTCCGGTCTTGTGGACTGTCCGCCGATATCGATCATATCAGCGCCCTGCCGCTGCATTTCCAGTGCATGCTCCACGGCGGCATGGATGTCAGTAAAGCTGCCGCCGTCGGAAAAAGAGTCCGGCGTCAGGTTCAGTATCCCCATCACATAGGTCCTTTGACCCATGGGCAGACAAAAATCCCTTCCCCGAAAAACACTCATCTTGATGTCCCCGTCAGCAATGACATAACCTCGCTGCGGCTTCTGGCATCCGCTTTGATTCTGCCCCGCAGCGCGCTGGTCTGGGTCCTGGCTCCCGCAGCCTTTGCGCCTCGCATGGTCATGCACAAATGCTCCGCGTCAATCACCACGGCAATACCCTGGGGGTTTAAGTGCTCGTCCAAAAAATCCGCCAGCTGTGAAGTAAGCCTTTCCTGTAATTGCGGACGGCGGGCAAAACAGTTGACAATCCGGGCAAGCTTCGACAGACCGATGACCTGTTCATTGTTTGCAATATACGCAATATGGCAAACTCCCATAAAGGGGATGAGATGATGCTCACACATGGAGTATAGGGGAATGTCCCGCACCACCACAAGCTCACCGCAGTGGGGTTCGTTAAAAATCTTCATATGGGTTTTCGGATCCTCCGAAAGACCGGAAAAAATTTCTTCATACATATTGGCAACCCGCATAGGTGTTTCGGTAAGTCCTTCTCTGTCCGGGTCTTCTCCGATTGCAAATAATATTTCACGTATGGCTGCTTCTATTCTTTTTTTATCCATCGGGATACCCCTTTTTTCATCATATATTGGCTATTATAGCATAATCATTCTTAAAATTAAAGTTTTACTTTTCTTATTGATTAATCTAAAAATATCGAATATACTAAGAATATCAATCATAAAAAGCAACACGATTTTTTGATTTACTATGAACCATTGTTCCGGCGGAGGATGGTTTTTACTATTTTTCCGCCGGGGAAATGGGATATACAATGAACTTTAAAGTCAAAAAAACGGGCAATGAGCGGTATGACGATAATTTGGAGCTGCTTTATCGTCATTTTCATGAAAAAGAAAAGATACGCCGTAGTAACGCAGGCGAGAAATGGAATTATCAAGGCGGACG
Source organism: Clostridiales bacterium 43-6 (assembly GCA_001896915.1). GTDB lineage: Bacteria > Bacillota > Clostridia > Oscillospirales > Acutalibacteraceae > MKRK01. The sequence goes on from MKRK01000043.1 coordinate 2,218, forward strand.
GACATGGGTTTTATCCAAAGTGTTTTATTTTCTTTCCATGTTTTTTGCTTTGATCCTGACGCTGGGAAACACCTTGGTTTTGGATGCACAGATCACCCAGGGTTATCAAGATAATATTTCACAGCTGAAAATATCCTCTGCCGCCCTGTTGGTTTTGTGCGGTCTTTTGTTTGCTTCGGGCATTATAATGGTGTTCAAAAAACACAAAACCGCTATCGTTTCTTCTATTTTGATTTGCCTTTTGATTGCAATTGTAGTCATCAGTCTGTTTGGGGGCATCCCTGACACCACCACCTATAAGGATGGTTATGTATTAACCTTTTCTCTGTTTCTCATTCCCCACGGTGTTGTTGTCATTACCAGTATGATTCTGTTTTTTATTTTGCGTAATGACCGCAACGAGCTGAAGAACGATGTGAATTTTACTTTGGCACGGCTGGCAAAGGAAAAGGGCGAAAACCGGCTTTTGTCGCTGGACGAATACAGCCGGCTGATTGATGAATATTTTCAAGAATTGGACATAAAATTAGAACGGAAACGGAAAAAAACACACAAATAAAAGCCGCCACAACATAACTTTCCTGATCCCCTGAAGTCGCCAGCCCTCCATTTTTGTATATCTGCCACTGTTTCTCCATGATACAATCCAACCGTGGGGCGGAAGGAAGGCTACAGTTACGGAAGATTGTATCATGCATCGGCAGGGTAGTCCTTCCATCCGAAACTGTAGCTGCAAGACCAATCGGGTAAGAACCGGTTTTGCCGTTAACGAATGGTACATGCACTCATACAATTGCCGTAAATGAAAGAGGCTGATGCACAATTTTTGTGCGTCAGCCTCCTTCTCTATAGAAAAGAGGTGCAGAAGGTTGCGAGCGGCTCCCCAAGGACGTATCACCGTCACCGGCACGCCGGGCCCGTTTTGACACCTCTGATATATTTTATGCAAACTGACTTTTTTGGTAACTTCATAAATAGGTCAAGCTATCTTCCAATATTATAATATATGAATAAAATTGCTGAAAATGCAGAAATTATATAGAAAATAATAAAATAAGGTGCTGAAAATTTCATGGAGTATTTTTATGCGTTTGTTGTGGGCGGTCTGATTTGTGTTGTGGGTCAATTGCTGATTGATTTTACCAAGCTGACCCCGGCACGAATACTGGTTGCTTTTGTGACCGCCGGCGTGATATTGACCGCCATCGGGGTTTATGAACCTCTTGTAGAGCTGGCCGGTGCTGGTGCCACGGTTCCTTTGACCGGTTTTGGCTACGCCCTGGCCAAGGGTGTGGAAAAAGCAGTGGCAGAATTCGGTCTGATCGGTGTGATTACCGGAGGCGTCATTGCGACAGCCGGCGGCATTACCGCCGCCATTGTCTTTGGCTACCTCACTGCACTGGTCTCGAAGCCCGGCGACAAAAGCTGACGCCGTCCTTTGGTCGGTCAGGAGACGTTTGTCCCAGCAAAAAAGAACCGGTATCGAAGGATTCGTCCTCTGCATACCGGTTCTTTTTTCTGTTATATCCCTTTGTGGGCGTTTTTCTGGTAACGGGGTTAAGCTCCCATGTGGTTCTCTTTTTGTTGTTGATTTCTTTTTGCTTCCGTTTAGAAAGCTTCTCATATTCAATAAAGCGCATAACTCTCTCCTTACCCATCGTCCCGCAGAAGCCTGCCGGACAACAATAAATCTCTGGAAAACAGCATATTAAAGCTTGAAAATTCCAGCATGATGACGGAGGAATGGGCGAGATCCAGAATGACATCGTGAGCCGTGGGCACCCGTTCCTTCTCCATGTTCAGCCAGACCGATTCATCCCGATCCTGCTCGAGAAAGCTGTTTCTCCTCTCTGCATACGTAGCCGGCTGCAGGGCAAAGCAATAATCCTGCCAATTCTTTGCGTCAACCACACAATAGGTCCCCAGGTCAATGGCGATACAATCATCCGTCAGTCTTTCAATTTCCTTAATATAATAAGATAGCTTCCCGAAAATGTTCTTTTTTTGTGAATCGGGCGGATAAAACTCTTCCAAAATCCCGCTGTATCGAATCTTTTTCATTCGCTGCAGCATTTGGGGGGAAATTCCGATGTTCTCCTCCTTGGAATTGGTCAGCCGCAGAATGATGGCATCCACAACGGTAGGTGACATTTCTTCAAACTTCAGCTTGTAGGTCACATTTTGTAATGCAGGGCGTAAAAACTCAATGGCGGAATTGTCCATCAGCTTGATGAGCAATTTCTCGTATTTGGTGATCTCTGTTTTGTCACACCGTGACAAATAAACCAGCAAAAGCTGGTTTGAAAAAATACTGTCAAACATAATACGATGTTTTTCCGCAAATTCACGGAAGGGTCGTTTTTCCGCTTTGATGATGTCAATGGCCCTGATATAAATATCGTCCAGGGGCAACCCCGTCCGGTAAGGCAAGGTTTTGCTATACTCCTCCGGCTTGTTGGCATTCATCCAATTACACGCAATCGTAAAAATTTCCTTGACCCGTTGCTCATTGGGGTGCAGCTGATAAAACATCCAGCCCACCGTATAGGAATATTGGGTAACCCTTCTCATATAAACGGATTTCAACGCCTGAAACTCCTGTTCATCACACAATAAGGACAAATGATAAATCCAGTTCAGCTCGGAGTCGGATATGGTTTTGAAGCTGTCAATACCCGAAAGCCGTAACACGTCAAGCACCCTTACAGCCTGGGAATTGTCTCTTGTGGCATAGTCCTCCGGCAAGGGAAAAAGGGTTGAAATCTGTTCTTTGACAGAAAGTATATGTTTCGGGGTAAACTGTAGCATTGTGATAACCTTTCTCTTTTCAGGGTTTCGCCAGACATATTATCTGCCGTTTGTATTGTATAACGCTTTCGGCAATGCGTCTGCTGCATCCTTGATGTTTAAGGTAACATCCGTCAGCCGTTTTGCAATGTCCGCCACTGACGAATCCATTTGATTGAGTGCTTCCTCCACGGTTTTGTCAATGCCTGTTTCAAATTTATTGGACGCTGCGGTAATATCACTGCTGATGCTGTCCAGCCGGTTGTTCAGCTGATAATTGAAGCTGTTCAAATCGTTAATTTGGTTGGAAAACTGATCATTCAGCACCCGAACATTGTCTGACAAGGTCTGGGACAGCTTCTCTGCACTGTCGGTGATGTTACCGTATTCGGAAATCACAGACTTGGCAACAGAGGAAGCAACCGTGTCAATGTTTTCATTCAGCTGTTCTGAGAAATCCTCATAGACCTTTCGGATGGCGTCTCTGAACACAAAAGCGGATTCACTGATCTGTGTGCTGATGGTACCGAGCTTGTCAACCGTTTCTGTGACAGAAGCATAATTGATATTGATTTTCTTTGAAAATTCCTCAATCACGGCAACCGCGGCTTCGCTTGTGTTTTTCTGCATGGACTGCACGGCGCTGTTCAGCAGCAAGGCGGTGTTTTCTGAATATTCCGTCAGTCTGATGTTGGCCTGTGCGGCGCTTCGCTCTGCCGCCGTCGCTGCTTCATTCAGACTTTTGATGATATTGGCACTGTCGGTAATGTTCTTTTGCAAGTCACTGATGGACATGGCGGTGTTCCCGTAAATATCCTCAAGGCTTTTGATTTTATTACAAAGCTCGTCCACTGTGCCGGCAATGTTCTGGGATAGGCTGCCGGACATATTGAGGGTGTAATTCTGTAAATCCGCCAGCTCCTTCACCGAAGAAGAGACCAAGCCGACCTCCCGTGAAAAATCTGCTGCGGTCTGTTTGAGCTGACCGATGATTTCATTTTGCAGCTGTGCGTTTTCGTTGGTTTTCTCAGACAACAGATCGATAAAGGCCTGTGCCAGCTCCCGCATTCCGCTTTCCTGGCGAATGACCAATGCTTCGGATAACCGCGAGACCGTCTGGGCAGCATCATTGACCTGGGGCAGAAGGTTTTGATTGACCATCGCAGCATAATTTTCATTGATTTTTTGGAGCATGGTGGTTCCAGCAAAATCCGTCAGCTTTTCCGCGAGGATCTGGGCAGAGGAGGTGAACATATTGTCCTGAACGTTACTGAGCTGCTTGATCAGCGCTTTCCTGTCCAGCCTGCTGGAACGAATCATTATAATTAGCATAATAATCATTATGATTGCAAATACAAAAAATGACACCGCCAGTAAAAGTATGGCGTTTTCGACCATAAAATTAAGAAAATCCTTCATTGAGACATCCTCCATTAATAAACTATACAAAATATCAAATGTTTCAGTTGACATTTTTATTGAAAAGATATATAATTTAACCACGTTAATTAAGTAGATTATACACCATACAAAATGTAATATCAATAGCTTAAAATAAATCTAACATGTATGGGTTATAATACTTTTATATTCTCTTATTTTTCGTATATTGAGGGAATTTATTCCCTTAAAATATAAGGAGGAAAAAATAAATGAACAAAATCACAAAGCGCAGCGATCTTATCAATCGCAAAAAGAAAAAAGGCTTTACCCTGATTGAGCTTATTGTTGTAATCGCAATCCTCGGTATCTTAGCCGCCATCCTCGTCCCGTCAATGCTGGGTATCTTAAATCAGGCACACGGATCAACTGACAATGCGAATGCTCGTGCGATCTATTCTGCATCCGTTGCTGCTGCATCCCGTTTGTCCGCTGCCAATAAAACAGTTGATGACACAACAGTAGAAAATGAAGCTTTGCTTATTTTAGGGGCAGGCTTTGATGGAGACACGTTTGTTGTGAATGTCGACGAAGCCACTGGTGCCGTAACAGGTATCACATATACACCGCCGGGCGGAACAAGAGACCCAATAAACTATCCTACAGAAGAAGCGACAACAACAGCTTAATTTTTTGCGTACTAACATTTTAAAACCCTGACTCTCGTCAGGGTTTTTCCATCTATTCGTATTGATTTAATCGCGCATGGTTGCTATACTGTGCATATTGAATGTAGTTTGTTACAAACTAAGAGTATTCTGTGATATAGGAGGGATCATATGAAAGCCAAAAAGAAGAAGAAGAATGGATTTACTCTGATAGAGTTAATTGTTGTCATCGCCATCCTTGGAATTTTGGCAGCCATCCTAATTCCATCCTTTATCGGAATTATGGGCAATGCCACCAAAACAGCTAATTTGACAAATGCACGATTGGTATACACAGCAGCTATGACCTATATCACGAGCACTGGAGCGGGCGCCGGACAGGTTCTTGATGAGATTTATTCCAGCGCAAGTGCTGAAGATTCAGATGTCATTGAAGGCGTCCGAAAGCTTTTGGGGTCCGATATGGCTGAACCTTTTAAATTTGAAGTTAGCAATGGTGTTGTCGTTTCCGCCTCATATGGATCAGGAGATAACGAACAAACCTATGCACCATAAGCATTTTCCCAATCATACAAACCAACTCCCGCACCGGACGGTGCGGGAGTTCCTTTTTTTATGCGCTTTCTTCGGATCTCTTTGCTTCGTCGATTACTTTTTGTGCTACAGCGGGCGGGGCGTCATCGTACCGTTCGAATTTGAAGGAGAAGCTTCCTCGACCCTGGGTCAGGGAGCGAAGCGTGATGGAGAAATCGCCCATTTCCGCCATGGGAACCTCGGCGACCACCTCCTGATAGCGATCCTCCATGGGGTTCATGCCCAGCACTCTGCCCCGGCGTTTGTTGACGTCCCCCATGATATCGCCCATCATTTCGTCGGGAACCAGCGCTTTTAGTGTGCCAATGGGCTCCAGCAGAGTGGGAGAAGCCTGAGGCAGTCCGGTTTTATAGGCAACGGCGGCCGCCAGCTTGAAGGACATTTCGGAAGAATCCACCGGGTGATAGGAGCCGTCATACAACACTGCATTGAGACCCACCACAGGATAGCCCGCCAGCACGCCCTTGTGGATGCATTCGTGAAGACCCTTTTCCACGGCGGGGAAGAAGCCCTTGGGCACCGCACCACCCACAACCTTGGTCTCAAAAACCAGGGAATCGCTGTCACAGGGGGAAAATTCGATCCACACATCCCCGAACTGACCGTGTCCGCCGGACTGTTTTTTGTGTCTGCCCTGAACCTTAACGGACTTGCGGATGGTTTCTCTGTAGGCAACCTTCGGAATGGATAAAATGACCTCCACGCCGAATTTTGATTTCAGCTTGGACACCACAACATCGAGATGCTGCTCACCCAGACCCGAAACCACAAGCTCGTGGGTTTCCACGTTCTGAACATAGGAAATGGACGGATCCTCTTCCATGAGCCTTGCCAGCCCGGAAGCAATTTTTTCTTCGTCGCCCTTGGCTTTTGGATACATGGCCATGGATAAGGACGGATCCGGGAAGGATATTCCCTCCAGCGTCAAGGGCTTGGACGGATCGGTCAGGGTATCGCCGGTGGCGACATCACCCAGCTTGGCGACCGCACCGATATCTCCGGCGCCTATGTAGGGGGTTTCCTCCTGCTTGCCGGCCTTGATGATCATAACCTTATTGATCCGCTCGTTCTCCCCGGTGCGTGCGTTGATCACATGGGAGTCGGCAGACAGCTTCCCCGATGCTACTTTAAAGTAAGACAGCTTTCCCACAAAGGGGTCGGCGATGGTCTTAAACACAATGGCAGCAAGGGGACCGTTGTCCTCTGCGGTCAGCTTCACTTCCTTGCCGGTGGCATCCTTTGCGGTTTCCCCGGCACCCTCTGCCGCCGCGGGTGCGATTTTGACGATTCCGTCCAGCAGCAAATCCACCGCATCGGTAGAAAGCCCGGCGCCGCAATAAACCGGGGCAATGTCGCCGGAGGCGACCCCTTCGGAGAGTCCCTTTAAAATCTCCTCTGCCGTAAAGGCTTCTCCGCCAAAGAATTTTTCCATCAGCTCCTCGTCCACACTGGCGACGGACTCGCACAGTAAATTGTGCATTTCCTCGTATCGGGAGCCCAAATCCGGCAGCGCCACCTCAGCCGCTTTGCCGTTTTTGTATTCATATGCCTTTTCTGTTGCCAGATTTACATAGCATTTTACAACACGGTCAACCACATAGGGAACAATCACAGGGCAAATTGCCGTGCCGTATTTTTCTGTGAGGGACGCCACGGTTTTGAAATAATCGGCATTTTCGCTGTCCAGCTTGCCGATGAAAAACATTTTTGCAATGCCTCTGGCAGACGCGGCCTTATATGCCTTTTCCGCTCCCACATTCAGCCCGGATTTGCCCGACAAAACGATCAGTGCGGTTTCGGCGGCTCTCAGCGCCTCGTTCACACCGCTGGCAAAGTCGAAAAGACCCGGCGCATCAATGATATTTATCTTATGCTCCTTCCATTCCAGCGGTGCAACCGCTGTTGAAACAGAAGCCTTGCGTTTTTTCTCTTCAGGGTCGAAATCCATAACTGTATTGCTGTCTGTAACTTTTCCCAAACGGTCAGAAGCGCCTGCCAGGAATAACATTGCTTCTGCTAAGGAAGTTTTTCCCGAACCGCCGTGGCCAACCAAGGCCACATTTTTAATGTTCTTTGCGCCATACTGTTTCAATAATCTGCACCCTTTCACGACCGACACAAAACCTTATTTTTCTATCGGTTATCTCATTTTAGAACAATAATATAAAAATATCGTTCTTCTTGAATAATTATAGCACATTTGCATAATCTTTTCAATCCCATCTTGACAGTGTATCCCATTTATTTTATTTTGCTCCCATCGCCTGTTTCCTTCGGATTTTGGCTCAAAAAGCGCTTGTCATATGAAAACTTTTATTAATTTGAGATAAGCTATTTCTTTTTTTGCCATTTTCCGTTATAATCATTGGTATGGAAACAAAAACAAGGCACTGTGTGTCTTCTTTTTGTTTGATTAAAATCATAAAGCGAGGGATAACGATGTCAACAAAAAAGTATTCGGAAATCACACCGGAGGTACAAAGCCTGACGGAGCTATGCATCAAAAACAGCACCATTGACCCGGAACTGTACGTCAAATATGAGGTGAAACGCGGGCTCCGTGATATTAACGGAAAAGGTGTTTTGGCGGGACTGACCGAAATCGGCGAGGTCAAGGCGTATACCATTGAAGACAGCGAGGTGATCCCTTGTGAAGGAAAGCTGTTTTATCGGGGAATTGATGTGGAACAAATCGTGGACGGTTTCATTGGTGAAAAACGGTTCGGGTTTGAGGAAGTTACCTATTTATTGCTGTTCGGCGAGCTGCCCACGGTCGGCGAACTGACAGAGTTCAAAAAAATTCTGGCGGATTATATGACGCTGCCTACCAGCTTTGTCCGGGACATCATCATGAAAGCGCCCAGCCGGGACATGATGAACACGCTGGCCAGAAGCGTTCTGACCCTGTATTCCTATGACGAGCTGGCTGACGATATTTCCATCCCCAACGTGATGCGCCAGTCCTTGCAGCTGATTGCGCTGTTTCCGCTGTTGTCGGTCTACGGCTATCAGGCATACAGCCATTATCATGACGGTCAAAGCCTGTTTATCCATGCGCCCAACCCCGAGCTGTCCATTGCCGAAAACATTCTTCATCTTCTCCGTCCCGACAGTCAATACACCGAGCTGGAGGCTATGATTCTCGATGTGGCTCTCGTCTTACACGCAGAACACGGCGGCGGGAACAATTCCAGCTTCACCACCCATGTGGTTTCCTCTTCGGGGACGGACACCTATTCCACCGTCGCCGCTTCTCTCGGTTCTCTGAAAGGTCCCAAGCACGGGGGGGCTAATATCAAGGTTGTCCAGATGATTGATGATCTGAAAAAGACGGTCAGCGACTGGACGGACGAAGCTGCGGTTTCTGCTTATCTGGAATCGCTGCTAAACAAACAGGCCTTTGACAAAGCCGGCCTGATCTATGGCATGGGACACGCGGTCTATTCCCTGTCCGATCCCCGCGCCAATATCTTCAAAGGGTTTGT
>MKRK01000044.1:0-803 GCA_001896915.1 Clostridiales bacterium 43-6
AATCGCGTTCACACGACTATAGACATTCTCTTTTAAAAATAACTCGTAAAGCTCTCTGAACTTCACAATTGCTTCCGTTCCCCGAACACTGTCATCCAGCCAAATGGCGAAAACCTGTGTGGGAGCGTCGTACTCTGATAAGCGCCGATAATCCACATGAAGATGGTTTTGTAACAGGGAACAGCTTTGTTTTTTGCATTCAAACAGTGTGTCACAATGCAAATCAAAATATTTCAAGGCATCACATCCGTTCATAGGGTTTGTAATAAAGATGTATGCCTGTTTTCACATATTATGTTTAATCTTTGACAAACAGTCAATTTTATTATAAAATAGAAAGCGAAAGCCAAATGACCGGCGGCATTTGGTTTTTTGAACAATTCGCCGGAGAAAAGAGTCATACTATGCAGTATACAAGTACAAGAAAAAATGTTGCAGTTTCTTCCGCACAAGAAATCACACAGGGCATTTCCAAGGAAGGCGGTCTTTTTGTTCCAAAAGAAATCCCGCTTTTGTCACAGGATGAAATAGCCGGTTTAACCGACAAAAGTTATATCGACAGAGCCGCTTTTGTTTTGAATAAATATCTGACGGATTTTACAGCAGAGGATGTACTTGAATGTGTGAGCGGTGCCTACAGTAACCTGAAGTTTGAAGACGATATTCCCGCTCCCATCAGCAAGCTGTCCGATTCCATGCATATTCTTGAATTGTGGCACGGACCCACCTGTGCGTTCAAAGATATGGCGTTGCAGCTTTTGCCCTATTTATTGACAAAATCCGCTGCTATACTGAAAAAGGAC
>MKRK01000044.1:861-10899 GCA_001896915.1 Clostridiales bacterium 43-6
GATACTGGTGTTTTTCCCCTCAGACGGCGTCAGCCTGATGCAAAAGCTGCAAATGGTTACTCAGGAAGGTGACAATGTAGCCGTTTGTGCCATAGAAGGAAATTTCGACGATGCACAGACCGGGGTAAAAAGAATATTTACCAATGAGGAGATTCAAAATACCTTATCCTCTCATAATATGGAGTTTTCCAGTGCAAACTCCATCAACTGGGGCCGTCTTGTTCCTCAGATTGTGTACTATATTTCTGCCTACTGCGACTTGGTGAAGGAAGGCAGTATCAAACAGGGTGATCCCATCAATGCGGTGGTACCCACCGGCAATTTTGGAAATATTCTGGCGGCTTATTATGCAAAAAAAATGGGAATTCCCATTCAAAAGCTGATTTGCGCCTCCAACAAAAATAATATTTTGACGGATTTTATCAAGACAGGCGTGTATGACAGAAACCGTGATTTTTTCTGCACAACCTCACCTTCTATGGATATTTTAATATCCAGCAATCTGGAACGTTTGTTGTATCATCTTACCGATGACAATGCAGATACCACCGCAGACTGGATGAATGCGCTTGAGAAAACAGGGAAATATGAGATTGACGGCGCTACAAAACAAAAAATCTCCGACAGCTTCTTTGCTGCATACTGTGACGACGAAACAACCGCTGCAACCATCAAAAGTATTTTCAGCGATTACAGCTATTTATGTGACACCCACACGGCAGTCGCAATCCACGCTTATGAAGCCTATCGGAAGGAAACAGGGGACGAAACCGTTTCTCTCATCGTTTCCACAGCGTCGCCCTATAAATTCGCCGGCAGTGTGCTGGCCGCCGTGGATGAAACACTGGCAAACGGAACAGAAATCGAAATGGCCGAAAAGCTGGAAGAATTAACAGGGGTAAAGATTCCTTTACCGCTGAAAAATTTGGATCAAAAGCAGATTCGTTTCAAAGAGGTTTGCCAAAAAGAAAACATGAAGGATATTGTGTTTGATTTGCTGATAAAATAAAAGACCCGGCAGAATTTCTGCCGGGCTTTATAGGGGATATTTGATTTTATTTCTTCTTGAAAGTTGTGCATAAGGTATCTATACAATTCGCGGCATGCTCTGTGCCCACCTTGATACTCTCAGCGTAACACCGCCGATGCGGCCCATTGTGGATACAATTTTCGGCATCACATTTGATTTCATGTGATACCTTTGTATCCTTATCAATGTTGATTATCATCATCATACACCCCTTTTTGTCAACTTGTTTTGTTGACACTATTAATTTTCCCGTTTGTGCTTTTGCTATTCAAGCGAATAATGGGTAAAAAGGTATGATTTAGTTTTTAATTTTTGATTGAAAAGAGGCATAAAATGTCTTTGTTTGCGATTGCTGATTTGCATTTATCTCTGGGCACCGACAAGCCCATGGATGTGTTCAAAGGTTGGACGGATTATATCAGCAGGTTAGAAAAAAACTGGCGTGCAATTGTAAAAGAGCAGGATGTTGTGGTCATACCGGGAGATATTTCCTGGGCAATGAGACTGTCAGAAACTGTGAAGGATTTTGCATTGATCCACTCCTTACCGGGAAAAAAGCTTTTTTTAAAGGGAAACCACGATTATTGGTGGGCAACCATGCAGAAAATGCAAAAATTTCTGATTGAAAATGGGTTTACATCCATAGATTTTGTCCATAATAACGCGGTAGCCTATGAAAATTATGCCATCTGCGGCACAAGAGGCTGGTTTTTTGATGCAAAGGATCACAATGAAAAAGTTATCTTGCGGGAAGCGGCCAGATTGCAGGCCTCAATAGATGCGGCAAAAGCCCGGAACCTAATTCCCGTTGTTTTTTTACATTATCCACCGGTCACTAAGGATCAGGTCTGCGATGAAATTTTTTCGGTTTTGGTGAACGAAAAAATTGAGCGCTGCTACTATGGACACATCCACGGGGCAGGCTGCTACAATGCTGTCAACGGGATCTATGAGGGCGTGAAGTTCTCTCTTGTCAGCTGTGATTTTTTAGAGTTTTTACCTTTAAAAATTCTTTAAAATATCACAATGTTTGTATGAAACAATAGTGGAAAATTAATTTTACTTATGTTATAATGATACGACATTGTTTATTGGTATATAAATTAGGAGGAAAAGAAATGAGTTTAAAGGCAAAGGAAAAGGTTGATACCAACCGTTATGAATTACAAATAGAGATAGATGGTGAAACCTTTCGCAAAGCTATCAACAAAATGTATAAGAAAAATGTCGGCAAGATGAATATACCCGGCTTTCGTAAGGGCAAAGCTCCTTACAGCATCATTGAAAAATTATATGGCGAAAATGTTTTTTATGAGGATGCCCTCAATGATATATATCCTGCAGCGCTGGACAATGCGGCAGAAGAAGCAGGCATCGAAATCGTGGACAACAACATTGAGTTTGACTTAGTAACCATGGACAAAAACGGAATTGACTTTAAAGTTAAAGTCACTGTGAAGCCTGAGGTTACCTTGGGTGAATATAAAGGGCTCAGTGTGGAAAAACCGTCGGCTGACGCAACCGCCGAGGAGATTGACGAAGAAATAACACGGTTACAGGATCGCAATTCCAGAATGATTACCGTGGACAGAGAAGTAAAAGACGGCGATACCGCTGTGATTGACTTTGAAGGCTTTGTAGACGACGTCGCTTTTGAAGGCGGCAAGGGAGAATCCTATTCCCTGAAAATCGGATCCGGTTCCTTTATCCCCGGGTTTGAGGACCAAATCATCGGTCACAAAACCGAGGATGAGTTTGATGTAAATGTCTCCTTTCCAGAGGATTATCAGGCAGCTGATCTGGCAGGCAAAGAAGCAGTGTTTAAGGTCAAGGTCCATGAAGTGAAGGAAAAAGAGCTTCCGGCCATTGACGACGAATTTGTCAAGGATGTCAGCGAGTTTGACACTTTAGACGAATTAAAAGCCGATTTTGCCAAGAAAATTACAGAAAAGAAAGAAAAACAAGCGGAAACAGCAGTAGAAACCGCATTGATTGATCAACTTCTGGAAGGCTTCCAAGCGGAAATCCCGGAGGCTATGTTTGAAACACGCATTGATGAAAACTTACGTGATATGGACGCCAGGCTGCGCCAGCAGGGAATGAATCTGCAGCAGTATATTCAATACATGGGCGGCGATGTAGCCGGGCTAAGAGACAGCTTCCGTGAACATGCGGAAAAAGAAGTTAAGGTTCGTCTTGCCTTAGAAAAGGTTGCACAGCTGGAAGGCATCGTCCCAACAGAGGAAGATATCAAAGCAGAATACGACCGCTTTGTTGAAACCTTTCATTCCAATTTAGAAACCGTTAAGGCCTCCATCCCCGAGAAAGAGCTGGTAAAGGATCTTGCTGTTCAGAAAGCGGTTGAAATCATCAAAAGTAGCGCTGTTATTATAGAAAAGGTAGACAAATCAGACGAAGAATAGTATAATAGAATCAGATAGGCAAAATTTTACTATCCAGAAAGGATCATAAGGAGGAATAAACATGAGTTTAGTACCATACGTTATTGAGCAAACCAGCAGAGGTGAGCGTTCCTACGACATTTATTCAAGGCTGTTAAATGACAGAATTATCGTTTTGTCCGATCAGGTGAATGATGTAACCTCAAGTCTTGTAATAGCACAGCTGTTGTATCTGGAAGGGCAGGACCCCTCAAAGGATATCAGTCTGTATATAAACAGCCCCGGCGGATCCGTCCCTTCCGGTTTGGCAATTTTTGATACCATGAACTATATCAAATGCGATGTATCGACCATTTGTATGGGTATGGCAGCCAGCATGGGTGCGTTTTTACTGGCGGCCGGTGCGAAAGGCAAGCGCTTTGCTCTTCCCAATGCTGAGATCATGATTCATCAGCCCCTCGGTGCAACCGAAGGTCAGGCAACTGACATATTGATCCATGCCGAACACATCAACCGCACCAAAAAGAACTTAAACCGCATTTTATCCGAAAACACAGGCCAGCCTCTTGAAGTAATCGAAAAGGATACCGACAGAGACAATTTTCTGACTGCGGAACAAGCCGTTGCATACGGTCTGATAGACAAGGTAATTACAAAGCGTTAAATAAAAATTTATACAGAAATAAATGCAAAAAGCTCTTATTTCAATAAATGAGAGCTTTTTTGCTCACTGTATACTAATTTCGGAGGTTTTTATGGCTGGCGACGATAAAAAAGAGAAACAGATCCATTGTTCTTTTTGTGGCAAAAAAGCCGAAGAAGTGATGAGGCTGATATCCGGACCACCCGGGGTATATATTTGTGACGAGTGTATCGATTTGTGTCAGAGCATTGTAAATGACGACAATTTGCCGCGCCGTAACAAAAACAGCAACAAATTGAACATCAACTTAAAAAAACCTAAAGAACTGAAAGCGATGCTGGATGAATATGTAATCGGACAGGATGAGGCGAAAAAGACCCTTTCTGTTGCGGTTTACAATCATTATAAGCGCATCTTTTTGGGTGGAAAATACGAAAATGAAGTAGAACTGACCAAGAGCAATGTTTTATTGCTAGGCCCCACCGGTGTGGGAAAAACCCTGCTAGCCCAGACCCTTGCCAGAGCGCTGGACGTTCCCTTTGCCATAACGGACGCAACCACGCTGACAGAGGCCGGCTATGTGGGAGAAGACGTTGAAAACATTCTGCTTCGTCTCATTCAGGCGGCAGATTATGATATTGAACGTGCGGAATATGGTATCATCTATGTGGATGAAATCGATAAAATTGCACGAAAGTCCGAAAACCCTTCCATCACCCGTGATGTAAGCGGAGAAGGGGTACAGCAGGCTCTCCTGAAGATATTGGAGGGAACGGTTTCCAATGTTCCTCCCCAGGGCGGAAGAAAACATCCCCAACAGGAATTCATCCAGATAGATACCACAAAAATTTTATTTATCTGCGGCGGTGCCTTTGATGGGATCGAAAAAATTACACAAAAAAGAATGCACAATTCCAGTCTCGGGTTTGGCGCCGACATCAAATCAAAATCGGAGATGGAAGCAGGCAATCTGATTTCTCAGGTCAACCAGCACGATTTGACCAAATACGGTCTCATTCCTGAACTTGTTGGCCGTCTGCCGGTGATTACTCACCTTTATCCTTTGGATACAGATGCCATGGTGAAAATCATGACAGAACCCAAAAATTCTATTGTCAAGCAATATCAGGCACTGTTTCAAATGGACGGGGTAGAGCTGCACTTTGACAAAAAGGCGCTGGAAGCGATTGCACAAAAGGCAATCGAACGGGAAATCGGCGCCAGAGGTCTGCGCTCCATCATTGAAGATTTACTTTCCGATGTGATGTTCGAGGTACCGTCGGAATATATGGTGGAACGTGTCACCATTACTGAGGATAGCGTCACAAAAGGTGAAAAGCCGCTGTTTGACAAAAACCCAGAAAGAAAGCCCGCCAAATTAAAAGCACCCGTAAAGCAAAGCGAAAAAGGCGGTATCGCATAATTGTGGTTGTTTAAATGAATTAAATCAATGATATGTTTTTTTGATTCATTTACGGAGGAAAATAAAAAAAGTATGACGAATATAAACCAAGTAAAAATCATGCCGTTACTGGCACTGCGCGGATTGGTCGTTTTTCCGGGTATGCTGCTCCATTTTGATGTGGGTCGGAAGAAATCCATAGAAGCGCTGAACCATGCGATGGCAGCGGACCAGACCATCTTTTTATCTTCACAAAAAGACATGAGAGTGGATGATCCCACACCGGACGAATTATATGACATGGGCTGTATTGCTCACATCCGGCAGGTTTTAAAGTTGCCGGGCGATAACATCCGTGTGTTGGTGGAAGGTCTGACCCGTGCCAAAAAGCAGACGGTCATTTCTGCCGAACCCTTTTATACGGTGGAAATCACCGAATGTAATGAAAAGAAAATCAAAGAAGGTACGGTACTTGAATCTGCTTTGATCCGCAACGCCAGAGAAGCCTTTGAGGAATATTCAGAAGTGTCCGCCAGACTCTCTCCCGATGTTGTAATGTCGGTTTATGCCATGAACAATGCCGGAAAATTAGCGGATTATATCACATCAAATATTATTCTGCAGGCAGAAGACAAACAAACCATCCTCAACGAATTAAATCCCTTTAAACGCATCGAAAAACTCATTGTTTTCTTAAAGCGCGAAAGCGATATTTTGTCGCTGAACAAGGAAATTCATGAAAAAGTCAGTGCCCAGATCGAACAGAACCAGAGAGAATATTATCTGCGTGAACAGATTAAGGCAATCAATTCTGAGCTTTCGGACGGGGACAATCCAGCCGAAGAGTCCGAGGATTACCGCTATCGGATCTATTCTCTGCATCTGGAAAAGGAAACGGAAGAAAAGCTGGTCTCGGAAGCGGACAAGCTAGGTAAAATGCCCTTCGGCTCCCATGAATCCTCTGTGATCCGTAACTATCTGGATACCTGTCTGGCCTTGCCTTGGAATAAATTTACCAAGGACAAGATTGACCTTGAAAAAGCGAGAAAGATTTTAGACCGTGATCATTATGGTTTACATAAAGTAAAAGACAGGGTGATAGAGCTATTGGCGGTTCCCACTCTTGCTCCCAAAATCAACAATCAGATTGTTGGTTTGGTGGGTCCGCCGGGTGTGGGTAAAACCTCGGTAGCACGTTCCATTGCAAAATGCATGGGTCGCAAATACGTCCGTGTTTCTCTCGGCGGTGTGCGGGACGAAGCAGACATCAGAGGACACAGAAAAACCTATATTGGTGCCATGTGCGGACGAATCATCAACGCCATCAAACAGTCAGGTGTGTCAAATCCGTTGATTTTGCTGGATGAAATCGACAAGCTGAGCTCTGATTTCAGAGGTGACCCGTCGTCAGCACTGTTAGAAGCGCTGGACGGGGAGCAGAATTTTGCTTTTCGTGACCATTATTTAGAAATTCCCTATAATTTATCGCAGGTGTTGTTTTTGACCACTGCCAACACGGTGGAAACCATTCCGGCGCCCCTTCTTGACCGTATGGAGGTGATTTCCCTTACCAGCTATACAAGAGAAGAGAAATATCATATTGCCAAAAACCATCTGCTCCAAAAGCAGCTGAAAAAACACGGGCTGACCGCAAAGCAGCTGAAAATTGCTGACAGTGCGGTGTATGATCTAATTGACTGCTATACCCGCGAGGCCGGTGTGCGTAATTTAGAACGAAGCATTGCTGCTTTGTGCCGAAAAACGGCCAAAAAGGTGGTTATTGATCCGACCGTTGCTGTAAAAATCAGCGATAAGAACATTGAGGAATATCTTGGTGTTCGGAAATATAAGCCGGAAACCATTTCAAAAGCGGATGAAATCGCTGTTGTCAACGGGCTTGCCTGGACACAGGTAGGCGGCGAGCTGATGCAGATCGAAGCCGCGGCACTGGATGGCACAGGTAAAATTGTTTTGACCGGTTCTTTGGGCGATGTGATGAAGGAATCCGCACAGACTGCGGTCAGCTTCATCCGCAGCCGTGCAAGGGAGCTGTGTATTGACACCGAGTTTTATAAAAATAAGGATGTCCACATTCATGCAACAGAGTCGGCCATTCCGAAGGACGGTCCCTCCGCCGGAATTACCATGGCTCTTGCTGTCATCTCGGCACTGACGGGGATTCCCATTCGCAGAGACATTGCCATGACTGGTGAAATCACTCTGCGCGGCAGAGTTTTGCCCATCGGCGGGCTCAAGGAAAAATCCATGGCTGCTTATAAAGCGGGAGTGAAAACCGTGTTGATTCCCATGGACAATGCTCCGGATGTCACCGAAATTGACGAAACGGTCAAAAATTCCCTTCAGTTTGTACCTGTCGTCCATATGGATGAAGTGCTCAAGCTGGCATTGGTTGACAAGCCCTGCCCGAAGCCATCCATCAATGTGGGAGCTGTCATGCAAAGTGATGTGACGGTAGATGGTCAAATCATACCCCAATAAACTACAACGGTGTAAATCCCGGTTCTTTCAACCGGGGTTTGCACCCGTATTTTACATATAAAGGAGATACTATGAAATTTGATAACGCTGTTCTGGAATCGTCTTACGGTACTGCAAAGCAGCTGCCTGTTTCTGATATACCCGAAATCGCATTTTCAGGCAGGTCAAATGTGGGCAAGTCCTCTTTGCTGAATAAAATTCTGAACAGAAAAGCCTTGGCGAGGGTCAGCACCAAGCCCGGTAAAACCATTACCATCAATTTTTATAAACTCGGTGATGTTCGACTGTGTGATTTGCCCGGTTACGGATATGCAAAGGTTGCCGGCAGCGAACGGGAACGCTGGTCCGGTCTGATGGAGCATTATTTTACCACAGATCGTAACATAAAGCTGGTGGTTCAGCTTGTGGATATGCGCCATCCGCCATCTAAGCTAGATTTGGATATGCTGCATTTTTTGGAATCAGCAGGTTATCATTTTATCATAGCACTTACAAAAAGCGACAAGCTGAACAAAACCGAACGAAAAAACCGGCTTACCGCATTACAAACCGAGCTTTCATTTTTGTCCGATACTGTAAAAATCATACCTTTTTCTGCAGAAAAAGGAGAGGGTGCGGACGAAATTAAAAAAGAGATAGAAAATGCAATTTTAGGGGATGAAGGAAACAATGTTATTATCTAACAACAGTTTAGCCGTAAACGAAAAAGGCAATTTGACCATTGGCAACTGCGACACTACCGAGCTAGCAAAGGAGTTTGGAACACCGCTGTATGTTGTTGACGAGACAGTGCTGCGAAATAATTGCCGGAAATTTGACTCTTCTATGAAAGCCTATTACGGCAAGGGTCTCGTAATTTACGCCAGTAAGGCATTGAACTGTATGGAAGTATGCCGTGTTGTGGCGGACGAAGGGTTGGGGCTTGATGTTGCCTCCGGCGGTGAGCTGTATACAGCCCTGAAATCAGGCTTTCCTGCAGAGAAGATTTATTTTCACGGCAATAATAAAACAGAAGACGAGCTGGTTTATGCTGTAAAAAGCAAAATCGGCAGAATTATCGTCGATAACCCCACAGAGCTTGCAAGGCTGGACAAAATCGCCGCAGAGCTTTCTGAAATCCCGAAAATTATGTTCCGGATCAAACCGGGGATTGATGCCCATACCCATGACTTCGTAAAAACCGGTCAGATTGATTCCAAATTCGGTTTTGCGCTGGAAAACGGCGAAGCGTTTGAGGCTGTGAAGCTGACAAAGGATATGAAGCATCTGGAGCTGGTGGGACTGCACTGTCATATCGGATCACAGATTTTTGATATTGATCCCTTTATTCTGGCGGCAGAGGTCATGCTTAACTTCTATCTAAAAATCAAAAATGAGCTTGGAATGGAGTTTACCGATCTGAATCTGGGCGGCGGTTTTGGTATCAAATATACCGACCAGGACGATCCGAAGGAATATAACATATTTATGGAAAAGGTATCCGCTGTTGTGAAGGGATTTTGCGAAAAAGAAAACCTGTTGATGCCCTTTATTTGTATTGAACCGGGTCGTTCCATCATTGCTCCTGCCGGAATTACGTTATATACCGTAGGTGCTGTCAAAGAAATTGAAAACGTGAAAAATTATATTTTGATTGACGGTGGAATGGGAGACAACCCGAGATATGCGCTGTATAAATCCGCATATACTGCGTTGCTTGCCAACAAAGCCGGCGTAGCAGCAGATTATACGGCCACAATTGCCGGCAGATGCTGCGAAAGCGGCGATCTGATTGCAGAGAACATTCAAATCCAAACACCGGCGGAAGGGGATATCCTTGCGGTATTGGCAACCGGTGCCTACAATTATTCCATGTCCTCCAACTATAACAGGTTTCCCCGACCTCCCATTGTAATGGTCAAAGACGGCAAAGCACGGGTTGTTGTAAAAAGAGAAACCTATGAGGATATCATCAGAAACGATATATAAGCGTTTGAGTCAATCACCGGCTGTTTATGGTTGGTGATTGACTTTTTTACCTTACTATGATAAAATTTTACTTAACTAAAGTGAAAGGAAGCGT
>MKRK01000044.1:11261-14956 GCA_001896915.1 Clostridiales bacterium 43-6
CTCCTGTCTGTTTTTGATCAATTCGGCAGTCATCCCAAAACGGTTCTTGATATTGCCTGCGGCACAGGCAGTGTGTCCCATGAGCTAGCCAAGAGAGGTGTTGATGTCATCGGTTTGGATATTTCCGAGGAGATGCTCTCTAAAGCCGCTGAAAAGACTTTGGGACAAAATGTGATGCTTCTATGCCAGGATATGTGTGAAATCGATTTATACGGCACTGTAGAGGGCGCTGTATGTGTCTTGGACAGCATCAATCATATCACCGATCACAGAAAGCTGTTAAAATTCTTCCGTCGCCTGTCCTTGTTCATTGAGCCCGGCGGAATTCTTATTTTTGATGTTAACACACCCTATAAGCATGAAAGCATTTTGGGGGATAATATCTTTGTTCTTGACCGTGATGATCTTTACTTGGTCTGGACAAACCGCTTTCACAAAAGAACGAGTATTGTAGATATTACACTGGATTTCTTTGTGAAAAAAGGGGAAGTCTATGAGCGGTTTTCGGAAGAAATCAAAGAAAGAGCATATTCTTTTGACGAAATCAGTATGATAATAAAACAAAGCGGATTTTCTCTACTGGGATGCTTTGATGACTTATCGTTTCACAAACCGAAAAAAAACAGCGAGAGGATTGTATTTGCGGTTAGAAAAATATAGTAGATAATGTAACATAATATTTTTTCAAAAAATCTTAAAATAAATATTGACAAGAGCGTGTGAATATAATATAATAACATTCGTCGCTGAAACGCCAGTGGCACTCCAGTGTGGGAGCATAGCTCAGCTGGGAGAGCATCTGCCTTACAAGCAGAGGGTCACAGGTTCGAGCCCTGTTGTTCCCACCACAATTTGGCTCGGTAGTTCAGCTGGTTAGAACGCTAGCCTGTCACGCTAGAGGTCGAGGGTTCGAGTCCCTTCCGAGTCGCCACTAATATTATCTGCAACAGGATGATATTATTTGGCTCTGTAGCTCAGTTGGTAGAGCAGTGGACTGAAAATCCACGTGTCGTTGGTTCGATTCCGACCGGAGCCACCATTATGCGGATTTAGCTCATCTGGTAGAGCGCCACCTTGCCAAGGTGGAGGTAGCGAGTTCGAGCCTCGTAATCCGCTCCAAAGAAAAGGACGCTGAAATGTAAATTTGGCGTCCTTTCACAAATTCATATGGTGCCATAGCCAAGTGGTAAGGCCGAGGTCTGCAAAACCTCTACTCCCCAGTTCAAATCTGGGTGGCACCTCCAAAAGAAAAAGCATTCATTCCATAAGGAATGGGTGCTTTTTCTTTCTCTATGTCAATAGTTGAATTTGCATTCAAATTAGACCGAGGTTTTTGTGTGCAAGGTGTTGGGTATTACAGTTGGTAATGTTATTACTGCTTCATTGATGATTCACTTTTTATTTCTCTGACTTATAATATAGAACGCTCATTTATTCTGCATTGGCTATTCTATGATATGGTCAATAAACAATATTTCTTTGCGGTTTTTTTCAATGGTAAAAAGAATATGTCCGTTCTCATAAAAGCCGTCGGCATAGCTGTAGTTGCCGGGATCCTCCGTCATGGTTTTTTGATAGCGAAAGGTATTCATGTTGTCATCCGATATCCAGATTTGTAAGGGGTAGCGGTGAACATATCTGGCGGTTTCAATTCCTTTATTGTTCGGTGTATGGATGAGTGCGATTCTGCCGTCGGGAATTGCAATCAATTTTGGTTTGTTGGTAGGGTTGGGAATATCGGTCTTGACCGCTTCGCTCCAGGTTTTACCACCGTCAGTTGAATTGCTGCGCCATAAATATCCGCTGCCACATTTTCTTAAGAGCATAGTCACGGTACCGTTGCTCAGTTCTGCAATGGTGGGTTCGCTCCAAATCCAGTCTTCCATATCAAAACGCACTGCCGGAAATCTATCATAGCTGTTGCCGCTGTCACTGCTTATTAAAACACCGTTTTCCACATAGGGGACATTGCAATGCTCCACTCTGCCTTCGGCACCCTTCTCTTTGAACACACGGTCATTGGCTTCTTTTATGACAGGATAAAACTGATACGGAATCAGTATATTGCTGTTTTTCAGGGTGATCATACCACGAATGAAGGTAAAGGACGGGAAGTGGGGAGGCGGACCGGAATTTTCCCAGGTATAGCCGTTATCACGGCTTATCATTAGGATACATTCCCAGTCCAGAAAATGACCGCTGTGGGTGGTTAAAAAAGCATGGATGACATTGTTGAGCACAAAAACCTCTGTGCAGTATACTGCTTTGCCGTTTTCGGGATAAATGCTGACCGGTTCTGTCCAATGTTCACCGTTGTCAGTGCTGTGGAACACATAAACACGGTTTTCCGGTGCCGGTTCCGAGGTGCCGCCGCATTGGCAAATGCAGATCAGCTCATTATTGGGCATTCTCCTAAGTATTGGTTCACAGCTTAAACTATCTTGATGAAACACTATAATTCTTGTCATTTTCGTACTCCTTTATTTGATATAGTATGATTTACATATTTTATATACATATTCTTTCGGGAAAAGGGATCGCGCCTTCTTTATAAAAAATATCAGACTCGGTGTCATACGGACTTTATTTTGTGGAGGTACTTCCACAATCAATCAACAAACAAATCAGATGCATGCTTTTACAACTACTTTTTGATTGCTTTCAGGGATGTATTCATAGCGTCCTCTATATGCTTCTGGTATTTAGCAATGCAATCACCTTCATCCGTCATCAAGGCGTTGAAAAGAGCCAGATGCCGCTCTGTAAAATGATCAAGAAACTCTATCTCATATAATTCTGAAGAAGTCATATTCAAATGAAACACAGCCTGAATGACATCGGATATATTGTCCCATGCTTGATCTATCGCTTTATTGCCGCTTAACCCGATGACATTGCGATGAAATCTGGAGTCGATATCGATGATTTCGTCCAACGATTTGCCTTGTGAATTGACAATTTCGTTGACCGAGTCCAAAACGCCGGACAGATCCTTTTTTTTACGACTAAAATGCTGTTTGACGGCAGTCAATTCAATATATCTTCTTAAATCGTAAAGATTGAAAATATCATCTTCGGTTAAACTGCTGACATATCTAGTTCCGTTGGTGCCGACAGTAATGAGACCTTCTTTTTCAAGTTTGAAAAAGGCATTACGCAGTGCAGCACGGCTGCACTGGTAGGTTTTGGCTAGGGTTAGCTCCTTCAAAGCGGTTCTGTCGGCATATTTACGCATCATAATATCCTTGCGCAGTTGACTGATGACCGGTATTGATGTGATACTTCGTAACATCATAATTTGATATCTCCCTTGATCATGATGGTTACATGATATACCCAATATATAAAAATGTCAACAACATTATAAGTTGTCGACAATTAATTCACTCATCATTTACTTCATATCGTCGTTTTTTTACCTCTTAGCCGTAAAAAGCATACCACAAAGCAGAAATAGCTTTTCAAATGAAAAATAGATGATATAATGTTGACATAGAAACGAGGTGGTTCAATGAAGATCAGGATTGAGATTGTCGACGATCTTCCGGAAGAAGAGGTTGTCATTCGGTGTAAGGAAGTGAACAACACCATTCAAGGTATCCAGAAAGCAATCATCCAACGCTCATCCACCACCCCAAAGCTCATTTTCTATAAGAAAAACGAGGAATATTATTTTCAGCTTGAAAAAATATATT
>MKRK01000044.1:15023-15613 GCA_001896915.1 Clostridiales bacterium 43-6
GCTCTATGAGCTGGATGAACTGCTTCCGAAGTATTTCCTCCGTGTTTCTAAATCAACCATTCTTAATATACAGCAGGTGCTTTCCATCAATCGGAATTTAACAGCGTCCAGTCTGGTTCAGTTTCACAAGAGCCACAAACAGGTGTATGTGTCCCGGATGTTTTATAAAACACTGCGGGAAAAGCTAAATGAAAGAAGTTAACCGCTTACAGATAAGCTTCCATTGTTCATTCGGCGACCAATGGGTGCTTATATCAAAAAAGCATGTTTTATCGCCGAAGAAAAGGAGTAATTGTTATGACGAAAAAAATATTGTGGGGGATTTTTTTCATTGGTGCGGCAGCATTGATCTTAGCAAATCAAATGGGGTATTTTGCGGCTGATTCTGTTGGATTGTTCAGCCTTGTTTTAACTCTGATTATGGTGCCGGTTATCATTGAAAGTATTGTGCATCTGAACTTTTTTGGAATTATGTTTCCTCTTGCTTTTATCTCGATTATCTATGCAAAACAGTTGGGAATTGAAAAAATAACACCCTGGCCTGTGTTGATAGCGGCTCTGTTTATCAGTATTGGGTTTTCGATTTTGTT
>MKRK01000044.1:15676-16808 GCA_001896915.1 Clostridiales bacterium 43-6
ACTATCTGGAGGATAATGTGGTGAATTGCAGCGTGTCCTTTGGTTCCAGCAGTAAATATCTGCATTCTGCTAGTCTGGAACGGGCTGTGTTGACATGTTCCTTCGGCTCTCTGCAGGTTTATTTTGATAACACTGTATTGAGTCCTAACGGCGCAGAGATAAAGCTGGATTGCTCTTTGGGCAGCATTGAAATGTATATCCCTAAAAACTGGAAGGTCATTGATCATGTGAACGTAAGCTTGGGGGAACTGGAGGAAAAAAACAGACCCGGTGAAACCTCCGGTCCTGCCTTGACACTGGTCGGCAGTGTCAGCTTGGGCAGTGTAGAAATTATATATATTTAAGGAGTAGATACCATTGAACAATATTATTGAAGTCAAAGACTTCGTAAAAAAATACGGTAATTTTACCGCTGTTGATCATGTTTCGTTTGAAGTGGAGGAGGGAAGCGTGTTTTCCTTCCTCGGACCCAACGGAGCGGGCAAAAGCACCACCATCAACACCCTCTGCACCATTTTTGACAAAACCTCGGGAACCTTACTGATTGACGGCAAGGATGTCACCCACAAAAAGGATGAGGTCAGAAGTGTCATTGGTGTGGTGTTTCAGGATCCTACCTTGGATAACAAAATGACGGTTTATGAAAACATGAAAATGCATTGTTACTTTTACAATGTTCCCAAGGGGGAAATCGAACAGCGGATTGATTTCGCTTTAGGAATCGTCGACTTGAAGGAATGGAAAAAGTCAATGGTCAGCAGCCTTTCCGGCGGGATGAAACGCCGTGTGGAAATTGCAAGATCGCTGCTGCATTATCCGAAGGTGCTGTTCCTGGACGAACCCACTACGGGGCTTGATCCCCAGACGAGGGCGCATATCTGGGATTATATCGTGAAGCTGCAAAAGGAAAAGAATATTACTATTTTTATAACCACCCACTATATGGACGAAGCCGAAATCAGCAATAAGGGCGCTATCATGGACGCTGGCAAAATAGTGGCATTGGATACCCCCCATGGCCTGACAAAGCAGTATACACGGGACAAAGCACATATCAGAACCACAGACATGCTCGGGCTGGAAACAAAATTGATCGAGCGAGGCTTCCACTATAAAAAAAGAGAGGAGTATT
>MKRK01000044.1:16900-17980 GCA_001896915.1 Clostridiales bacterium 43-6
AATTGTAGGAGCTTTGTGGTTTCGTAACCTGAAAATATTTGCACGCAACCGTGTTCAATTGGTGTTTACCATCATCATGCCTTTTTTCTTTCTTTATGTGTTCAGCGCAGTGTTTAAAACCCCGGGGATTGATGATCCTGTCAATTTTATGCTAGCAGGAATCACGATCACAACCGTGTTTCAAACCGCACTTACCATCGCCTCCAGCACCATTGATGATATTGTGTCCGGTTTTATGAAAGAGGTTTTGGTCAGTCCGGTGAAACGAATTCAAATCGCTGCAGGACAGCTGTTGTCTGCCGCTACCATTTCTACCTTGCAAGGCATTATTATTCTGATCATCGGCTATTTCATCGGTCTGCAATTTAGTAACCTCATCACACCCTTTTTGGCAATTATTAGCATGGTAGCAGTCGGGCTTGTTTTCTCGGGACTGGGGCTTTTTTTGGCAGCGTTAGTGAAAAACTCGCAAACCTTTCAGATTGTTGGTGCGGCTATCACTATGCCGCTAACATTTTTGTCCGGTGCGTATTTGCCCCTTAGCTTATTGCCAAGTATTTTAAAAGGGTTCGCTTATTTTAATCCAATGACCTATACCACGGCATTTTTTAGAACGATTATTTTGGAAAAAACATCTCTGACAGCAGAACAGCTTGTCAAAAATGAGCTTGCATTTAAAATAGGTAATTTCATCATTACCCCACCCATCAGCATGTTAATTGTACTTATCTTTGGTGTGATCTTTATGATGTTGGCAACGATAGTGTTTACCAAAGTAGATTTTTCAAAAATCAATCGTTCCAACAGCAAAGAAAATGATATTTTCCAGTGATATTTTAATTAAAAAAATCCCCTGTTCAACTTGTAGCTGAACAGGGGATCCGTATTGGACTAACTATGTATGAATAATGGGTATACCGGCTATAAATTTCGTTATATTCTACTGAGACTTTGCTCGATATCCTCGATGATATCCTCCACATTTTCAATGCCTACGGAAAAGCGGATCATGCCCGGGTCAATCCCCGCGGCACACAGCTGATCCTCGGTGAGCTGACGGTGGGTGGCACTGGCAGGGTG
>MKRK01000044.1:18037-18632 GCA_001896915.1 Clostridiales bacterium 43-6
GTCCATGAACTGAACGGCGGCTTCTTTTCCTCCTTTGATAACAATGGAAATCACTCCGCTTGCACCCTTGAGATATTTTTTGGTCAGTGGGTAATATTTGTCCGTTTCCAGACCGGGGTAGTTAACTTTTTCAATTTTATCGGAGGCTTCAAAATACTTGGCGACTTGCAGTGCATTGTCACAATAACGCTCCATTCGCAGTGCCAGAGTTTCCAACCCCATATTCAGCAGAAATGCGGAGTTGGCAGCAGGATAGGCCCCGTAATCCCGCATCATCTGCATTCTGGCCTTTATGATAAAGGCGGACTTTCCGTAGCTGTCAACATAGTTGATGCCGTGATAAGATGCATCCGGTTCTGTGAAACCGGGGAATTTGCCGCCGGCCCAGTTGAAATTACCGCTGTCCACAATTACGCCACCCACCTGAACGGCATGTCCGTCCATATATTTTGAGGTGGAGTGAACAACGATGTCGGCACCGTATTGTATGGGTTTACATAATATCGGCGTGGCGAAGGTGTTGTCGATTACCAGAGGGATATGGTGGCTGTGTGCGATACGGGCGAATTTTTCAATGTCCAGCACATTTAAGGCA
>MKRK01000045.1:0-2845 GCA_001896915.1 Clostridiales bacterium 43-6
AGTTTTACAGTGCCTTTGTCAAGGCCGCCTTGAATGGCCAGTGTTTTGGCATAGGGAATTACCATAAAGCCTGCGGAGGTAGCGGCCATGAAGGCCATAATGATCAAATAATACTGATGGGTTTTGAGCACTTCAAAGGGACTGTAGTGATGTCTGTTGGCAGAAACCGCACTGTTTGCGGGTGGCGTCCATCCCTCCGGCTTATAATCTGCCGGCGGATTCTTAAAAACAAGAAAAGCGACAATGCCCACAACAATGAAAATAGCGCCGAACCAAATAAAAGTATTCATAACACCGACACTTTTATTGGCGATCAGTGACTCTGCAAGAGGGGTGAACACAACACCGCCCAAACCCAAGGCTGCCACAATCAGACCGGAAATTACACCTCGTTTATCCGGAAACCATTTCTGACATACCGCAATGATGGTAGTATAGCACGCACCCATTCCGAGACCGCTGAGAACCCCGTATGTAATCCACATAATCCAGGGATCGGAAGCAGTTCCCAGCGATGTGAGGGAAAAACCCAGTGCCATTGTAATGCCGCCTGCCAACAGCACCGGCTTTGGTCCGTATTTATCCTGAAACACGCCGCCGATCATACTGCCGAAGGTAAGCATACCCAGAAGCAGTGAATAGGTAAGTGTTGCACTCTGGTTATTGAAACCATGTTTGGTCACCAGCTCATTCTGGAACACACCCCAGATATATGCCGTACCGAGACACATCTGCACAAAAACGCCAACGAAAACGATCAACCATCGAAAAAGCTTATTATTTTTCGCCATAATTTCCCCACTCTTTCACTTTAATGATTTAAACTAACAAAGCTTGAAACACTATATCATATAATTTCAAATCTGTAAAGAGTTTTTATTCCTTTTGTACAAAATCAGATTGCCTTTCTTCCCTATTTTCGTCACAGCCTCTACATAATGCAGCACATTTAGTGCTGTCTGTGCTCCCTTTTGCGAAAGACCCCCATGCTTTTTGAAGTCCTTTGTGCTGAATTCCTCCGGTAAATCGTCTGGAATGAGCTTATGATAATCCTCTGTTCCGCCAATCAAGATTTCTTCAAAAATCTGTGTGGGAACCCTGTCAAACCGGGACGAGCCTCTCTTTTTATCCTTTCCCCATCCGTTCAGATTTCTGCATTCCTCCATCCCCAGCATAACAATACAAAAATGCAGCTTTGGTTCCTTTAATAAATACTTGATGCTGTAAAGCTCATCAAATATTTCATACGGTCTGCCTTGTCTCGGGGATTTTCGCTTGTTTGACACTTCCCCGGTTTCCCCGTCCAACCAGCAAAGATATTTCACCTGTGCCACAGGATACACCACCGTTACATCGCAAACCGGCAAAAACGCCTCCAGCTTTTTTCTCATTTTGGAAAACTGCCGTGTCTGGATCTCAACGATTCCTGTTTCCCCGACAATGTCTGCAACATACCCGCCCACCTTCGTTTCGTGGTTATGCTCATGGGGTTCGAAATAAAATTTCAGAATTTTATGTAAGGTCTTTTCCT
This sequence comes from Clostridiales bacterium 43-6, assembly GCA_001896915.1. Taxonomy (GTDB): domain Bacteria; phylum Bacillota; class Clostridia; order Oscillospirales; family Acutalibacteraceae; genus MKRK01. Next base: position 1,532 of record MKRK01000045.1, read on the forward strand.
TTAATGTACCGATTCCGTTTTGCTTTCGTTCTTCATAAAGAATTTTATCACAGGCAGCCCGGAATTTTTGAGCATCTATGGCAATCCCTCCTTTGAATAGGAACAACATCCAACCCTTGCCCCGTGACCGGGGCAAGGGTTCCTAAGCGGCTAGCGTATCTCCTTCAAATATTCTCCGTACCCTGCCGCATCCATTTCCTCTTCCGGTACAAAGCGTAAGGCGGCGCCGTTGATGCAGTACCGCAGTCCGCCCCGGTCTGTCGGTCCGTCGGTAAATACATGTCCCAGATGGCTGTCGCCTTCCCGGCTCCTCACCTCTGTGCGTATCATTCCATGGCTTTTGTCTGTCTTTTCTGTTACTGCCCGCTTTTCAATGGGTCTTGAAAAGCTGGCGCAACCGCATCCGGATTCAAACTTATCGGTGGACAAAAATAACGGCTCACCGCTGACAATATCCACATAAATTCCTTTTTGGGTATTGCTGTTCAACTCACTGGAAAAGGGCATTTCCGTTCCACTCTCCTGTGTCACCCGATACTGCTCCGCCGTGAGCTTGCTTTTGATCACTTTCATCGGAGGTTTCTGAAATTTGCGGGAGGGAAGCTGCGAAAAATCCACATGGCAATATCCCCCCGGATTTTTCTCCAGATAATCCTGATGATAGTCTTCCGCCCTTACAAAATGGCGCAGCTGCTCCACCTCTGTCACAATAGGCGCAGTGTATTTTCCATGTTCTCTTGCAATTGCTTCCCTGATGATGACGGCATCCCCGCTGTCCCGATAATAAATCCCCGTTCTGTACTGTCTCCCGATGTCGTTGCCCTGGCGATTGACAGCGGTCGGATCAATCACCCGAAAGAAACAGTCGAGTATATGGGAAAGCGTCACTCTGTCCTTGTCATAGATCACCTGAACGGTTTCGCTGTGGCCGGTCTTGTCGATTTCCCGGTAGCTCGTTTGTTCTGTTTCCCCGTTGGCATAGCCCACAGAGGTCTGATACACCCCATAAATCCGCGCAAAATACGCCTGGGTGCCCCAAAAACAACCGCCTGCCAGATAAATGTCGCACAGCTCACTGTTTTCATAATCCACACCCTCATTGGGGTTGTCGGGCAGTCTGTGTTTGTCAAATATGTTCATTGTTATCCCTCCTGTTTCATTGTATCCCGATTTTTGTTACATATCAGGGATTTGCCAGTCGATTTCCGCAATCCCGTTCTCCATCAAAAATCCATTGGCTTTTGAAAAATGGCGGCAGCCGAGAAACCCCCGGTGAGCAGACAGCGGGCTTGGATGCACCGATGTCAGAATCAG
>MKRK01000045.1:2854-4135 GCA_001896915.1 Clostridiales bacterium 43-6
CAGCTTCGCTTTGTCCTTTGCATTGTTACCCCATAACATGAACACCACCGGCGTTTCTTTCTCGTTGACCAGCTCAATGATACGGTCCGTCAGAATCTCCCACCCCTTGTTCCTGTGGGAATTGGCAAGGTTTCGTATCACCGTCAGACTGGTGTTCAGCAGCAGAACTCCCTGCTTTGACCAAGGAACGAGATAGCCGTTGTTGGGGATAAAACAACCCAGATCCGTTTGCAGTTCCTTATACATATTCAATAACGACGGCGGAATATCCACCCCCTGCTGCACCGAAAACGCCAGACCGTGGGCTTGCCCGTCCCCGTGGTAGGGGTCTTGTCCCAAAATAACAACCCTGACATCCTTCCATGCCGTCAGCTTCAATGCGTCAAAAATATGGTTCATATGGGGGAAAATCTGTTTTGTTTTATATTCTGTTTTCAGAAACTGCCGAAGCTTTTGATAATACTCCTTGTGAAACTCATCCTTTAGAATCTCGTCCCAGTCATTTTCAAAATAAACCATAATCCCTTACCGTCCTTTGCAGTTCTGTGTACAGCCGATTGATCGGGAGGCCCACCACATTGAAATAATCTCCGTGGATTTTTTCCACAAACAGTGACCCGTATTGCTGAATGCCGTATGCACCGGCCTTGTCCAAGGGTTCTTCTGTGGCAACATATCGGTTGATTTCATCCTCTGTCAGCTGTTTGAAGCTCACCTCAGTGCACACAAAAAAACTGTGACTGAGCTTCTTGCTCCGAAGAATCAGACTCACGCCCGTATATACCCTGTGGGTGTTTCCCGACAACAGCCGAAGCATCCGTCCGGCGTCCTTTGCATCCTTCGGTTTTCCGAGAATCAGGCTATCATAAACCACAACCGTGTCGCAGCCCACTACGAGGCTGTCCCGGTTGTCCTGTGCCACTGCCGCCGCTTTTTGCCGGGCAATTGCCATCACATTTTCTTCCGGCATAGCATCGGGATCAAGGATTTCATCGGTCTCCTTGGTCTCAATGCGAAAGGAATAGGGCAGGTTCAAAATCAGCTCTTTTCTTCTGGGAGAAGCAGAGGCCAGTATAAAATCCGTCATAATAACGGCTCCTTTCTGATGGGTAACAGATTGTCTTATTTTGAATAAATTAGAAGGAGGTGAAAAGTTTGAAAGCGCTTTTTCAAAACATCCCACCCTCCGGGAAAGGACGGTGATACAAGTGACCACACGGGAACTATTTGCAAGGATGATAAAATGCGAGGCAGGCGGTGAAGGGGAATCCGGCATGCAGG
>MKRK01000045.1:4197-5127 GCA_001896915.1 Clostridiales bacterium 43-6
AACAAGCCTGCCAATATTCCTGTTACAAAACAGTGTTAGGCGGGATACGAAACGATCAGAATGTATGGACGGCAACACCCGAGGATGTCCATTTCCGTATTGCCGATTGGGCAATCAACGGCGGCATCCATTCCGGTGCAGGCAGCGAAAATCTATGGTATATGAACCCGTTTAAGCCTGTCTGTCAAAATAATTTCCCGAACCAAAACGGCTATTGGTTTACAAGAATCAATCAGCACTGTTTTTACAATCCAACCGCATCCTACAGAAATACTTAAGCAAAAAGAACATTCTTCAAAGGGAGGTGAATCAATGAACGGAAACAATGTAATGAATCAGGTTCAGTCCGACCCCTGCACTCCCGCCGGCATGTACAACAGAGGCATGACACAAGGCATGCAGCAGGGCGGTATGCAGCAAGGCATGCAGCAGGGCCAAATGATTACAACACCGCAAACAGCAGGCTTGCCCACTCTGGCTTCCACCCCCGGCACCCCTATGATGCCCTTCAGCTCACCCTCACAAATCGGTCAGTCTGACCAGGGGCCGCCCCCGGTCACTCAAATAGAATATATCCCCGGCTTTATGGCAACCTTAATCGGAAAATTCATACGAGCTGAATTCATCATCGGAACCAACTCATTTATCGACAAAAGCGGTATTTTGGTTGAAGTCGGCGTAAACTATTTTGTCCTGCAGGATGTCAATACCAACACCAGAATTATGTGTGATCTCTATTCTGTAAAATTTGTTAATATTTTATACAGATAATTTTAACATAAAAACACACCCGTTACAATACATGGAACATCAAATACCCCGCAGGCTTTACTGAAAGCCTGCGGGGTATTTGATCTGTTCTGATTATATCTGAATTCCGTCGCCTTTTTTATAATAATCCTTTAAGCTGACCGGCATTTTCCCCACTGT
>MKRK01000045.1:5308-14506 GCA_001896915.1 Clostridiales bacterium 43-6
TTGTTGGGTATCATGCTGCCGATGCCCCATGTGGGTACAATGAAAAAATTAAAGAACACATAATCGTATTCCCTTACTTTACCGACGATTGCCCGCATTTCATTCAAAGATAAATCATTGTGAGCCTCAAAGGTGTCCACAATCGCACCCTTGTTTTTGAGTCCCTCAGAAAGGATTTCCTTCATGGGTGTCTGGTGCTGTTTCCTATAAGTATCCCCATCCGGGTTGAAGGTGTTGATCACCATGACCTTTTTGCCGTCAATGTCCGAAAGAGGCAGCAACCCATCCTTGTTTTTCAGCACGGTAACCGCACTATCGGTAATCTCCCTGCTCACTTGTGCCGACAACGGACTGCCATAATATTCATCCCGCAGCTCTTCAGGATACGCAAGTCCCTTTGTTTCGTGCAACGAAAGCTTGGTCTTCGCCTTCAATACGCTTCTGACCGCATCGTCAAGCCTGTCCATGGAAATTTCACCGGATTTCGCAGCAGCCAGCACCGCATTGTATTCCACAAAAAAATCATCGGGGTTAAATGCCAGCAGCATATCAATGCCTGCTTGGATGGCCTTAACCGCAATATCCCCTCTGGTATACTGGCTTGTCACGCCGCCCATGTTCAACGCGTCGGAGATCACAAGCCCGTCAAAGCCCATCTCACCTTTTAATAAATCCGTGATTACTTCCTTAGACAAAGACGCAGGAACCGGTCTGCCTGTAACCGGGTTCAGTTCTGTGGTCAGTGCGGGTACCTCAAGATGGGCGACCATAACCGCCGCCGCACCCGCCTCAAAGGTCTTTTTATAAACCGAAAGGCAGGTTTGATTGAGTTCTTCCCTGGTCAGAGAAATCACCGCCGGGCAGATATGCTGATCCATATCTGTAGAACCGTTGCCCGGGAAGTGCTTCACCGTTGCCAGCATTCCGTTTTCCTGCAGTCCTTTGATATAGGGCAGTGCAAACTCCGTCACTGTCCCGATATCCTCGCCGTATGCTCTCACGTTCACGTCCGGGTTGAGGTGATTGGTGTTCAAATCGATAACGGGGCTGAAGGTAACCGTCGCACCGATGGAACGGCCCTGCTGCGCCGTCTGCTTTCCGATTTCATATTCCAGCTCCGGCCTTCCTGCCGCCCCTCTTGCCATCGGACGGGGGAACCGAAACCCGTCATCCACCGTCCAGCCGGTGCCGATTTCATAATCTGCGCCAATCAACAACGGGATTTTTGCATGGTTTTGAATCTGATTGATATAATCCGCAATGGCATTGTGTTGACCCACAAAATGAAAAATACCGCCCAAATGATAAGTATCCATATCCTTCTTGATTCCATCGATCACATCGTCGTCACAGACAAAATAGGCAACCATAAAGGTCTGCCCCACCTTTTCTTCAATCGTCATTTCCGCAAGCGCATTTTCTACCCAAGACAAACTGACACACCCATTCCCTTGATTTTTACTAAACAGTATAGTACATTCCGCATTTTTTGTCAAATTATTTACATTCTGCTTGCACTATATTTTATTCCATAGTAAAATACAGGGAAAGGATGGTGTGAAAATGAAGAAAGCAATTATAATTCTGTGCTCAATCTGTATCCTTGCATGTGTCGGAATGCTTACCTCCAATGTAACACAGCTGATCAAGCAGGCAAACACGCTGCCGGCGGATCAAGTAAACGCAAATGTCAATGTGATGCTGAAGCGACCGAGCGGCTGGAAAAAGCTTTATGAACAAGCCCCCATCAAGGACATCAATTTTGATATTCTGGACGGGTCAACGGCTACAATCCCCATTACAGCAGAGCTTTATCGGCAGTTTTATGACTATGACGATGAAGCTGTCATTCAAAAGGTATACCACAGCACCACCCACGACGCCTATCTGAATTTGATCCACAAGCAAGCCGGTGGTTATGCCGGCAGCATTCCGGTCGGCTTAATTTTTGTCACCGAGCCCTCTGCAGAAGAGCTGCAGATTGCAAAGGAAGCGAATGTTTCCATGGATGTGACTCCCATAGCCAAGGACGGATTCGTTTTTATCACACACAAATCCAATCCCGTAAATAGCCTCACGGTGGAACAGGTCCAAAAAATTTATACAGGGGAAATCACCAACTGGAATCAGGTGGGCGGAAAAGACCAAGCCATCAAGGCATATCAGAGAGAACCCAATTCAGGCAGCCAGACAGCAATGGAACAACTAGTGATGAAGGACAAGCCCATGACACCGCCCATCAAAACAATGATCAAAACAGGCATGGGAATGCTGATCGACTCCGTTGCGGAATACAAAAACGAATCAGCTGCCATCGGCTACACCTATTATTATTATATCAACAATCTATACAAAAACGATAACATCAAGGTCCTCCAGATCAACGGCATTACGCCGGGAAACAAGAATTTATTGTCCGGAGCTTACCCGTTTACCACGAATTATTATGCCGTGATACGAAAAGACGAACCGGCCGGCTCTGATGCCAGAAGGCTAAGAGACTGGCTGTTAACAGAGGACGGTCAAAAGCTTGTTGAATTGGCCGGCTATTGCAGGAGGAAGTAATATGAATTCTGAAACCAAGCTGAAAAATATCTGTCTGATCATCTCATCCTCGCTCTTACTGCTGTTTGCCTTACATAGCATGTTTTCGTTTATCTTGGAGAGTGCATTTATGGGTGGAATGAATACGGCTATCAACCATATCCAGATCTTATCCGGGTTTCTGTTGGCTGCCGTCTTTTTAATTCTGTCTGTTTATAAGAAGATTTTTTATCACATCCTGGCCATTGCAGTCCTTCTATACGGAGTTTTTTTGTTCTATTCGAGCCATGAGGATTTCTTTGGCATTGATCATTACAAGGCTACTATTGCCGTTCAGTTTGTCAGTATCGTTGTCGCTCCTTACTTGGTTTATCTGATTGCTTCATATGTAAAAAAACCGAAAAGACAATAAAACAAAACCCACCGGGAAATCCCGATGGGTCAGACCGCAACTCAACGAAGCCTTAAAATATCAACCACAAAAGCAGATAAGGAAACACCCGAATCAGCAGGCATCGATCATCCTTCTGGATGATATCCCTTTTTCAACCAAGGAGACAACTATTGCAGGCTTATTTTGTGCAGCTTATTGGGGCGGTATATTGAGGGAAAAAGTAATATAAGTTTTACTTAAGCCCCTGCTCAAGCCCACATCAAACTTCATTTCAATTTTTTTCGCATTGTCCGGGATGTAATGATACAGATAGCCTGTCGCACGCTTTCCGGGATCCATGAACCCAATGATGAAGTTATCCTCACCATATACGGTGAATTCTGCTGTCTTTCCGTCCACATAAGCCGACGGCAAGGTGACAAATAAATTTTCCTGTGTTTGGTTTTCCACCTCGATATAAACCGCAACCGCTGATTTTTGAGAGTATACAGGCTTTACGATTTTTATTTTGGTAGCGGTTATTTTGATTCCTGCATTCACACCCGATGTGTTCAGCGCCGTTACCACGACATCCTTCCCTGTTTTGACTTCTGTACTTTTCACAGTCGTACCTGCGGTTTTTATTCCCGTCTGAGCTTCACTTCCGGTTATCCTGTCAGAAGGTATCTCCAATGAGAACGCAATAAGCTTTTCATGCTCCACTTCGAATTTTATCTCGATTTTCTTCGCATCCTTTGGGATAGAATAATACACATAACCTTCTACACGTTTTCCCGATGCCAGCTTTCCAAATGCCAATTCGTGGTCCCCCGATATACCCTCTGCCATTTTGTTATCAATATAAGTCAAGCTATCACCATTGTACAAATATAGTTCTTCTTTTGAAACATTTTCCGCTTTAAAATAAATGGCAACAGCGGATTCCTCATTTCCCGAATAGGCAGGCTTAATGATTTCTATTTTAGTCGCGGTTATTTTCATTCCCGCATTCACACCCGGTGTGTTTAGTGCCGTGACAACTGTTTCTTTCTCCGATCCCCATAGAAAACTTATTTTGTTAGACAGATAAGGAGCAGTAACGGCAAGCATCATAACAGCGATAAAAATAATTAAAAACAGAACCATATGATTTTTACGCCCTGATGTCATAGTGGTTGCTCTTTTTTTCGGAGATGAAATATCTGCCGATGTTTCGTTGACAGAAATCATTCCGGCTGATGAAACACTTGATATCGAGTATGTCATTTCATATTCTGCATCAGGTTTTATGTCAACTTGCGTGGTTACCACATAGCTTTCGTTTCCCTGAAAGGGTATGGATGCACGAATGGTATGTACCCCCACCGGGAGTTTTTCCTGGGCAGACGAATCGGGCGCAACTCGGATGGTTTTTTCGTTGTCAATATTAAATTCGACAGAGAATAGCAAGGCTGTTTTTTGAAGACGGTTTCTTTGAAACTGAAAAATCACATTTCTGTAGTTGGTTTCATCAAAATCAGTTGATGTATCCGCTATTTCTGTTTCCGGCTGCTCCTCTGTTTCTTGGGCATAGAGCAATTCATCCAAGGAAATCTGATACAGCTGTGAAAGGGCAATCAGATTATCGGTATCGGGGGAAGACTCACCCCGTTCCCACTTTGATACAGCCTGGCGGCTGATTCCGATTTTTTCTGCCAGTTCTTCCTGAGAGTATCCGTTTTTCTTTCGTAAAGCGATAAAACGATTTGCAGTTTCTATATTCATAAATGCTTATTTCCTCCTTGGCATAATACCACAATCATACCCTTTTTGTATTGGTTGCGCCACCAAATCTGCTTTGAAAACCGGCAACTATCGGTTGCGCAGTGCTTTTTTTCTATTTTCAACATATAAAATCAGCTGCATTCAGGTACACGCCTTTGTTTTCGTATTTTTATGTTCCTATATTACTGACCTATTATTTATAATACGATTATACCCAACGGCAAATTGGATGTCAATATTTGTTACAATAGCGTAGCACAAAAACGGGGCTGAACTGTCAGCCCCGTTTTGTATTTACTTTTTATAAATACTTTTTGCATTCACATCATACAGAGCCGCCATTAACATCCGGGTACCCATTTTAAAGCCTTCGGCAAAGCTGTCGCATTCCACGAGGGATTCAAGGCTTAGAATACTGGAAATCAGTTCCTCGGCTTTCGCCTTGTTGTGTTCCCCCAGCAGTTGATACACTTCTTCTTCCAATCGGCAGAATTCATGGATATTCTCTGCATACTCTGACCCTTTTTCAAAAGTACGGTTGGCAAAATCAATGTTGCCCTCGTAAATATTCCGGATTACATTTTCTTCCCGTTCAATTGTTTCCATATTGTTGACCATCCTTTCATAAAGACAATTACGGTTAGAAATCTTTTCTTTCAACCGATCGTAATTGACTCTGTTTAAAAATCCGCCCGGCACTTGAAAGTCACAGTAACATATGATAATATATTTATGTCGATTGCCTTCGTGCAGTTGGCGGTGTTGGAGGCGGTTGGTTTCTTATCAGGGAAAAACCGCTTCCATTCATTTTTTTAGGTCATCTTGCAACTTTTTAATGCTTCGCCGTACCGCTTCCATCGCTGTAATGTTTTCTTGCTCTGTGTAAGCGTCCAGTATTTCTTTGCTCTCAACATCTAAGCGTACATTTACACGGTATGGTTTCGGATTATCAGTAGGACGACCCATTTTTTTGTTCGTCAAATATTCACCTCCTACATTTGAACACCATAAGTATATACTATTGGTGTTCAAATGTCAAGCATGATTTTTTGTATATTCATTTTGCTTTTACCATTTTTAGGGCTTATAACACATTACTACTCATTTTCCTTAATTAATCATTGGAGCATGATAACTACACACATCTCCATATGTTGTCAACCCTACTTCTGCAAACACATCTGTCGGTTGCCCAAACATCGGCTTTACAAATTTATAATGCGTATCGGATTCTTCTTGAATTATACTAAACACAGATAAATCAATATAATTTTCTATAAACGACTTAGCTTTTTCTTTCAGCAGGACTTTGTTCAATTCTATCCTATCTGCACTTGGCTTAGTGGGCAATAGTATAAAGGACTCTAATTGCTGGTTAGCATGATTATAATAATATTCATTTTTTTCTTCATCTATATATATATCAGATGCATTATTTTGCGCTCGGATATACGTATCTTTGTATTTCAGCTGAATTAACTTATCATTAATAATAATTTCTTTGGTTTTTAAATTATTATTCAGTGATGCAACTGGTATTGTTGCGCTTAAAGTACTTTCAGTTGATTGATGTTTTGCAATATTATTGCCAAGTTTAAAAACGAGAATACCTGCCGTTATCAAAACAACAATTATCAGAACAACAAAATTTATTTTCTTATTCATCATAACCTTAAATCTCACAATAAGCAATATCGGTAATATCCGCGTCGGTATGTCCTTCGATAAACCGGATCACCTCGCTGATGACCGTTTCGGTCTGTGCGGCAGTTTCGGAGACACAGGCAATGCCCAAAACAATAATCTGGTGGGTGTCCTGCTTCCCCACCTCGGCGACGGAAACATTGAATTTATGCTTCACCCTGTCCTCCATGCTTCGCAAAATCATGCGTTTTTCTTTTAAGGAATGCACAAAAGGAGCAAATAATGTAATCTGTGCCGCCAAAACATGCATGGTATCACCGCCATATCGTTTTCTTTATCATTCCCTGGTAAGTCGGGCAAAATTCGCCATGATTTTTTTGGTGCCGGCACCGTCAAAGGCGATTTCCAGCAGGCTGTCGTTGCCCATGGAGGTGGAAGAAATGATCATACCGCTGCCGAAGGTTTTGTGGCTGACCCGCTCGCCGGGGCGATATACCTCTGCTGTCGCCTTGGAAACCTCAATTTTAGGTCTCTGATACACCGGCTGGGGAGCGGCGTTGTTATGTACCCGTTTGTTCAAAAAGCCGGAGGTGGACAGGCTGACATAGTCACCGGGAATTTCCGAAACAAAGCGGGACAGCTTGTTTTGTGTGAACTTTCCGAACAGTGTCCTTGCCTCTGCATGGGTAATGAGCAGTTCCTCCTTGGCACGAGTGATACCCACATAGGCAAGCCGTCTTTCCTCCTCGATCTCCTCCTGCCCTCCATAAATAGACTGCATACCGGGGAAAATCCCTTCCTCCATCCCAGCGATGAACACCACCGGAAACTCAAGACCCTTGGCGGAATGAAGCGTCATCATCACCACCCTGTCGTCGTTCTGATCCAGATTGTCAAGGTCGGTGACCAATGTAATTTCCTCTAAAAATCCGGAGAGAGTAGGCTCTTCATTTTCTTTTTCGTAGTTTAAAATGCTGGTTGCAAGCTCGTTTACGTTGTTGATCCGATCTTCTGCCTCGTCCCCTTCCGCCACCAAAGCACGCATATATCCGCTTTTATCTAAGGTCAGCTCCAGCAGCTCATGGATGGAAACCTCCTTGGCTTTTTCAATCAATTCATCCATGACGGCTGTAAACTGCAGCAGCCTTCCTGCGGCACGTTTCAGCTTTTCGTATTGATCCGAGGTTTTGAACACTTCATAAAGGGAAACACCCAAACCGGCTGCGATTTCCATGGCGTTTTCGATGGTGGTGTCCCCGATGCCCCGTTTCGGCTCGTTGATGACTCTGCGAAGCCGCAGGGAATCTTCGGGATTGTTGATCACCTGCAAATATGCCATTACATCCTTGACCTCCTTACGGTCAAAGAAACGGAAGCCCCCGATGACCCGGTAAGGAATGCCCGAACGGGCAAAGGTGTTTTCCAGGCTTCGGGACTGGGCATTGGTGCGATACAATACCCCGTGGTCGCTGTATTTTTTTCCCGCTTTGATGTCGTCAAGAATTTTATCGGCAATAAAGCGGGATTCATCATCTTCGTTCATGGAGGTATGGAGCTTGACGGGGCAGCCGTCGCCGTTGTCCGTCCACAGCTTTTTGCCCTTTCTGCCTTTGTTGTTTTCAATGACACAGTTGGCAGAATTCAAAATCATGCTGGTGGAGCGGTAGTTTTGTTCCAGGCGGATGACCTTACTGTCGGGATATTCTTTTTCAAAGCTCAGTATGTTTTCGATGGTCGCACCCCGGAACCGGTAAATACTCTGGTCGTCGTCACCCACCACGCAGATATTGCGGTGCTTTTTGGCAAGCAGCTTGACAAACATATACTGGGCATGGTTGGTGTCCTGATACTCATCAATCATGATATAACGGAATTTCCGCTGATAATGGTCCAAAACATCGGGGTTCTCCTCAAAGAGCCTGACAGTATTGTTCAGCAAATCGTCAAAATCCATGGCATCCGCCTTTTTCAGCTCTCTTTGGTACTGTACATAAGCGTCTGCGATCTGCTTTTTGCGATAATCTTGAGCCGCCTCTTTTTTGTATTCCTCCGGCGTAACGAGCTTGTCCTTACAACGGCTGATTTCGTTCAGAATCCCTCTGTGGGGCAACAGCTTGTCGTCGATGCCCAAGGCTTTTTGACACTGCTTCATCAACCGCTTGGTATCGTCGGTGTCATAAATGGTGAACCGGTTTGTATATCCCAGACGGTCGCCGTGCATTCTCAGAATTTTGGCACAGCTGGCATGAAAGGTGCTGGCCCAGATGGAATAGGCTCTTGCCCCCAGCATGGCCCCCAGCCGTTCCTTCAGCTCGCCTGCCGCCTTGTTGGTAAAGGTAATGGCGAGGATTTCCCAGGGCTTTGCCGGGTTGTCCGCAATGAGCCGTGCCGCTGTTTCATCGGCTTTTTGGTTGTTGTCAAGGATACTTTGCAAATATGCCACATCGTCTTCGTTGACCGAAACATTCGTGGTGCTGTGATAGGCATTGCCGAACTTGATCAGATTTGCAATACGGTTGACCAGCACGGTGGTTTTTCCGCTACCTGCTCCCGCCAAAATAAGCAGCGGTCCCTCTGTGTGAACCACTGCGTCAAACTGCATTTCATTCATGCGTCCGAATTCTTTTTTGATGATTTCTTTTTTCAGTGCAATATACTTATTTGTCAAACCTGTTTCTCCTTTTTAAATCCCATTTCCGAAAGCCAGCATTCACATTCCGCTGTCCAGTGTTTTGTATAGGAAACATCCCTTGCCAGTCCCAGCCCGTGTTTGCCGCGGGGGTAGATGTGGCAGGACGCCGACAGACCCTGTTTTTCATATGCCATGACCATAGCCAGCGTGTTATATACGGGTACCGTTTCATCCTCCATGG
>MKRK01000045.1:14560-15899 GCA_001896915.1 Clostridiales bacterium 43-6
CATATGACAGTTTTCTGTCATAGAGATGACCGGATAGCATAAAATCGCCCCGTCCGGGCGGGAGTGTTCCCGGCTTACGATATCATTACTGTCCGGGTCACCCTCCACGGTATAGGCCGACACCATTGCGACCAGATGCCCCCCTGCCGAGGAGCCCAGCATCAAAACCCTGTTTTTATCAATCCCGAAGCGTTCGTGATGCGCCCGGACGTATTGAACCGCTCTTTGCCCGTCAAACAGCTGGGAGGGATACAAGCTGGGGGCGACTCTGTAGGTCAGCACAAAGGCTGAAAATCCGATGGAATTCAGCCACCGCGCAATGTTCCCGCTTTCGTGATCTGCCAAATGACAATACCCGCCTCCGGGGCAGACAATCACGCAGGGATTCTGTGTGCCTTCCAGCAGGTAAGGGGTTACCGAGGGGATTTGACCGCTATCGTCCTCGTTGGGTATTTTAGTGTGAATGTACTCTGTATTCATAACCATTGTCCTTTTTTCTGTAATCCGACGGAGTTCTGCCCGTGGTCTTCTTAAAGCATTTGATAAAGTTCGTGCTGTTGTTAAAGCCGCAGATGGTAGCGATTTCGGTCATGCTTTTATCAGTGGATTTGATGTATTCAATGGACAGCTGTACCCGCTTCTGTATGATATAATCGATGGGGGTGATGCCGTTGTATTTTTTGAATAATGCCGAAAAATAGGACTGGCTCATCATGGCAACAGCGGACAAATCCTGCAGCTTGATGTCCTTTTCAATGTTCTCCTCAATATAGTGGAACACCGCCCGAAAGGCGTCCCGATCCTTCTGGTTGAGCTTATCGTTTTCTTTGTTGTCAATATAATCATAGCTGCGTATGATTTCCACAAAAATGCTTTGCAGCTTGATTTTAATCATCAGGTCATAAGCAGGCGCCTGGTTTTTAAACTCCTCGCCGATGTCTAAAATAAGATTGAAAATTCGTCCGGTTGCGGGGTTGTTCCGATCCAGGCGGTTTGAAAATTTCTCGTTACGTTCAAAAAATATTTTTAAGAAGTTATAATCCAGTCCCTTGGCAAGATTGTTCCAGATAAATTCCGGTTCAAAGTGGATCACCACATTGGTAAGCTCCTCGCCGGGTTTTATCTTAATATAATGCATGTCCTGATTGTTAAATACAAACACATCATTGGGTTCAATGTCATAGGTTTCGTCGTTGACGCTGTATTGCGACGTGCCTCTGGTCACACAGGAAATCTCGAGATAATTATGCCTGTGGGGACCAAACATTTTTCTCGGATAGGATAATTCATGCTTCATATAATTGATCAGGCTCAGTCCGTTTTTATCCAGTGAAAAATA
>MKRK01000045.1:15916-18666 GCA_001896915.1 Clostridiales bacterium 43-6
ATACTATAGTTGTATACATTTCAGTACAGTTCCTTTAATATTATAATTGCTTTCAGCAAATTAGTAAACACTTTTATCTTTGGAGGATGAAAATGCTTAACGTTACCATATGGAACGAATTTATCCATGAAAAAGAGCATAAGGATATCGCAGAAATCTATCCCGACGGCATTCACGGTGAGCTTGCACGCTTTCTGGGAACAGACGAAAAGCTGAGCATTACCACCGCCACATTGGATATGGAAGAACACGGGCTGCCCAAAGAAGTTATAGACAATACCGATGTTTTGATCTGGTGGGGCCACAGTGCCCATGACAAGGTCAGCGACGAAGTGGCACAACGGGTGCAGGAGGCTGTTTTGAAGGGCATGGGGCTGATTGTTTTGCATTCCGGTCATCTTGCCAAGCCGTTTAAGCTTCTTTTGGGCACCAGCTGCACCCTGCTATGGCGAGACAATGACCGTGAGCGGATTTGGTGCTGCAACCCGTCCCACCCCATCGCCAAAGGGATTCCCGCTCATTTCGAGCTGGAAAGAGAAGAAATGTACGGTGAATTTTTTGACATTCCCAAACCGGACGACATTATCTTTTTGGGCTGGTTCAAGGGTGGCGAGGTGTTCCGAAGCGGTGTCACCTTCACACGCAACCGGGGCAAGATTTTCTATTTTCAACCCGGTCACGAAAGCTTCCCCACTTATCACAACGAATTCATCCGGAAAATCATTCACAATGCCGTCCATTTTGTATCCCCCACGGAAAAAATAGAAAAACTCGATTGTCCGAACCCCCAACCGCTGGAACAGTAAAATAATAAATTCAGATAGAAGGAAGGATTTTTAGAAATGGATCAAAAATTAAAAATCGGTATCATCGGCTGTGGCGGCATCGCCAAAGGAAAGCACATGCCCGCACTGAAAAAAGAATCGGCCCGTGTTGAAATGGTCGCCTTCTGCGACATCATCCCCGAAAAAGCCGAAGAAGCCGCCAAGGAGTTCGGCACTCCTGACGCAAAGGTTTATACGGATTATAAAGAACTGCTGGCAGACGAAACCATCGATGTGGTTCATGTGCTGACCCCGAACCGTATGCATGGTCCCATCACCGTTGACTCCCTGTATGCAGGCAAGCATGTCATGTGCGAAAAGCCCATGGCAAAAACAGCGGCAGATGCCAGAGCAATGGTGGAGGCCGCAAAGAAAACGGGCAAAAAGCTGACCATCGGCTACCAAAACCGGTTCCGTCCCGATTCCATCTATCTCAAAAAGCTGGTGGACCGAGGCGATCTGGGCGAAATCTATTTTGCAAAGGCACATGCCATTCGCAGACGTGCCGTTCCCACCTGGGGCGTGTTCTGCAACGAATATGAACAGGGCGGCGGTTCTCTCATCGACATCGGAACCCACGCGCTGGACATCACCCTTTGGATGATGAACAACTATAAGCCCAAAGCCGTAATGGGCACTGCCTTTAAAAAGCTGGGCAAGCAAAAGGAAACCGGAAACGCCTGGGGCGACTGGGACACAGATAATTTCACGGTAGAGGATTCCGCCTTCGGCTACATTACCATGGAGGACGGCGCGACGATTTTCCTAGAGTCCAGCTGGGCACTGAACACCCTTGAAGAGGGCGAGGCTATCACCACTCTCTGCGGCACAAAGGCAGGCGCCGACATGAGAGACGAGCTGCGCATCAACAAATCCGACATGGGCACTCTGACCACCGTAAAACCCAACCTGTCCGGCAAGGGCGTTGCTTTCTTCTCAGCATCTAACAAAAAACCATCCGCAGACGTAGAATGCAGCCAGTGGATTGACTGTGTTCTCAACGATACCGACCCGGTGGTTCTGCCCGAGCAGGCCTTGGTCGTCACCGAGATTCTAGAAGCGATTTATGAATCCAACAAAACCGGAAAAGCCGTTTATTTTGAATAAATACAATGTCATTCGTCCGGCACCGAATGGCGGCAGCACTGATTTCCATCAGAAACACCTGAGAATCAGTACAATACTTTCTGTCGGAGAAACGGGATAGTAACATGGAAAATATCAGCTTACAATTGTATTCCCTTCACAAGGACTGTGAAGATGATTTCAAGGGAACCCTGAAAAAAGTTGCCGAAATGGGCTACGCCGCCGTGGAATACGCCGGTTATTGGGGGCTTTCGCCTCAGGAATTAAAGACTTATATGGATGAAATCGGACTGAAATCCGTCTCCTCCCACGTCTCCCTGAAACGGCTGGAGGAAAATCTCGAGGAAGAACTGGAATATGCCAAAACCTTGGGGTATGACTATATCATCTGCCCCATGCACTATATGCAAACCAGACAAGAAGCCATTGACCTGGCTGCCCGTCTCAACGGGATAGCCGAAACCTGTGCAAAAGCCGGGATCAGCTTTGGTTACCACAACCACGACTTTGAATTCAAAAAGGACGAGGATGAATATCTCTTTGACATCCTGTTTCAAAACTGCTCCGAGCTGGTTCTCGCTGAAATCGATGTCTACTGGGTCTCCTTTGCCGGTGCAGATGCCATCGAAACCATACGCAAATATGCCGGCAGAGCACCCCTGATCCATTTAAAAGAGCTGGGCTATCAGGGCGAGGAAAAATATAACACCACCATCGGTAAGGGTGTTTTAAACTTCCCCGAAATCGTCTCTGTCGCCAAAATGCTGGGCGCCGAACATTTCATTGTGGAGCAGGAGCCGAACAAATTCTCCGA
This sequence comes from Clostridiales bacterium 43-6, assembly GCA_001896915.1. Taxonomy (GTDB): domain Bacteria; phylum Bacillota; class Clostridia; order Oscillospirales; family Acutalibacteraceae; genus MKRK01. The sequence goes on from MKRK01000045.1 coordinate 18,641, forward strand.
AGAAACCCAGCTTATGCTGGTAAAGG
>MKRK01000045.1:18734-20452 GCA_001896915.1 Clostridiales bacterium 43-6
TATTTAAGCAGTCTGGGTGTGCAGACCGTAGAGCTCGGTGCCGGGGGCTATCCCGGTGCGGGTCATCTCAATGTTGCCAAAATCCTGTCTGACGACAGCGAGGTCAGTGCCATTAAGGCGCTTTTGGCACAATACAACATGACCATTTCAGCCATCAGCTGTCACGGCAACCCCGTCCATCCTCAAAAAGACATCGCAGAGAAATTCCACAACGAATTTCTAAACGCTGTTTTGGTGGCGGAAAAGCTCGGTGTCGACACTGTCATCACCTTTTCGGGCTGCCCCGGCGACAGCGAGGGATCCAAATATCCCAACTGGGTCACCTGCTCCTGGCCGGAGGATTTCGGCAAGGTTTTACAGTGGCAGTGGGATGAGGTATTGATTCCTTACTGGAAGAAAACCGCAGAATTCTGCAAAGCCCATAACGTAACCAAAATCGCCTTTGAAATGCACCCGGGCTTCTGCGTGTATAACACCACCTCTCTCCTGAAGCTTCGGGAAGCCGTGGGCGACAGTATCGGGGCAAACTTTGACCCCAGCCATTTGTTCTGGCAGGGCATGAACCCCACCGAGTGCATCAAGGAGCTGGCCGGCGCCATTTATCATTTCCATGCCAAGGACACCCGTATCGACCACTTCAACACCGCCAAAAAGGGCGTTCTGGACACGGGTCATTACGGCAATATTCTGGACCGCTCCTGGGTGTTCCGCACTGTGGGTTACGGCAGCGATGAAACCGTCTGGAAGGATATGATGAGCGCACTGGCGGCTACGGGCTATGAGGGTGCTGTCAGCATTGAGCATGAGGACGGACTGATGTCTGTCAAGGAAGGGCTTGAAAAAGCGATTGCTTTTCTGCAAAAGGTCATGATCTTTGAGGATGCTGCCGAAATGTGGTGGGCATAACCCAAAACCTCCGTCCGGCACCGGATTAATATTCGGAAAAAACACTTTAAAAATAAATGATTTTGTTATATAATACGAACATACACGTTTGCTGCGTATGTTCGTATTGTTCCATCTTCTTCTAAATTACCGCATGGGAACCGAACGGCAGAAAACCGGGAACTCCTCGCTTCCATGCGAGAAAGGAATGGCAACAACAATGACAAAGAATTTTACGGTGCCTTTTTCAAAAATCATGAAGGAGATGTCTCTGGAATCCGTTTATATGCCAAAAGAGCCGGAGGAAATATTAATCAGCAGTGTTGATGTAAACCGTCCCGGTTTGCAGCTGGGCGGTTTTTTTGAGTTTTTTGACAATAACCGTATCCAATTGATCGGTCTGAGCGAAAACAGCTTCATTGAACAATTCAGTAAAGACGAGCAGAAACAGCGGATTGACAACCTGTTTTCCCAAAAACCGCCGGCGGTCATCATCACCCGGGGCATCGAAGGCTCCGAAAGAATGCTCTCTGCCGCCAAGGAATTTTCCGTCCCCCTGCTTCGCACTCCTGACCCTACCTCTACCTTCATGTCCTCTCTGGTTTCCCTCCTAAACATCGAGCTGGCACCCAGAATTACACGGCACGGTGTTTTGGTTGAGGTTTACGGCGAAGGTATTTTGCTGCTGGGTGAAAGCGGCATCGGTAAAAGCGAAACCGCCATTGACCTGATCAAACGGGGTCACCGTCTCATTGCCGACGACGCCGTGGAAATCCGGCGGGTCAGCAACAAAACGCTGGTGGGCTCCGCCCCGGAAAACATCCGTCATTTTA
>MKRK01000045.1:20463-23278 GCA_001896915.1 Clostridiales bacterium 43-6
ATCGACCTCATTGTCAATCTGGAGCAATGGGACAGCAACAAGGTCTATGACCGTATGGGCATCGACAATGAATACACCACCATTCTCGGGCTGAATATCCCCTCCACCACCATTCCTGTCAAGCCCGGTCGTAACCTGGCCATCATTCTTGAAGTTGCAGCCATGAACAACCGACAGAAAAAGATGGGTTATAATGCAGGCCAGGAATTGTTACAGCGTCTCGGTGTTTTCACCGGGGAAACCAAAACAGAAATCAAATCCGAATGGGATATGTTATAGGATTTTTGAATATAAGAGAATAAGGAGTTACAATACTATGTATTATGCAGGCATCGATTTGGGCGGCACGAACATTGCAACCGCTATCGTAAACGATAACTATGAAATTTTAGGCCGGGGTAAGCTGAAAACCAACATGCCCCGCAGTGCGGAAAGCATTGCAGACGATATGGCGAAAACCGTGAGAATGGCATGTGAAGACGCGGGTATTGATATAGCAAAGGTAAAAAGCGTCGGTGTGGGCACCCCCGGCTCCTTCAATCAGGAAACCGGCATCATTGAATTTTCCAATAACTTAAAGTTCAACAATGTCCCCATGGTACAGCTCATTGAAGACAGACTGGGCATCCGGTGCTACATGGAAAACGACGCAAACGCAGCCGCTTACGGCGAACAGCTGGCCGGGGCGGGAAAAGGCTCAAAGAACTTTATCGCCATCACACTGGGAACAGGCGTGGGCGGCGGAATCATCATAAACGGCAAAATCTACAGCGGCTCCAATTATTGCGGTGCAGAGCTGGGTCATTCCGTCATCAGCATCGGCGGTGTCCCCTGCAGCTGCGGCAGAAAAGGCTGTTATGAAAGCTACGCCTCCGCAACAGCACTGATCCGTCAAACAAAAGAAAAAATGGAAGAAACCAAAGACAGCATAATGTGGGAGCTTGCCGGAGGCGAAATCAATGGTGTGAACGGCAGAATCGCTTTTGACGCCATGCGACAGGGCGACCGTGCCGGCAAGGAAGTGGTTGACCGATACATCGAGTATGTCGGCTGCGGACTGGTAGATATCATCAACACCTTTCAGCCTGATTTTGTCTGCATCGGAGGCGGAATCGGCAACGAAGGCGAATACTTGCTCGCTCCCCTGCGTGAATATGTAGAAAAAGAACGCTACAGCAAATATGCAAAAAAGCAAACCGAACTATGCAAAGCGCTGCTCGGTTCCGATGCGGGCATCATCGGCGCAGCGATGTTATACAGGCTGCACGCATAAAAAGAGAAGGGAATGATTTGATCGGTGTCACAGCTTGACCAATTGAAAGGATACGCAAAACAACTGGGATGTGTTTATTTTGAAAACGAGCCCATGTGTGATCATACTACATTCAAAATCGGCGGGCCTGCAGACATTTTCATCATTCCTTCCTCCAAAACCACACTGACCAGTCTTTTGGAGGCTTGCCAGCGTTGGGATATCCCTACCTTCATCCTCGGCAACGGCTCGAACCTCCTTGTTTCAGACAGCGGCTTTCGGGGCGCTGTCATCAGCATCAGCGGCGGTCTTTCCGCCATCGGACTCCGGGACGCTTTCACCATCACCTGCGGTGCAGGCATCAAGCTTTCGGCATTGTGCATGTATGCACTGGAAAACAGCCTGTCCGGTCTTGAATTTGCCTGGGGCATTCCCGGCACGGCAGGTGGCGCAGCCTATATGAACGCGGGTGCTTATGGCGGAGAAATGAAGGATGTGCTGGTTTCCTGCACCCATCTCTGCAAAGATGGCACAGAAGGAAGCTTTGCCGATGATGAGCTCGACCTCCATTACCGCCACAGTGTCTACAGCGACAGCGACAAAATCATTACCTCCCTGACCGTTAAGCTGATGCCGGGCGAAAAAGCCGAAATCCGGGAAAAGATGGACCGCTACATGTCTCTGCGCAAGGAAAAGCAGCCCATCGAACAGCCCAGCGCCGGCAGCACCTTCAAACGCCCCCCCGGTCATTTTGCCGGCACGTTGATTGAAGAATGCGGATTGAAGGGTCACCAAATCGGCGGCGCGCAGGTCAGCCCCAAACTTGCAGGCTTTGTGGGCAATGCCGGCGGAGCCACGGCATCCGATGTAAAACGGCTGATGGAACACATCAAAAACGAGGTGTTTCTTCGTACCAATATACAACTGGAACCCGAAATCAAAATCGTTGGTTAGGGAGAAAGTAAAAGCCATTTTCCGGCGACCGGATGGCTTTTATGCAAAACCATTTCAGTCGCCGGAGAATGGATCTTTTTATGGAACTCATTATTGTAACCGGTTTTTCCGGTGCGGGTAAATCAAGAGCCATCGACGCCCTGGAGGACATCGGGTTTTATTGTGTTGACAATATGCCCCCTTCCCTGATCCGAAAATTCACCGATATCTGCATGCAATCGGGAGAAAATTACCCCAAAGTGGCAATCGTGACCGATGTCCGTGGCGGTGATTTTTTTGACGGTATTTTTGACGCACTCGACAGCCTGAAACGGCACAACTATCCCTATAAAATATTGTTTCTGGAAGCCAATGACGATATTCTCATCAAGCGTTATAAAGAAACCCGAAGAAAACACCCATTGATTGACAGCGCAGAAAGCTCTGTTGACCTTGCTGTGCAAAAAGAGCGGGAGCTGCTGCTTCCCATCCGGGGCAAAGCGGATTATATCATTGACACCTCGCTCATCACTCCGGCACAGCTCAAAGAGCGTATCTCCAACCTGTTTTTGGGAGATGCATCCTCCAGCCTGTCCATTCACTGTATGTCCTTCGGCTTCAAATACGGCG
>MKRK01000045.1:23302-29288 GCA_001896915.1 Clostridiales bacterium 43-6
CGAACCCTTACTATGTGGATGAGCTGAAAAAGCTCACAGGTCTGGATGAAACCGTCCGTAATTATGTTTTAAAATTCAATCAGGCCGAAGGCTTTGTCGTCCGGCTGTTCGATATGATCGACTATCTTGTCCCTCTGTATATCAACGAGGGGAAAAGCCAATTGGTCATCGCCATCGGCTGTACCGGTGGCAAGCATCGTTCCGTCACCCTGACTGAGCTGTTGTATAAGCACTTGTCCGATAAAAACCTGAAGGTCACCGTGAATCACAGGGATATTGACAAGCGAAGCTAGGAAGGAACCACCCATGTCATTCTCTCAAAATGTAAAAAAAGAGCTTACAACCTATTGGCCTAAATCCCGGTGCTGTAAAATCGCTGAGATTTACGGCCTTTTGTTGTTTTGTAAGCGTTTTGATGCGCATTCCATCCTGTTTCACACAGACCTGGAGGATGTCGCCCTTCGATTGATGAAGCTCTTATCCCTTCTTTTTTCAATCCATGCAGAAGTCTTAAAAAAAGAGGGCAAAACCATTGTGGTAACCGTACCTAAGGAGGCAGACAGAAAGGCTCTGACCGGTTTATTCCGTAAAACCGGAATTGATCTTTCGCTGTTAGAATGCGGCAGCTGTAAGCAATCCTTCGTCCGGGGTGCATTTTTCAGCTGCGGCACTGTAATCGACCCGTCAAAGGAGTACGATCTGGAATTTAAAATCAGCGACGAACAATTGAGCTGGGATTTCAGTCTGCTTCTCAAGGAATTTTCAATTGATCCGAAAATCACAGAGCGGACAGGCTCTACGATTATATACATCAAGGAAAGTGAGAATATTGAGGATATTTTAACCCTGATGGAAGCACCCAACAGCTCCTTAGAGGTCATGAACGTGAAGATCCTCAAAACCTTTCGTAACAAGGCCAACCGCATTACCAATTGTGAAACCGCCAATATCGGCAAAACCGTGAACGCAGCAGCACAGCAGCTTGCCGCCATCACACTGTTACAAGAAACCGGACATCTCGAAAACCTTTCGCCGGAGCTGAAAGCGGTGGCAAACGCCCGTCTGGAAAACGAAGACGCCCCCTTAAGCGAGCTGGCCCAAATGGTCGGCGTCAGCCGCTCCGGCATCAATCACCGCTTGCAAAAGCTGATTACGATCGCAGAGGAAATCAAAGCGGAATAAGGAGCAACGAACCATGAGCTTTGTCCACCTACATCTCCACAGCCAATACAGCCTGCTGGACGGCGCATGCCGCATCGGTCCGCTTCTTGACGCCGTCAGGGAGCAGGGGGAAAATGCCGTTGCCATCACCGACCACGGGGTGATGTTCGGCGCAGTGGAGTTTTATAAAGAAGCCAAAAAACGGGGCATCAAACCCATCATCGGCTGTGAGGTTTATGTGGCCCCACGGAGACGGACGGACAAAATTAACGAGCTTGACGGAAGCTATTATCATCTGATCTTATTGTGTGAAAACAACAAGGGATATCAAAATCTCTGCAAGCTGGTCTCCATGGCATTTACCGAAGGCTTCTATCGAAAACCGAGAGTTGACCACGAGATTTTGGAACAATACAGCGAAGGTCTGATTGTACTGTCCGCCTGTCTGGCGGGCGAAATTCCCCGTGCCATCTTACGAAACGATTATGAGGAAGCAAAACGCCTGGCTTTGTGGTACAGGGAAACCTTCGGACAACAGAATTTTTATCTGGAACTGCAGGATCACGGCATTGCAGAGCAAAAAAAGCTGAACCCGGTCCTTGTCCGCTTGTCTAAGGAGACGGGCATTCCCCTGGTCGCTACCAACGACGCCCATTATCTGACCCGGGAAGACAGCGAAATGCAGAAATGCCTGATTTTAATCGGCACCAACCGGACTGTGGCGGATGATGATGTCTTAGAATTCCAGACTGACGAGTTTTACCTGAAAACCGAGGAAGAAATGACGGCGCTGTTCAGAAACTATCCGGAGGCGATCACCAACACCCAAGTCATTGCCGACCGCTGTAATGTAACCTTTGAGTTTGGTGTCACAAAGCTTCCCCATTTCGACATTGGCGACACAGACCACTATGAATATTTCAAAACACTTTGCCTCCAAGGCTTTCATAAAATGTATGGCGACGATCCTTCTGACGAATCCATAGAACGGCTGACCTACGAGCTGGAGACCATCCGGGATATGGGCTATGTGGATTATTTTCTGATTGTGGGCGACTTTGTGAATTATGCAAAAAACCACAAGATCCCCACGGGACCGGGCAGAGGCTCCGGTGCCGGCAGCCTTGCCGCTTACTGTCTCGGCATCACAGGAATCGACCCCATGAAATACAACCTGCTCTTTGAACGGTTCCTCAACCCCGAACGTGTCAGCATGCCGGACTTTGACATTGATTTCTGCTATATCCGCCGCCAGGAGGTCATTGATTATGTCATTGAAAAATACGGCTCTGACCATGTGGCGCAGATCATTACCTTCGGCACCATGGCCGCCCGGGCAGCCATACGGGATGTGGGGCGCTCCCAAGCCATTCCCTATCAGGTGGTGGACACCGTTGCCAAAATGATTCCCATGGAGCTGAATGTCACCATCGATGCCGCTCTGGCAACCTCCCCGGAGCTTCGGGAACGGTACGATGCCGACCCTCAGATCCACAAGCTCATTGATATGGCTAAGAAAATCGAAGGAATGCCCCGTCATGCCTCCACTCACGCCGCCGGCGTTGTGATCACCCGTGATGAGGTCAGCTCCTATGTTCCTCTAGCGCTGAACGACGAAGCGATTGTTACGCAATATACTATGACACTGCTTGAGGAAATCGGACTGCTAAAAATGGATTTTCTGGGGCTGCGCAACCTCACGGTTATTGATAACTGTGAAAAAATGATTCATAAATATGAGCCGGACTTTTCGGCAACCAACATTCCTCTGGATGACAAGGCTGTGTTTACCATGCTTTCGGAGGGACACACCGAAGGTGTGTTTCAATACGAGTCCTCCGGCATGCGAAATGTTCTTACAGAGCTTCGCCCGGACAGTCTTGAGGACCTGATTGCGGTCATTTCCCTGTTCCGCCCCGGACCGATGGCTTCCATTCCGAAATACATCCGTAACCGTCACAACCCGGCGTTGGTTACTTATGCCACCCCAATGCTGAAGCCCATTCTGGAGGTTACCTATGGCTGTCTCGTGTATCAGGAGCAGGTCATGCAGGTGTTTCGCACCCTGGCCGGCTACTCCTACGGCCGTGCCGATATCGTCCGCCGTGCCATGTCCAAGAAGAAGCAGGATGTAATGGAAAAAGAACGCATCAGCTTTCTTGAAGGCGCACAGCAAAACGGTGTGGAGGAACGAGTTGCCACCGCTATTTTCAATGAAATGACCTCCTTTGCCTCCTATGCCTTTAATAAATCCCACGCCGCCGCCTATGCGCTCATTGCCTACCAGACGGCGTATTTAAAGTGCCACTACGCCAAGGAATATATGGCGGCTCTGCTGACCAGCGTGCTGGACCGTACCGCAAAGGTTCCTGCTTATATTGCCGAATGTGCACGGTTGAATATTTCCTTATTCCCCCCCAGCGTGAACAAAAGCAAAAAAACCTTTTCGGTGGAAGAAGGCAACATTCGTTTCGGACTGTTGGCAATTAAGAATCTGGGCAACGGTATGATTGATATTTTACTGAGAGAACGAAAAGAAAACGGACCGTACACCTCTTTTTATAATTTCTGCCGCAGGGTATACGGCAGAGAGCTGAACCGCCGGGCGCTGGAAAGTCTCATCAAAAGCGGTGCTCTGGATAATCTCGGAGCCAACCGGCGCCAGATGCTGCAAAGCGCCGATATTGTGCTGGATATTCTGGAAGGCGACAAACGAAAAAATCTGGAGGGACAGATGGGTCTCTTTGAACTGACGGGCGATACCGCAGCCCGGGATGAGTTTACCCTGCCGGCGGTTGCTGAAATGCCCACGGCAGAGCTTCTTGCCATGGAAAAAGAAATCACCGGACTGTATCTCAGCGGTCATCCCATGGCAGAATACTACGAAACCGCAAGAGCCATCGGTGCCGCCCGAATCGATGAATTGCTCGCTGCCGGTGAGGAGCACAGCCGGTATCACGACAACGACAAGGTCGCTGTCCTGGGAATCATCGAAAGCATGAAGCTGAAAACCACCAAAAGCGATGCCACCATGGCGTTTCTCAACCTTGAGGATATGTACGGCAGTATTGAGGTAATTGTTTTCCCCAAAACCCTACAGGAAAATACGGGAATATTCCGAACAGGCAATATTATATTATTGAACGGTCGTGTCTCCATTCGGGAAGAGCGTGAGCCGCAATTGGTCTGCGACCGGGCGGAGCCTGCCCCCATGAAAAGATTGGCAGCCAAACCGCAATCTACCCTTTATCTAAAAATCCCTTCTCTGAACGGTTCTGTTTATCAAAAAGCGGCAAAAATTTTATCGGAATACAAAGGCACCGAGCCGCTGTTCTTGGTCTGTGAAGACACCGGAAAGAGGCTAAAAGCTCCCCAAAACATGCGTGTGGAGTGCTGTGCCGCCTTGCAGGGAGAGCTGGAAACCGTTTTGGGAAAGGAAAACGTGAAAATCGTCAAAAAATAACGGAAAAACCCCTTGACCGCCTAATAATTAATGATATAATATACTCTGGGGTTATTTTTAACTAACAGGATACCGTTTGGACGAAACACCGCCAGACAGCACAAGCCCCACCATGATTAGTAGTTTTTGGAGGTCACACAATGAAGGTTAAAACAATAGGTGTCTTGACCAGCGGCGGAGATGCCCCGGGCATGAACGCAGCTGTTCGTTCGGTCGTAAGAACATCCATAGCAAAAGGACTCAATGTTGTCGGCATTAAGCGCGGTTATAACGGACTCATCAGCGGCGAAGTGGTACCGATGGATTTGCGCAGCGTATCGGATATCATTCACCGGGGCGGTACGATATTATATACAGCAAGAAGCCCTGAATTCAAAACCGAGGAAGGCATGCAAAAGGCAATCAGCACCTGTAAGGATTCCGGCATCGACGGCATCGTCGTCATCGGCGGAGACGGAAGCTACAGAGGCGCCCGGGACTTATCCCTGCGGGGCATTCCCTGCGTCGGCATCCCCGGCACCATTGACAATGACATTGCCTGCAGTGAATATACCATTGGCTTCGATACGGCCATGAACACCGCCGTAGAAATGGTGGACCGTCTGCGGGACACGGCCCAGTCCCATGAACGCTGTACGGTGGTTGAGGTGATGGGCAGAAACGCAGGTCACCTTGCTTTGCACACCGGCATTGCCGTAGGTGCAACGGCAATCATCGTTTCGGAGGTCGCCTATGACATCGAGCGTGATGTTGTCGCGCGGATGAGAAGAACCCAGCTGTCAGGCAAAAAGCATTTTATCATCGTGGTTTCCGAGGGCGTGGGACATGTTGACCAGATGGCAAAACAGATTGAATTGTTAACCGGGATCGAGTCCCGTGCCACGGTTCTGGGTCACGTTCAGCGGGGCGGATCACCCAGCGTCCGTGACAGAGTGATCGCCAGTCAGATGGGTCACAAGGCTGTGGATTTGCTGGCCGGCGGTATCGGCAACCGTGTGGTCGCCATGAAGGACAGCCACATTGTGGATTATGATATCTACGAAGGCTTATCCATGCAAAAAGGTCTCGACATTGAACTGTACAAAATCGCTCACGAAATCAGCATATAATAGAAAAAGCAATGGCACGATTGTAACTGTGCCGTTGCTTTTTTCCAGCTGCGATACGGATCAACCAAAGAAGCATATCCCCTATCCCGTTGATTCACGAATATTCTCTTCCACAGCGGTGATGATCTTATGGGGGTCACCACCAATCAGGGACAGGACGAGCTTACCAAATACTAAGGGCAAAAGCTTCCCGGGTCTTATAATTGCCCGTATGGTATTGTTCCCTGTCAGTCATGGGGCTTCTTGTTTTGCA
>MKRK01000045.1:29321-29885 GCA_001896915.1 Clostridiales bacterium 43-6
TTTCACCGTAATTGAACTTTATGAAAAGGGCTGTAGCACTTAAATTAAGTGCTACAGCCCTTGTTGTGGTGATAGTTTATTTCTCTGTCAGATAAGTGTTTATTTTTGCAATCAGCTCGTCAGCGTCCACACCGTGCACCTGACAGGCTTCTTCAACACTTTCGCCCCGGGAAGCGGGGCAACCCAAGCAGTGCATCCCCATTTCCAAAAAGTAAACTGCTGTTCCTCTGTCGGCATCCAGAATGTCACCGATCAATGAATCCTTTGTAATGGTCATAATACTTTTACTCCTGTCTTTTATTATTCAATCTCGGGAAGCTCTTGCCCGTCCATTAACAGCTTGAATTCGTTTCCGTCCATCTTTTCCCGTTTGAAAAGATATTCGGCAACCTTATGCACTTTATCCATATGATCGTTTAAAATCTGCTGGGCGCGGGTGTATTGTGTGGTTACAATACGATCGATTTCTTCATCAATCACAGCGGATATTTTTTCAGAATAATTGGGGGTGGAATTGAAATCCCTTCCCAAGAAGACTTCCTCGTGACCGCCGCCAAACGCCAT
>MKRK01000046.1:0-314 GCA_001896915.1 Clostridiales bacterium 43-6
AAAATGAAAATTAAAAAAATTACTGCAATAGCATTATCCGCTGCAGTTCTATCAATGTCAACATTTACGGCATTTGCCGATATGATTAATGAAAATTTGGATGTTAACACCAAGGATTCAGTAAATGAGGAAAATGAATTGAAGTCACGATTTATGTCCTACAAGGGAGTAATTAAGGAAGTATCTGATTATCACAGGGGAGACGGAGCTAAAATGGTAGCCATAGAAGATGAAAACGGACTTCCCGCAAATATTATTATTACTGAAGATACATATGTAATAAACAGAGATAAATTGGCTGAAGGAGAAACTCT
>MKRK01000046.1:548-1322 GCA_001896915.1 Clostridiales bacterium 43-6
ATACGGTGTATCTACAAAAAGTATTCCTGCACAGACGAATCCAACAAAAATAGTGGTACTCGACGAAGAGGAGCCTGTAATACTTAGTGAAGTTGTTGTTAACGGTAAAATACTTGAAGGCATTAAACCGATCAAAAATGATGATGGTGTTATAATGCTGCCAGTTAGAGCTGTTTCAGAAGAACTGGGATATGAAGTAGGATGGAATCAGGAAGCACAAAAAGTTACCGTAGGAGACCTGCTTTCCTTTGAAATAGACAAGGATAACTATACCATGGATGATACCTCGGGTATTCAGCTTTATGCGGCTCCGACTTTAGAAGATGGAATAACTTATGTTCCTCTAAGCTTTTTCTCAGAGTTTTTAAATACATCTGAAGCGCAAGCTTTAAATTCACAGGTTGTAATAACAAAAGACTTAGGCATTTAATTCGTTATATAAGCTCGTAAAATAGCATTAAAAATGGGGATGGGTATTCACCGGAATACATCCCCATTTTTAATGCTATTTTATATTTATATATATCTTGCATTTGCTGTATATTCGTAATTTAAATATTTATTTTCCATAGTAAGGTAGTAGATATTTGTAGCTTTATTGGTCAGATTGAACGTTGGAAGCTCTTCTGCATTGAGACCGTATTTTCTGTAGTCCGAGTAACGGTTAATCACTGCTGTGCCGCTTTCCTTAGCTTCTCTCATGATTCTTCTTCCCACATCATTGAAAGCAAGAACCTTTACGGGGGAAACTTCTCCGAACAGCATGAAGCCTTT
>MKRK01000046.1:1349-2617 GCA_001896915.1 Clostridiales bacterium 43-6
AGGAGCATCCTCCTGAGCTTTGAATATGTATATCTTTTGGACTTAAGAGAAGCAATGAAGTCATCAATATTTTCATGCTTGAAAACATTGGCGTATATTTTATTGTTCAGACCTTCTGAAACCTCGTAAATTTCATTCAGCCCATCAGGACCCAGCTCAAGTATTTTATAATACAGCAGCTGCAGATACCTATTGAAGCTGTTGAAGCCTTTGTGCTCACTATGAAAATCACGAAGCATTTCCATGCTGTCGGCGGTTACGGAAACATTGTGCTTATCAGAGCTCAGCAGAACCTTTCTTATTGCGGTTGCACTGTCATAGGAGCCTGTGGCAGAAAGGTCGTTATGATCCTTACCCATTCTTTTTACAGGTATGAGGTCCAAGTTCAGGTTATGTACAATAGTACTTTTTATATATTCTATTGCAAGCACATTGTTGGGTGAGCCAGACAGCGTGAAGGCATACTCGCCTAAGTGTGAGCTTATAACCTTTGATAATGCTTTGGGGTAGGATGTTCCGCTCTTTATTTCTTCCTTGATCTCAGCATTAAATACTGAGCTTAGCTGAAGTCTTGCTATATCTTTAAGCATTTTTATGTCTGAGCTTTCGCAACCGAAGCTAAGTGCGCTGATATTCAGTTTTTTCAGCTCTCTTATGGCGGCACTGGCAAACATCTCTGCATTCTGGCATGAAAAAGGAAGAGGCAGCTCTATTACCAAATCTGCACCGCCACGGACAGCAGCTTCTGCACGTCTGAACTTATCAATTATTGCAGGCTCACCTCTCTGAACGAAATTTCCGCTCATTACAACTGCTATGCCGTCGCAGGAGGAAAGCTCACGCGCTTTTTTAATCTGATACTCATGCCCCATATGAAAGGGGTTATATTCAGAAACAATACCAGTTATTTTCATAATACCACCTAAAAGTACGTCATATTGGATAATATACCACAAAATTGTTGGAATATCAAGAAAATACATAATCTCCATATTTAAATAGCTATAACCAAAACAACATTGCTAAGGCGCATAGAATACTTCTATATCTATATAGCAAAATTCACAGGTATTATTGATATATAGGTAATTATTCTCTATTCACACGCACTTGTGTCAGTTTCCAAAGTAATTGTATTTTTTAAGCCAAATATTTCAAAAAATTATTCAGCTGTTAATAGCAGGTGCCTTTTACAGTTCATACTAGTTACATACTTTGTATTAAAATAATAGTTAACACAGGATTAGAGAAAAAGCATCAGCAGTATG
>MKRK01000046.1:2641-3185 GCA_001896915.1 Clostridiales bacterium 43-6
AAAGATAAAGAACGGTATAATATAATAAGAAAAAGGGGTGGGAAAATGAACAAATACTTCATAGCCGTTTGTGATGATGAAGAACTTGCGCTGGCTCAAATTTCTGGAGTGGTTAAAAAAGAATTTGCAAGATGCGGGATAAATGCTGAAATAACTGTATTCAGTGAACCTAAGCTATTGCTTGAGTTAAACAGGACAAGCAATTTTGAAGTGATTTTTCTTGATATAGATATGCCTGATTTAGACGGAATAGAAACTGCAAGAATAATAAAAAATCAGAATCCAAAATCACTGATTATTTTTGTAACAGGCAAGGACGAGCTTGTATATAAATCTTTCGAAGTTCATCCATTTGGTTTTATACGAAAGCTTAAATTAAAAGAGGAGATTTCGAGAATTGTTGAGGACATAGTAAGAGAGCTGACAAGAAATGACTATATGCTGAATTTTAGAATAGAAGGAATCCATTATAAGCTTTTTGCTGATGAAATTATATACATAGAAAGTAAGGGTAACTATATTATTATAAAAGCAATAGATGGAT
>MKRK01000046.1:3305-4979 GCA_001896915.1 Clostridiales bacterium 43-6
TGCAATATTCCGGTAAGCAGGAGTAGAATGAATATGCTAAAGGAATATTTTCTGAACTATTACGGCCGTATTGGCTCAGGGGGGATGTAAATGGATATATTATTCATTAAAATAATTGAATTTTCGGTTAATGTTTTCGAATCTATTATAGCTGTAGAATTTGTCACTAAGATGAGCGAAACAAAGTATAGTGGAAGAAAACAATACATTGCTTTTGGAATTGCTTTTTTATTGTTGATGATAAATGCCGAAATTTTCTATTACTTACCGGCTTTTCCTGACATCATGGCATACTTTACGTTAATTATATTATTTATCTATAGTGTGATAGCATTAAAAGGAAAAATTTTTTACAGATTTTTTTCATGTGTAATGATAATGATTGTAACGATAGGGGTTAATTTTTTAACATCCCTTATTTTTGGCATAATATTTAATGTAAGAATCGAAGAATTAATGACTGAATTCAGTACATATAGATTTGCATGTCTTATTGTTTCAAAAATAATACTATTTGTTGTAACCAGAATTCTTGTTAGGATGAAAACTAAAGGAATTTCCAATATTAATCCTATTACAATTACATCATTTACTGCTGTACCTATAATTACAATTGCTGTAATGGTTGTTATTACAGAAGTATCCATTGAGTTAGAGCTAAATGACAGGAATACTTTTTATCTATTGCTGTCGTTTGTTGGCATGATTGTAATAAATATAGTTTTCTATACACTGCTTGCCAAATTGGACAGAGAATACAATCTTAAAATTGAAAACCGTCTTCTTAAACAAAAAAATTCTTTGCAACTCGAATATGTAAAAAATACAAATGCTTTGAACGAGGAAATCAGAGCTATCAGACATGATATGAAAAATAGGATAATATATTTAAAAGAAATCTTTTTAAAGGGAAGCTATGAAGAAGGTATTTCCTACGCTGACAATATGATAGAGAAAATTGACAGCATGTACAAACTGATTTACACAGAAAGATTTGCTTTTGATGCGGTGGTGAATACCAAGCTGATGGAAGCAGGAGATAAGAATATATCTGTGTCTTACAATATCATGTGTTCACTCGATAATAACATAGAGGACGATGATTTGGTATCATTGATAGGAAATATATTTGACAACGCAATTGAGGCGTGCGAATACGTTCAAGGTAGGAAAGAAATATATCTCGAAGCTAAAAAAGCACATTCATATTTATTAATTACGATAAAAAATACAGTCAGTGAATCTGTATTAAAAAATAATCCACAATTGAAATCGACAAAAAATGATGTAATAAACCATGGACTTGGCATAAAAAACGTAAAAAAGATTGTCGAAAAATATAACGGTTTTGTAATATACGAGGAAGAAAGTGACGAATTCATATGTAAAGTTATGTTATTAATTTAATATTTGCCAAGCTTATACAGAGAAGTACCAAACGTATACACCCATACATTTACATAATAAAAATTATTTGCTACATTTGAAATAAGAGATTAATTGGAGATGATTCTCATGATTAATAAAATATCTAAAAATGT
This sequence comes from Clostridiales bacterium 43-6, assembly GCA_001896915.1. GTDB lineage: Bacteria > Bacillota > Clostridia > Oscillospirales > Acutalibacteraceae > MKRK01. The sequence continues at coordinate 4,847 of MKRK01000046.1, forward strand.
AGCAGTTTTTTTTATTAAAAAAAATTTAATACAAGAAGATGAAATAGATATTTATATATATGGTTTACAACTTATTATTTCATCTATTCTTGGGATTTCAATCATATTATTCTTTGGAATAATTTCTGAACAT
>MKRK01000047.1:0-1498 GCA_001896915.1 Clostridiales bacterium 43-6
ATTTTTGCGGATAATTGAAAATGTATTTTTGACGATTATCAATGATTATTAGCCATCATTGATGGTAATAAACATCAAATAAACATCAGGTAGTAGGTTTCATTTTTACATTCTATTTCGAGTATTTGAATAAGTTCGAACCCCAAAAATGGAGGTGCTTTTACCATCAAGAAGTGATCCGAACGCGCAAATAGTGTGGATGAGTGTAATTTTGATTTGTACAAAGAATCCTCGAAATCTGTTTTACTGATGCTCGCTAAACCTGAAATCAAGTCCGTCATCTCGCCAATCGGTACTAACACTCCTACGCCACGCCATTTGTCCATCATTCCGATTTACAATTTCCATGGTCGGTTTTTTAATGCCGATGCGTGCTGCCATTGCGTTCATGATTGGACGATATTTCTATAAGAAAAGCGGATATAAAAAGGCAATCGGATATTGCTATCCAATCGCAGGCGCAATAGCGGCATTGGGACTGCTCTTTTCGCCGTTGTCGTCTTTGCTTATCGACGCCACCTATCCGAGCGCAATCGGTTCTGTTGTTGAATGCTATACGCTTATATTGTGGATCATCGTTGGTTTTACGGGGATCGTGATATGGAGATTTAGAATGAAACAACCGCTGGATTTCCATGACGAGTGGCCGATCATCGGTATTCAGCCGTTTTACATCTGGTGGATTTGATTGGCACGTGTGCGTTTGGAGCTCCGATTGTGATGTCGAATGCGGCTATCACAACGGTAGTCCATCTAGCGATTCTTTTCGGAGCCTTTTTACCAGCCGGAAAATGATTGCTGCATTGGGACGTTTCCCCCAAATTATAATATTCGCCCATACTTCATATTTTTCGCATTTGGTTACGGCAGGTTTGCTTTTACTTCCAGTTTTCTGATTGATCTATGAACGGATCTAGCGCAAAATTATCTGCTATCAATATTACTGCTGCAACAGACTGTTTACATCGCGCTTTTTCGGCGATGTATGCAGATGTATATATAGAAAATAGAAACCCACTATAACAGTAACGATACATTCAGAGAGAGGCATAGCACTCCAAACACCACGAATACCCAGCATAACGGGGAGTATGTTTAACAGTAAACCGCTGATAACGAAGCCTCTTAAAAAGGCAAGTGTCAAAGACATCTTTGTTTTCAATATGGATTGCAAATAGTATGTACATAGGACATTTACGCCCATGAACAAAAAAGTCAGAAAATAAATCCGAATAATTGATGGCGCTATTGCAAGAAACTCCGGCGTAGCGGTCATGAACAGCCGAATAATTTCTGAAGGGAAGAGCAGCCCAATAGAAGTAAACAATATGCCCATCAAAATAACGGTTGTCATTGCCATGCGAAAAGTTGTCTTGATACGGCCAGTTTCTCCAGCTCCGAAATTCGTGGATACAATCGGCTGTAATGCCTGCCCGACACCACTGAATAAAGCTTGAAATAGTGAAGCGATAGTAGCAATGACGCCAAAAACGGCTAA
>MKRK01000047.1:1671-3736 GCA_001896915.1 Clostridiales bacterium 43-6
CCCGCTAATGCCCATACCCAATGGGAAAACAAAGAACCAATCGCCAAAGATATTGACTGCCCCACCAATGAGGACTGAACGCATAGCAAGTCTGGGTGCGTTATCGTTTCGGATGAAGCAGGCCAAGAAGACAGAAAAAAGGAACACGGGACAAAAAATAATGATCCATCTTGCGTATTTCATGACCAACGGCATTATGCTTTCGTCAGCACCAAAAATCGTGAAAATTGTTTCCGCAAAAAGTGCGAAAGAAACCCAAAAAATAGCTGTTAATACGCTCATTTTTATAAGGGCTGCTGTGAAGTATGAGTTTGCCTCTTTTTCGTTTCCTTCTCCTTTTGCGTTACTCATAAGTACCGAACCGCCAATACCGCAGAGTATGGCAAAAAAAACGGTTGCGCCATATAAAGGAGCAATTACTGCCATTGCAGCGGTTCCATTCGGCCCCTCCGATTGTCCGACAGCAATCGTATCGACAAAACTGTAAATCGACATGACAATTGCGCTTCCCATAGAAGCAAACAGATACTTAAAATAGATGCTTTTAATGTTGCTTTTCAGTAGTTCCATGGCTGTATTTGCCACCTCCAAAATAAAAAACTGGGTAAAATACCGGGCGCGCCCGACATCTTATCCAGCATATAATCAGAATTATACACCCTCCGATGACTGCACAAGTGAAATTTTCACTTGAGTTCGAAGCATATGTTAACATGCTCAAAAATTTATGTCAAATAAAAATTACTGCCCGTGTCATGATTCGCTTGTGCCATTTTGTTTTGATTGTACAATTGCATACACAAGCCTAACCCCTAAAAAAATTATGCCTAAGAATATGCTCGTCAATTTGTTTGGATGCGGCATCCAGACACTCTTTTGCATCGGCACCTGCTGCGACTTCCAAAAATGCGGAAGAAAAAGTTTTACTAAAAAAAGGATAAGCGGGGGTTATTGGACGCGTGTAAACAACGTCATGCAACTGAGAAAAAATCACATCAATACAGTTCGAAGTTGCGTTGAAACCCTGCAATATGTTAAAAATCTCCTTTAAAATCGGGACCCCGCTATATTTTGCGTATTGCAACTGGTTCTCCAGAGACAAAACAAACTGCATAAACATCCAACATTCTTTCGGGTGCTTCGTTTGCGCGGACATACACAATCCCCAACTTCCGTGAGAAACAGCGCTGCAGAGGTGCTTGGGCAACGGAATGACACCGACGCGTTTCTGTTTTTCAGGAGCGAGCGCAAAAAAAGCGCTTGGTAAAGAAAGACTCATTGCAAAATGATCCGGAAAAAGTTGATGAAGGTCTTCCATGTGCGTGTATCGATAACGATGGAATAGATCTCCGAGCCAGGTGATTGCTTCGACGGTCGAAGGGCTATTCAGGTAACCGTTTGTGTGGGAAAGCTTTTCATCAAAAATTTCCCCTTTATTCTGAATGATGAAAGGGAGTGTGGAATAACTGATCCACTCACCTTGCTTACTGGTCAGTCCTCGACCGGTATCCATAAGCAGGGGGTATTGAATGTCCGTTTTTGATCGAATGACGGAGCAGATTTCGAGAAATTCGTCCCAAGACCAAGCATCTGCAATGTCGTTTGGAATACGAATATGAAGGCGTGAGAATAATTCGCGATCGTATATGATACAAAGGGACGATTCGTAATATCCAAAATGGTATAAATGATTCTTATAAGTACCCTGTCGAAGAATAGTCGGTATAAACCGATTCAAATACTCTTGCGAAACAAAGGAATCAAGCGGCTGAAGCGATTTCATATATGCCCAATAGGAAACATCTGGGCCATCCAGCGTAAAGATATCCGGTGCGTTACCGCTAGCAAATGCGCGGAAAAGCGTATCTCGCAACGGAACAAGATCGTTATAAATAAATGTAATTTCAACTGAAAATCCATTATTCAGAGCGTTAAAGCGGTTTACAAGGTCGACCCAATAAGCTTCTTCGTTCCGCTCAATTGGGCACAAATAGAATCGAAGGGGCGCGCTCTCCGATTGGCCGGAGACATAACTGCCTTTTCCTTGAATGCGCTGAATATATCC
>MKRK01000047.1:3887-5545 GCA_001896915.1 Clostridiales bacterium 43-6
CCTCAAAGAGAATTGCTTGACAGCAATGTTCTATCATGCTAATATTATTGTATCATAAGTTGTTCGAACAAGCAAGCCTTTTCATAAAACAAGCAGAATCTTTAATAATCCCGGAAGGGATTTCATTATTAGTCAAAGTTAATCGAACAACCGAACAAGATGGAAGGAACGAAACATGAAAACCGGTGAACAAACAGCGTGCTCGCGCGTTTTCCCGTCAGACGCGAAAGAAATGGCCTTTCTGTTGGGAGGCATCGGTACGGGAAACGTATCAGTAGGGGCACGCGGAGAACTGAAGGATTGGGAGATTTTTAACTGGCCAGATAAACACTCAAAATTTCCGTTTGCTTTTTTTGCGATTTGGGCAAAGAACTGTGCTATGCAAAAACCCGTTGCGAAGATTCTTGAATCCCGGCTGCATTCGCCGTTTACAAGTTCTCATGGGTATCTGCAGCATGAGTTGGTCAATCTGCCGCGATTCAAAGATTCAACGGCTGCGTGCGAATATCCCTTTATAAAAGTTGCTTTTTACGACGACGATTTACCGGTGCAAGTCGAGATGGAGGCGTTTACGCCGTTTATTCCGTTAAATGCCGACGATTCTGGAATTCCAGCAACAATAGTACGCTACCACGTACGAAACACATCGACTGAACAAACGGACGTTTCCATTGTCGGAACCTTACCAAATGCTGCTGGGTTTAAAGGTTATGATGTGATCGAAAACCTGATTCTGGCAGATGAAGTCCAAAATGAATTTCGTGACATTAGTGGTGCTAAAGGATTGTATTATCAACCTAAAACGCTTTCAAAGATGGACGTACATTACGGCAACATGGCTATCATGACCACTAATGAGAGCGTCACATATAAAACTCATTGGTTTGATGGAGAATGGGTGGATGGAGTTCAGGATTTCTGGGACGATTTCACGGCGGATGGACGCCTCGATCCCGAATCGCACTCCAGTACGATTGGTTGCGAGTTTGCGCAATTTCACTCGGATTTTAGTTTTTTGAAAAGAAAAGAAAAAATCGGTTCCATCGGCTCGAACTACACGATCGCGCCTGGCGAAGAACGTATATTTGAATTTGTGATTTCCTGGTATTTTCCAAATCGTGTGAAAGCATGGATTGAGTTTGATAAGGACGTTGCCGCAATGGAGGCGGGACGGTTCGGCACGATACGAAACTACTACGCAACCAAATTTTCTGATGCGTGGGATGCTGGGACGTATCTGATTTGCAACATGGAGCGTTTGGAAAACGAGAGCCGAGCTTTTCAACGAGCGGTTTACCATGAGACTACATTACCAAAGGAAATCATCGATGCGATGACGTCGAACATTACTACACTTCGCAGTAACACCTGCTTTCGCCTGGAGGATGGAACGTTTTGCGGATTCGAAGGGATACGTGACCACATAGGGTGTGGCTACGGCAGCGTTCCGCATGTATGGAATTATGCGCAAACGGTTGCCTTTCTGTTCCCGGAATTGGAGAAGACCATGCGCCGTGTTGAGTTCGCAAAGGAAGTAGATTCTGAAGGATGCATGTCCACGAGAATGTTCAGCGTATTTGACCAAGAACGGTATGCTATGGTTCCAGCTTGCGACGGGCAGTTGGGCAGCGTCGTCCGGCTTTATCGGGAGTTTCGCA
>MKRK01000048.1:0-1446 GCA_001896915.1 Clostridiales bacterium 43-6
GCTATAAATTCATTTCCCATGGCGGGCAATATATTCTTAATTGCTTGAGGAAGTATTATAAAAAACATAGTCTTCTTTTTATCAAGCCCTAAGGATAAACCAGCTTCCATTTGCCCCTTGTCTACTGATTCAATTCCTGCACGTGCAATTTCCGCAACATAGGCCCCCGAATTTATACCGAATGTCACAATTGAAATAAATATTGCGTTATCAACATTTACAAACACAGTGTAGTACATGATTAAAAGCTGTACCACAACAGGTGTTCCTCGTATTACGGATACATAAGTATTGCAAAATAAATCTAAAATGAAAAGCTTTTTATTACCTTTTGAGCTATATCTGGCTATGGCAACCAAAAGACCTATGAACACACCTATCAATGTTGCAAAGAATGCAATTGTGACGGTATTGCCTATACCGGTCAAAAAAATCCGATATCTTGCCTCTCGAACGAATGTTTTTTCAAAACTGATTAAAAATTGTTCCATGTTACCTCCGGGTCATGTAAAAGGCGATAGTCGCTATCGCCTTTACTCAAGTTAATTTGAATGTTTTTCAATTAATTCTTCGATCTTACCTTCATCAAGCAATTTTTGAAGGGTGCTGTTTATGATTTCAAGCAGCTCTTTATTTCCTTTTGCTACTGCAATTCCGTAGGATTCGCTTATCTCGCCGAATTTTACAGATGTAAGCTTATCGCTGTTGTTTTTGGATATTTCTTCAGCAGTGAGCTTATCCACAACCACAGCATCTATTCTTCCTGTCAAGAGGTCCTGAGCTGCTTCCAATGGGCTTGAATATGGCTTTACTTCCGAGCCTGAACCCTTCAGGGCTCCGTCATCAAGATTTATTGCATCTGATACCATGAGGTCACCTGTAGTACCTAATTGAACACCTATTTTTTTGCCCTTTAAATCGTCCATTGTTGTGTAATTTGATTCGTTCAAAGAAATAATATGCTGAATAGATTCCACATAGGGAATAGAGAAGTCTACTTCTTCCATTCTTTCGGGTGTAATCGTCATAGCTGCGGCAACAAAATCTGCCTTTCCTGCAACAAGTGACGGAACTAAGCTGTCAAAATCGGTATGTTGTATCTTTAATTCTTTACCGGCGGCTGCGGCAATTCTTTCGGCAATGTCAGCATCAACACCCACTACTTTCTCGCCTTTAAAGTATTCGAAGGGCGCAAATTCTGCATTAGTATACATAGTTAAAGTGCCGCTTTTTGAGTTGCTGTTTTCATTGCCTTGTGTTTTGCTTGTGTTTGAACTGCATCCTACGAATATAGTAAGTATTGAAATTACAGTTAATAGTGCTAAAATATTTTTTTTCATTTTTGACCTCCAATAGTTTTGACTGTTTTTACATAAACGTATATTAGCACTTTCTAAAACTAATGTCAAATTTTTTTTCATAATTTTGTATAAATATATAATTATT
>MKRK01000048.1:1489-2110 GCA_001896915.1 Clostridiales bacterium 43-6
TTTTCATGCGTTACAATTAAAACCCTCCATTATAACACCAGACTTTTATATGGTGATATGATGTTCAATAGAATGGCGGTGAAATAATGAAAACTTACAAGACATCCGAAATTGCACATAGCATTGGAATCCATCCCAATACCGTGCGGCTTTATGAAGAACTTGAACTGATTCCCAAACCAGAGCGTAAAGAAAATGGATATCGTGTTTTTACAGATTTTCATATGGAGCAGATTAAATTTGCGAGAATTGCTCTAAAGGTTGAAGTTCTGCAAAATGGTTTAAGGAAACAAGCAATTTCTATTATTAAAGTTTCTGCACTTGGAGATTTCAGCAAAGCAATCTGCTTGACTGAACATTATCTGCAACAAGTTAGAAATGAGCAAAGCAATGCTGAAGAAGCCATTGAGATTACTGAAAAGCTGTTATACGGACATAGTCAGGGAACAGGAACGGCGTTTTTAACCAGAAAAGAAGCGGCCGATTATTTGCAAATCTCAATAGACACATTAAGAAATTGGGAAATGAACGGATTACTTACTGTAAAGAGAAAACAAAATGGATATCGCGTTTATGGTGACGAGGATATTCGGCGTTTGAAAATTATACGCTCCCTGCGCT
>MKRK01000048.1:2346-2671 GCA_001896915.1 Clostridiales bacterium 43-6
ATTCTTTTTATGCAAAGAAAAGGAGGAATTTAATCGCATGGAAACAACGATTGAAGTAAAAAACCTATGCAAGTCTTACGACCACATCAAAGCAGTGGAGAATATTACTATCTCCATTTGCCGTGGAGAAGTATTTGGTTTGCTGGGTGCAAATGGTGCAGGTAAAAGTACAACCATTGAATGTATTTTAGGAACAAAGAAACCAGACAGCGGAACCGTATCTATTTTGGAAATGAATCCGCAAAAGGAGCGCAAAAAATTATTTGAGAAGGTCGGTGTTCAATTTCAGGAAGCGAACTATCAGGATAAAATAAGGGTGGATGAG
>MKRK01000048.1:2840-3407 GCA_001896915.1 Clostridiales bacterium 43-6
TCTTGGATGAGCTAACCACCGGCTTGGACGCTAAAGCACGACGGGATGTGTGGAAAAGCCTTTCCGAATTAAAAGCGCAAGGAATTACGATTTTATTAACCTCTCATTTCATGGACGAGGTAGAAGCTCTTTGCGACAAAATTATGATTTTGAAAAAGGGAAAAAGTATTTTTTACGGGACAGTGCAAGAAGCAATTGCTACCAGTCCTTATGAAAAATTTGAGGACGCATACCTTTGGTATACAGACGAGGAGGTAGAGAATGAAAGCATTTAGGGCTTTACTAAAAACAGAAATCAGGTTATCCCTCCGTGGGATGGACATGTTCATTTTCGCTATCTGTATGCCTGTTGTTGTCGTTATCATCTTGGGAGCAGTGTTTGGAAATAAACCTGCTTTCGACGGTGCAGAATATACATATTTGGAACAATCTTTCGGTGCGGTATCAACCATTGCCATTTGTGCCGGAGGTGTGATGGGGCTTCCATTAGTTGTATCTGATTATCGAAGCAGAAAAATATTAAAGCGGTTCAAAGTCACACCGACCAGTCCTACTCTTATCCTGGCG
>MKRK01000048.1:3420-4127 GCA_001896915.1 Clostridiales bacterium 43-6
ACTCAATTATTTCACTTATACTTGTCTATGCAACAGGGGGTATATTTTTCGGCTATCAGTTATCCGGCTCATGGCTTCAATTTTTAGGAGCATATTTACTGGTTATGTTGTCGATGTTCAGCATTGGTCTACTGGTGGGTGGAAGTGCGCCAAACACTAAAATAGCAAGTGTCGCTGCCAGTCTGCTGTATTTTCCAATGCTTATTTTTTCGGGAGCCACGCTGCCTTACGAAGTGATGCCTGTCGCACTGCAAAAAATAGCAGATATATTGCCGTTGACACAAGGTATAAAACTTCTCAAAGCTGCTTCACTCGGCCTGCCAATAGAAAGTGTTTTTATTCCGGTGGTTGTGATGGTTGTAATTGCAGTAATATGTACTACTGTTTCTCTCCGCTTTTTTAAGTGGGAATAAACTTCAGCTATGATTTGGTGGGGATTCTGCCGGAATTGAATAAACTGACAGACGAGAGAATGGCGTAGCTTTTTACGCTACGCTATTCTTTCAAGACTGATTAAATACTGTCTTACCAAGGGTCGCATTTACGCGGCCTTTTATTTATCTCCATCTTGCACCGCAGCCTCGTTCTGCTCTTTTTCCGCCAAAAGACATTCCGCCGTTACTTTCGCAGTATCTTTGTCTCTCTGACATACGGCCGTAAATTTCATCTGCTTCTTCCCGAGTGATTATACCGTCATCAACCTTTTC
>MKRK01000048.1:4148-4354 GCA_001896915.1 Clostridiales bacterium 43-6
TTTTAACATTTCGTCATGAAGTTCCTGCCATATTCCTTCATCATAAGTAGTTTCTCCGGATGTCCTGCTGTTTAATTCAGGGCTGATTGTAAAGGCGTATGCTGTTGAAGCAGCCATAAGCACTATTGCCGCAACACCGGCGATTATAATTTTTTTCATTTTTACCTCCAAAATATTTATTTTCTATGGTTATAATATAAAGTATA
>MKRK01000048.1:4386-4628 GCA_001896915.1 Clostridiales bacterium 43-6
ATTGTGGCAAAACTATGTCATTAATTCAAAAATTATGTGTAAATATCTTTCTCAAAAACACACTTTCGCCACATATTTATTTTATTGTGTTATAATAGAAAAAGAGAGGTGATTATATGGCGACAATATTAATTGCAGATGATAACAGACAGATTACATCTATATTGGGTGAGTATGCCAGGAACGAGGGCTTTGAAGTCAAAATTGCATATGACGGTAAGTCTGCAAAGGAAATGTTTGAA
>MKRK01000048.1:4746-4921 GCA_001896915.1 Clostridiales bacterium 43-6
GAGAAGACTTTTAAAAGATAATGGGGCTGGATATAGGAGCGGATGATTATATTGTGAAGCCGTTTTCTCCAGGAGAAGTTATGGCAAGGGTGAGGGCAATAATGCGCCGATCAATGCCCGAGGATAAAAAGAGCAGTCAGATATTAGAATATGATAATCTAAAAATCAACATGGA
>MKRK01000048.1:5092-5353 GCA_001896915.1 Clostridiales bacterium 43-6
TAGCACATGCGAGAGATATCTTGCATATTTGGCAACCAGAGAAGATACTGACGGCTGTGTAACCTATGGTATAGGAGACTGGGTACCTTACAAAACTCAAACGCCTACCGAATATACTACTTCGTGCTATTATTATCTGGATAATCTTTATATGGCTAAATTTTCTGAAATACTAGGTTACGATGGGTCAGTTTATAAAGCAAAAGCAAAAAGCCTTAAGGATTTGATTAATAATAAATACTTTGACTCCCGAAAAAATAT
>MKRK01000048.1:5453-6168 GCA_001896915.1 Clostridiales bacterium 43-6
GTAAAAGAAAATAACGGATACCTCGATTTCGGAGTATTGGGAAGCCAGACAGTACTGAGAATGCTGTCGAAATATGGCTATGCAGATATGGCTTATCAAATGGCATCTAAAGAAGATGAACCTTCGTGGGGTGCATGGATAAAGAAAGGTTTTAATACAATGCCCGAAACATGGACTTTGTCTCCCGAATTCAGAGATGCTTCTATCAATCACATGTTTTTGGGTGATATCAATGCATGGATGTATAATGTTTTAGCCGGTATAAACTTTGATCCTAACAATGCCGGGTTCAAGCATATTCTCATACAACCTCATTTTGTAGAAGGTCTGGATTGGGTGAAAGGGGATTACAACTCCGTAAAAGGACTTATACGATCTGAATGGAAGCGGGTAGGAGGTAGCATTCAATTAGATGTCGAAATTCCAATCAATACAACTGCTACTGTTCTAGTAGGAGATAAGGCGATTTCTATTGAAGGAGGAAAGCATAAATTCAACTTTTAAATACAACCTAAAATAAATCAATGAAAGGAGGAACGACCATGACAGAATAAGCATTGTAAATGCATAAATATTAAAGGCAAATTACATCACTGAAAATAAATTAAATAATCTTTATCAATGAAAAACAAACTTAATTATTATCAAAAGATATTTTTGATAATGTTTATGTCCCTTTTATTCATAAATATTGTACATGCTCAAAACATACTGA
>MKRK01000049.1:0-2807 GCA_001896915.1 Clostridiales bacterium 43-6
GCCCAGGTATTCCTTAATGGAGGTTGCATCAATCTGACCGCAGTGCTCCAGTACCAGACGGGTTTGTTTTTGGTAAAAGGGGATTTCATCCTGCTTTTTGCAGATGGCTCCGCCCTTTTGATAGGCAAGCCGTTCAATATGCTCGCCGTTCAGGATGGTTTTTGACAGAATTTCTTCGCAGTCCTCCAGCTGTACCTTGGTATACAGCCATCCCTGGGGCTCTATTTTAATCAGCGGTCCCATTTCGCAAAAGCCGTGACAGCCGCTTTTTTTCATTCCTACCGTGTCGCCGTGGGGCTCTTCTTCCAACTCCACGGAACAGAGGACCTGTTCCTCATTCATCAATGTAACCAACCGGTCAAAAATCTCCAGCGAGCCGCTGGAAATGCATCCCGTGCCGGCACAGACCAGTATTTTTTTCGTTTCCGCTGCCAAGGACTGCTCGCAGGCAGACCGGAGCTGCTGTAAATCCTCTCTGTTTTCCAGCCGCATCTTACAGCTCCCCTTTCAAGTCTTCTATCAGCTTTGTTGCCTTTTCCGGTGTCATGGCAGGATATACCTTGTCGTTCACCGTGATGACAGGTGCAAGACCGCAGGCGCCCAGACAGGATACGGTTTCCACCGTGAAGGAAAGATCGTCGGTGGTTGCTTTTGCTTCGCTGAGGGATAAATCCTTACGGAGCCGTTCCAAAATCGGAATGGATTTTCTGACGTGACAAGCCGTTCCGTCACAAACCCGGATGATATATTTTCCCTTTGGTTGAAGCGAAAAGTTTTCATAAAAGGTAGCGACACTGTAAATACCGGCTTCGCTTATTCCCAGCCGTTTCGCCAAATACGGAAAGACCTCCTTCGGCAGATAGCGGTAATGCTCCTGCACGCTCTGCAGTATGGCAATCACAGCACTTTGCTTGCACCCGTGGTCCTTAATGATGCGGTCAACCTCTGTGACATACGATGTTTCGTTCATAATAATCCTCCATTTTAAAAGTAACTCAGTTTTATCTTTTTGCCCATTTCCTTCAGACAAGCTGTCAGCTCATCAACCAGCCTCATTTTGATGTGAAAGCCAATGGGAAGGTTCGGGTTTTGATGGGCGGGATTGACGGCCTTGCCCACAAAAAAGTTGATGTCGGTGGCTTCTTCAAATAACAACCTTGCAATTTGTGACGCGCCGTCTTTTTTGTAGCTCCAATCGGTATATTTGTGATTATCCCTTAAATAATCCCTTGCATATTCCAGCACCTTGCTGATTGTAATGACCCCTTCTGTCACCAGGTCAACGCCTTCAATCTTTGCCGTGGGCGGGATTTCGGGAGAAACATACAGCGGCGAGCTGACCAAAAGCGGCTTGTTCAAATAGTCCGCCGCCAGTTCCGAGGTTGTTCCTCCGCACACAATGCGTTTGCCCTCTTTGGCAAAAAACAGCGACATCATCTTTTTTACATCCTCGGGATTGGCGGGTGGGCCGATCATCAGATTCATCGGCTTTCGTTCCCGGATCTTTACAGTGCAAACGGTGGTATCATCCCCGGGCTTTCCGTCATAGAGTATCTCGCATTGCTCTGCCAATATGGTGCTTAAGGTTTTTGCGGTAAATTCGTCATGATAGGCCGCTTCCATAAAGTCAATGATGTGATCTCTCTGCCAGCCGAAATTCAGCTTGCAGCCCACACCGGCATGCACCGCACCGTCGCTGATGGCGATGAAGGTGTCCTCCTGCATTAGCTTTATTTTGGATTTGTATATTTTTTTCTGGTCGATGACCTCCAGAATTTTCGGATAGTCATAGCTTTTTCCGTTTCGGAGCAAGATCACATAGGGATTGTCGTACTGAATAATTTCTGCTTCATGATTGCCCGCAATGCGGATAATGGAAAAGGTGGAATATGCCGTTTTTCGCACCTTGCATATAGGAAGGGTTGCAACAATGGCAGACACGCAGTCTTCAACGCTCAAATCATTTGCCATCATGGTAGATATGATTTTTGCTGTCAGGGTGGATAAAATACTGGCCTTCACACCGCTGCCCAGCCCGTCTGCCAGAACCACAACCGTCAAATCATCCTTCCGCACCACCTCAACGTGATCGCCGCAAAGCTGCTCACCGTCTTTGTGAAGGCTGATATAGCCTACGTCAGTACACAGATTATTCATTGCTCAGCGACTCCTTCAGCTTATATAAGGCTACCTTTGTTTCAGCCGTTGTTTCGCCAAGGAGCGAAGCGATTTCCTGAACGGCACGCATTTGGCGCTCTACCACATTGTTGGTTATTTCAATGGTTTTTTGCCGGATGCTTTCCTTTTCTTCTCTTTGTGTAACCTCTTTTGTGACATCTCTCATGATGCAGATGATGATATGGTAGCTCTTGTCCTGTATCACGGTTTGATCCACATATTTATTGTAATCAGCCAGATAGGTTCTCCGGTCATAGACGTTCTTTTTCGCCTGTACAGCGTCCATAAAGGGACCGGGATCTAAGATGCGGACAACATGGTCGCCCAAAACATCCTGCTTATTTGTAATGTTCAGCAGCTCGCAGGCTGCATCATTGATCTGCTGGACTTCATATTCCTCATTGACCACAAGGATGGCGTTGGGCGTGTTTCTAATGATATTATCGGAAAAGGACTCCGCTTTTTCCTTTAAATAAGGCAGACACATGCCGATATTGGCTTTGCCGTCCAGCACTGCCGCAGCCTTGTCCCTGCAGGTGTTATAGCCGCAGCTGCCGCAGTTCAGCTCGTCCTCCGGCTTGGTCTTTCCCATCTTCTTGAGAACCTCTTCAATTTTTGATTTTCCCATC
>MKRK01000049.1:2847-3416 GCA_001896915.1 Clostridiales bacterium 43-6
CATTCTTCTGAAATACAAAAGTATCAAAATCCGCTTCCTTTGCATATCCGGTGACCCGCAGAAAATCGCTGACGGGGGACCTGCGGGTTTGATCCATCGCCGGTCCGCCGATGCAGCTTCCCACGCAGGAGGACATCTCAATGAAGCACTTTCCCAGCCTTCCCTCAATCACATCCTCCAACGCATGAATGCAGTTTTCCACTCCGTCAATTGCCAGAAATGTATAGGCGTCTTTGTTTTTCGTAATGGTTTTTAAGATGCCGCCGGTTGTGGGGAAGAGCCTTGCCAGCCCCTTGTCCGTGTCTTCCTTTTCTGTCCCGAGCAGAATGTTTTGCTCTCTGAGCCAATCCGTCAGCTCTTCAAAGGTCAGCACACAGTCAATCCATTCGCCGGATTGATCCGCTTCGGCTTTTTTGGATAAGCACGGACCGATAAATACGGTTCTGGCACCGGGTACTCTTCGCTTAATGTCCATACAATGGGCATGCATCGGCGAAATCACCTTTGCCAGATAAGGCAGGGCCTTGGGATAATATTTTTGAATGAGCAAATTGACCGTATGACAGCAG
>MKRK01000049.1:3498-4041 GCA_001896915.1 Clostridiales bacterium 43-6
GCCACAAAGGAGGGTGCAACGCTGGCATACACCGGTTCCGGGCCCATCAGAAGCTTTTTTGCTTTCTCTGTATCGTTTCTGATTTCCTTCGCATTCTGGGGACAGTTCAAAAAACAGTTGCCGCACAATATGCAGTCCTCGCTGATGATGTTTGCCTGGTCGCCGGAAAACCGAATGGATTTTACAGGGCAGTGCCGAATACATTTATAACAGTTTTTGCAGTTAGACTTTTTAAACTTTAAGCAATCAGCCATCACAATCTCCCCAGAATTTCTTTGTAAAAAAACTTCTCTGTGTTTTCCGGTCTGACAGAAAATAGTTGGTCTTCCATCTTCACACAAACACCCTCCATACAATTACCCATACAAAAAGCACCCATCATCTCCACAGAATCCGTCATGTTGTATTCCCCCGCCAACCGCAAAAGCTCGTCAACAATGAATCTTGAGCCTTTTAAATGACAGGAGCTTCCGATGCAAACCGTAATTTTCATAATAGCCTCCCCTTTTGATGTCATTGACGGCCAATCATCCCATACATTTG
>MKRK01000049.1:4108-10197 GCA_001896915.1 Clostridiales bacterium 43-6
GGAGTATTCAGCTTGATCTGCGCGAAGTTCCAGATGGCAACAATTCCGCTGTCCACCAACAAGTCACAGATTGGCTGTGCCTCGGTTTCGGGAACGGTGATGATTCCAATTTTGATTTTCATGCGGCGGCACAAGCCCACCAGCTGATTGGTGGACAGAACCTGCTTGCTGCCGATTTTAGTCCCGATTTTTTTCTCGTCATTGTCAAAAGCGGCGATGATATCCAGATTATATTTGGAAAAGCCTTTGTAGCTCATCAATGCATGCCCCAGCTTGCCGGCACCGATCAAAACAGCTCTGTCGGTGTCGTGATACCCCAGATAGCTTTCAATATCAAAAATCAGGCTGTTGACGAGATAGCCGATTTTTGGTTTTCCGCCGCTGCTGATGGAGGCAAGGTCCTTTCTGACCTGTACGTCATGAAGCTCCAATGCCTGTGAAATTTGTGTTGCCGAAACATAAACCGAGCTTTCAGGAAGAGCTTTCAGATGGTTCAGATACATGGGCAGACGCTTGAGCGCCTGCACCGAAATCGGTTTCGTTTTATCCAAAAATCATTCTCCTTTGCGCATGTACTGTTCCATGGCCGCCGCCGCCTTTTTTCCGGCTCCCATTGCGAGAATTACCGTTGCGGCACCGGTGACGGCATCCCCGCCGGCATACACACCCCTGCGAGAGGTCAACCCTGTTTCCTCGTCGGCGATAATTCCGCCCCATTTTTCCGTTTTCAGTCCCTTTGTTGTGGCTTTGATCAGAGGGTTCGGAGATGTCCCGATGGACATAATCACACAGTCGGTCTCCCGTTCAAACTTGCTGTCGTAAACCGGTATGGGCTTTCGTCTTCCCGATTCGTCCGGGGAGCTGAGCATCATATCTTCGCAGACGATGCTGTTCACCCAGCCGTCCTTGCCGCCGATGGCAACGGGATTGGTTAAAAATAAAAATTCAACCCCTTCCTCCATCGCATGCTCCACTTCCTCTTTTCTTGCAGGAAGCTCGTGTTCTGAACGGCGATAGATCACCGTCACCTCTGCGCCCAGCCGCTTTGCACAGCGGGCAGCGTCCATGGCAACATTTCCGCCGCCGATGACACTGACTCTTTTGGCATGCATCACAGGCGTGGTGCTGTCCGGCTCGTAAGCCTTCATCAAATTGATGCGGGTCAAAAACTCATTGGCAGAATAGACACCGTTCAGGTTCTCTCCGATGATGTTCATGAATTTGGGAAGTCCCGCTCCCGAACCGATGAAAACCGACTCGAAGCCGTATTCATCCATCAATTCATCGACAGACACGGTTTTTCCGATTACCATATTGGTCTGAATGACAACGCCCAACTTCTGCAGTCCTTTGATTTCTTGTTCTACAATCGCTTTGGGCAAGCGAAACTCAGGAATGCCGTAGGTCAATACGCCGCCCACAAGATGCAAGGCCTCAAACACGGTAACCTCATAGCCTTTTTTGGCAAGCTCGCCAGCACAGGCAAGACCGGACGGGCCGGAGCCCACAATGGCGGCCTTATGACCGTTGGGTTCTTGTTTTTCGGGTGTTTTTCCGGCATGTTGGTTATGATAATCCGCTGCAAAGCGTTCCAGTCTGCCAATGCCCACCGGCTCGCCCTTGATGCCGCGGACGCATTTACACTCACATTGGGTTTCCTGGGGACATACCCTGCCGCAAATGGCAGGCAGCGAATTTGACCGTGCAATGACACGGTAAGCTTGTTCCATCTCCCCTCGGGCAATCTCCATGAGAAAGCCGGGTATGTCTATCTGAACAGGACAGCCGCCCATACAGGGTTTCTGCTTGCAGTTTAAGCACCGCTTTGCTTCGTCAATGGCTTGCTCCCGGGTATAACCCAAGGCAACCTCCGAAAAGTTTTTCTTTCGGATTTCAGGATCCTGCACCGGCATTTCGTGTTTCACCAAAGACATGTTCGCCATCCTATTTTACCTCCCCTTGAAAAAGATTACAGGCTTCCTCACGGGCTTTTTGCTCAAATTCCCTGTATGCCGTGCCTCGTGCGATTGCCTCATTGAAATTGATTTTATGTCCGTCAAAATCCGGTCCGTCCACACAGGCGAATTTCATCTCGCCTCCCACGCTCAAACGGCAACCGCCGCACATCCCCGTTCCGTCGATCATAATCGGATTCATGCTTGCTACGGTCGGTATGCCATATTTTTTGGTAAGCTCACAAACGAATTTCATCATGATCAGCGGACCGATTGTGATGACCTCGTCGTATTGCTCACCGGCAGTGATCAAGGACTCTAACGCGTTTGTCACCAGCCCCTTTTCGCCCCAGCTCCCGTCATCGCTCATTTTCACCAGCTTTTTGCTGGCGTGATGGAATTCCTCTTCCAGAATCGCCAAGCTTCTCGTTCGAAACCCGATGATTGCATGCACCTCACAGCCCTGCTGGTGCAGCTTTTTTGAAATGGGATATGCAATGGCACAACCCACTCCACCGCCGACAACAGCTACCTTTTTTTTGCCTTCCAAATCAGACGGTTTCCCCAGGGGTCCTGCAAAATCCTGAACCCAGTCACCCTCGTTGAGCTGATTGAGTGCTTCTGTTGTGGCACCCGCAATTTGAAATATAATGGTTACCGTTCCGCGCTCTCGGTCATAATCGGCAATTGTCAATGGAATACGTTCTCCTTTTTCGTCCACACGCAGAATAATAAACTGACCGGGTTCTGCCTTTTTGGCAATCATCGGTGCGTCAATTTCCATCCGTGTGACGGTAGCATTCAGCTTCCTTTTTCTTCGGATTTGATACATAACCCTTCCCCTTTGTTCATAATAACAGCTGCCGCCCATAGAAGCGGCAGCTGTCGTACTGCTGTCAGTCGATGATTTAAAAATCGACTTCTGTGTCGTAGTAGCAGCATTTCAGAAGCTGTTCCATTTGTACAGGTGTGATGCTCCTTGGGTTTGAGCCTGTGCAGGCATCCCCCACAGCCAGCTCCGCCACGACCGGAAGCTTTTCCAAAAACTCTGTTTCTCCTATGATTCCGTCTTCATAATCCATGATGCAAGAGGGAATGTCCAGCAGATTGTTCAGCCCCTCGATATGGCTGATCAGTGCATCCACGGTGGCATCCAAACCAAGAAAGGCTGCTATCTCACCGTAACGCTTGGCGGCTGTTTCATCCTTGGCATTGAACCGAATGACCTTTGTCAGATACATAGCATTGGCACAGCCGTGCACAATGTGTCCGCCGGAATATGCGGCTCCGGTTTTGTGAGCCATGGAGTGTACGATACCCAGTAAAGCGTTGGAAAACGCCATACCGGCAAGCCACTGGGCGTTGTGCATTTTGCCACGGGCGCTGCCGTCGCCCAAATAGGATGCCGGTAAATATTCGCTGACCATCTTGATTGCATGAAGGGCAAGCGGGTCGGTATAGTCGCAGTGTAAGGTTGACACATAAGCCTCTATGGCATGGGTCATCGCATCCATTCCCGTATGGGCAGTCAGCTTTTTCGGCATGGTCTGCGCCAAATCCGGGTCAACAATAGCCACATCCGGTGTAATATTGAAATCCGCCAAAGGATATTTGATTCCCTTTTCATAATCGGTGATGACCGAAAACGCCGTTACCTCGGTTGCCGTGCCGGAGGTAGACGGAATGGCACAGAATTTTGCCTTTGTGCGCAGCGTCGGGAAATGAAAGGGGATACAGAGAGACTCAAAGGTTACATCGGGGTATTCATAAAACGCCCACATGGCTTTTGCCGCATCAATGGGAGAACCGCCGCCGATGGATACAATCCAGTCCGGCTGGAACGCCTGCATTGCTGCTGCCCCCTTCCTCACGGTTTCCACAGACGGATCAGGCTCAACGCCTTCAAACAGTCTGACCTCCATGCCTGCTTCCTCCAGGTTGGATACAACCTTATCCAAAAACCCGAATTTTTTCATGCTGCCGCCGCCCACAACAACGATGGCACGGCTGCCGGTCAATTCCTTCAGCGCGTCTATCGCCCCCGCTCCGTGATACAGATCCCTGGGTAATGTAAATCTAGCCATACAAAGTCCTCCTGATTCTAAATGGATTGAGTTTCTTTTGATTGATTTTATTTTAACAATCTTATGGGAAAAACAGAAATATAAAATCCGCATATCGATATATTAATATCGATATGCGGATATCGTTATAATATTAACAACCTCTTGCAATCACGATTCCTGCGGGTTCCTCAATAATATTCTTTCCGGGACACTTCTTTTTTTGCTTCGTTCAGATGGTGGATAAACTTCTCGTCCAGCGCTGTAAACTGATATCCCTTGGCATAAATCAATACATCCCTGAACTTATGTCCGGTTATCTTACACCGGCGCTGTATCAAATCATAGCGGTTCAGATAATCCTCCGGGATTGGTGACACCCACATGAAGGTGGTAGGGATGTTGGACAGCAGCTCAAACTGATTACAGCGTTCATACAGATAGATTTTCTTTTGAACAGCGTTGGCCTGCCTTTGCTTACTTTTTCCCTCCGCAGACAAATAAGGGATCACTGTGTCACCATGTATGATTTCAATGGACTGCTTGAGCATGTCATATTCAATGGTCGGTTCGTTTGCCAGCGCATGGTTCTTAGACAGCAACACCAGATATTCGAACTCCCACAAAGGTTCGGCGCACAACTGCTTGTCTGCCAAAAAGTCATGGAAATACTGTTCATATACCGTCTGATAACGGATAATCCCCAAGGTAAAGCGGTTTTCGGTAACACTGGTGATGGTCTGCATAGAATTGGTCTCCTGAACGTTGATGTTCATCCCAATCGTTTCGTCAAGGGCACCGATGAACTTGGTGAACCCGTGGGCGATATAGCTTCCTCTGGGAATGGAGATATTAAAGCTTTGCACATGGTCATCATTGGGTTTCGACATTGCCTCCATTTTTTCCAGCTGGGAGACAATATTTCTGGCATACACAAGGAATTCCACGCCCTTTGCCGTAGGTACCACGCCCTTGGAGGAGCGTTCAAAAATATGAAACCCCAGGGATTCCTCAATTTCTTTGATGGCCTTACTTAAATTTGGTTGTGCCATAAAAAGGTTTTCCGCCGCTTGGGTGATGGAACGGGTACGTTCCACCTCAATGGCATATTTAAAAAACAATGTATTCATACCGTATATCTCCCGATTTATTCACTCACGATTTTTTCTTCCAGATGCTTGGACAATAACGCCAAGGAGGCTGCCATATTTTCATTCTGGACCAAAATATTCTGGGGTACAGACAAATGCACCGGCGCAAAGTTCCAGATGGCTTTCACTCCGCCCGCGATCAATTGGTCACAAACCGTTTGCGCCGCTGTTTCGGGAACGGTGATGATCCCGATGGGAATATTCATTCTTCTGCACAAATCACTGATTTTTTCAGACGCAAAAACATTGACACCCGCTATTTTGCTCCCGGCTGTCTCGGGATCCTGATCAAAGGCAACGACGATTTTAAGCCCGTAATTCTCAAAGCCCCGATAGGATAACAACGCTCTCCCCAGCTGACCCACCCCCACCAAAACCGCCTGGTTGACGCTATGGTAACCCAAAATACTTTCCATGTCGTAGATCAGCTCTTTCACCGTGAAACCGGATTTCGGTTTGCCTTTGGTGGTACTGACCGCGGAAAAGTCCTTTCTTACCTGGATTTCGGTGAAATTAAAATGGGCTGCAATGGACGGTGCCGAAACGATTTCGATCCCTTCTCCTGCCAGCTTTTTCAAATACTGCAAGTAATACGGCATTCTTTTAATGGCCTGTGTTGATAAAATATGATTTTCTCTATTATGTTCCTCCATATGGCACCTCATTATTCGATATCATTATATCGATATGATAATACCGACTTCTCTGTTTGTCAAGTAGCGACAAGAGATAAAAACTACCTTCATAGAGTTATTTTTGACCGGATTGCATTTTTCAATCAAAAAGGCTGATGCACAATTATGTGCATCAGCCTTTGCTTCCCTGCATCCTGTTCAACCATTATTTTCGGATCAATAAAACGCCCAGGGTGCCGGGACCGCAGTGGCAGGAAACCGTGCAACCTGCGTCTGTATGATAAA
>MKRK01000049.1:10270-20232 GCA_001896915.1 Clostridiales bacterium 43-6
TTCACGTACTGGGAAAGGCAACCGGCAAAGGAACCCCGATACTTTTTCCCCATCTGCATTTTTCCGTTCTTTACTTCAATGCAGGGTTTGATCTTCAACAAATTGGCGCCCAGGGCTGCGACCATGGAACAGCGGCCGCCTTTCACCATATAATCCAGCCGATTGATCACAAAGCTGGCTTCCACCCGCTGGGTAAGCGCCCGCAGATCGCTGCATAAAACCTGTACATCGGTACAGGTTTTTGCACGACTACAGGCCTCCATTACGATATGCCCCTGCCCGGTGGACAGATTTTGAGAATCGATCACATACACATTGTCAAACTCCTCTGCCGCAATACAGGCATTCTGATAACAGGAAGAAAAGCCGGAGCCTAAATTGATATGTATGACGGCGTCATATTGTCCCGAAAATGACGCAAACACGCTGCGGTACTCCTCGATGTTGCAGGCTGCGGTGGTGCACAGCTCCCCACCGCTGTTCACATGGGAAAATATATCCGCCGGGGAAATATCCACCCCGTCGGTGTATGCCTTTCCCTGTTTCATCACCTTCAGCGGAAGGATGGTAATATTGTTTTCCCCGATCAATTCCGCCGACAAATCACAAGTGCTGTCAGATGTTATTTTAATTTTCACTGGTAACCCCTCCAACCATAGGTTTGTAAGCATAACAGCCGTTCTGTTATTCCCTTCTATTTCTATTCCTCTGAAGATGCAATCATTCAATCCATGGCTGTTCGGCTCTAGCATAAAATACCGCCGATTGTATCATCCACAGGTTATCCTTCTGAAGAACCGTATATTGAAATTATTATACCATTTCCGTCTATGGTTTTCAACTTTTTCATAGAATGGTCTCTGTGCTATATCTAAAAAAAATTTTAAAAAAAGCGGATTATATATTGACATTTATCGATATGATGAATATAATAAATCATATCGATAAATATGAATATGAGGTGTTTTCTTTGAACTATAAAAATAATGCAAGAGTTTTCAAGGCATTTTGTGATGAAAACCGTTTGATGATTCTTGAAATGCTGCAAAGCGGGGAGAAATGCGCCTGCGAAATACTGGATAAAATGAGGATTGTTCAATCCACCTTATCCCACCATATGAAGATTTTGGTTGACAGCGGCATTGTTTCTGCCAGACGGGAAGGCAAATGGACGCATTATTCTTTGTCTGAAGCAGGCATACAATATGCCACAGCATTATTGCGGGAAATTACAGTGATTGATCCCGAGGGGAAGCAGCGGAACAGTTACAGTCTTAGTTGTAAGGAGGGCTGAGAATGCAAATTATAGCGTCCCTATGGGATTTCTTTCAACAGCAGATTCTTGGAATGAAGTGGTTAAACGAACTGATCGGTAATGCTTTAACCGCCCTGGGGCTTGAGACAAACAGCCGGTTGGGCGGCAGTGTACAGTTTTTTATTTATGATTCTATTAAGATCTTCATCCTTCTTTCCTTGCTAATATTCATAATATCATATGTCCAAAGCCATTTCCCGCCGGAACGGACGAAAAAAATCCTTTCCCGTTTTCATGGAATTGCCGCCAATACCCTTGCTGCCTTACTGGGGACTGTAACGCCTTTTTGTTCCTGCTCCTCCATCCCCCTGTTCATCGGATTTTCCGGTGCCGGCTTACCGGTGGGTGTAACTTTCTCATTTCTGATTTCATCTCCTTTGGTTGATTTGGGCTCTCTGGTTCTTCTCATGAGTATTTTTGGGGGCAAAGTTGCCGTTGCTTATGTAATTGTCGGACTTATCCTCGCAATCACCGCAGGCAGCCTGATTGAAAAACTCGGAATGGGGAAATATGTTGAGTCATTCATTACATCTGCCGGATCGTCGGTCATCGAACTATCCCAACCAACCCGTAGAAACCGGTTGCGTTATGCAAGTGATCAGGTAAAAGCAACCTTACAGAAGGTCGCCCCGTATTTACTGGCAGGTGTCGGGATTGGCGCTGTCATACATAATCTGATCCCGGAGGTCTGGATCCAAAGTATTTTGGGGAACGACAATCCTTTTTCGGTTGTGTTGGCTACCCTGGTTGGCATCCCGATGTATGCCGATATTTTCGGAACCATCCCCGTTGCGGAAAGCCTGTTTTTCAAAGGCGCCGGGCTTGGTACCATTTTGGCTTTCATGATGGCGGTAACAGCTTTGAGCTTACCATCCATGATTATGCTTCGTAAAGCAGTCAAACCAAAGCTGCTGGCCGCCTTTATCTGCATTGTAACCGGGGGCATTATCATCATAGGTTATTTATTCAATACATTTCAGTTTCTATTTATTTAAAGGGGGATATAACGATGAGCATTTTTAACAAGAAAAAACCGGCAGATCAGGAGGGTTGTCCACCCAAAAACGCAAAAACTGATTCTTCCGCAGTGACCATGGACTCGGTGAAAATTCTCGGTTCCGGCTGCAAAAAATGCAACGAGCTGGAGGCGAACACGAAAGATGCCCTGCTCCAGCTGGGGATACACACCGAGATCGAGCACGTGACCGATTTCACGCAGATCGCATCCTTCGGCGTTATGTCCACTCCCGCTCTGGTGGTAAACAGCAAGGTTCTGAGCTATGGCAGGGTTTTGAAGCCAAGAGAAATTACAGCGCTGTTACAAAAAACGATGGATAAATAAGAGTGTATCAAGGAGGCAAACAGAATGAAAATTGTCATAATCGGAGCGGTAGCTGCAGGGACCTCTGCCGCTGCAAAGGCACGAAGAAACAACGAAGATGCGGAAATTGTCATGTATGAAAAAGACAGCTTTGTTTCCTACTCTGCCTGCGGAATGCCCTATTACCTGGGGGGCACAGTGGAAAGTGCCGATGAGCTGACCCCTCGTGACCCTGCATTTTTTCATCGCAAATACAATGTTACTATCAAGATTCTGCATAAGGTATTGGCCATTCACCCTGAAACAAAAACGCTTATTGTTAAGAACCTGCTGACCGGCGAAGTGTTTTCCGATATTTATGACACCCTGGTGATTGCCACCGGCGCAAAACCTGTGATTCCGCCGATCAAGGGGGCAGAGCATAAACATGTTTATGCTCTGCGAACCATTGGCGATATGAACCGCATCAAAGCTTATCTCGATGAAAACGCACCGAAATCCGCTGCCATCATCGGCACAGGGTTTATCGGACTGGAGGTATGCGAAAATTTGAATAAGATCGGGCTGGAGGTAACATTGATTGAGCGGCTGCCCCAAGTAATGCCCGGTTTGGACAGTGATATGGCGGTTCATGTCAAGTCTGAGATTCAGAAAAACGGTGTTTCCGTTTTTCTGAACGCTATTGTGACGGAGATTACGGAAAGCGGTATAATTCTTGCCGGCGGAGAACAAATCAACGCCGATCTGGTGCTCATTTCGGCAGGAGTGCAACCCAATACGGAGCTTGCCTTTTCCGCTGGCGTTAGGCTTGGGATCACCGGCGCCATTCAGGTTAACACTAAAATGCAGACCAATATTGACAACATTTATGCCTGCGGAGACTGTACTGAGCAATACCATTTGGTCACAGGAAAGCCTGTATACCGCCCACTCGGGTCCACTGCCAATAAAACAGGCAGAATCGCCGGCGACAGCATTACAGGCGGCAGTCTGGAGTTTCGAGGGATCCTAGGCACCGGTATCTTTCAGATATTTGACTTAACGGTAGCGCAGACAGGATTGACAGAACGGGAGGCAGTCGAACAGGGTTTTAATGTGCAGGTATGCCATAACATCAAACCCGATAGGCCCGAATATATGGGCGGAAAAGAAATGGTAATCAAGGGGATTGCCGACAAGAACAGTGGCAGATTGCTGGGCGTCCAAATCGTGGGACACGGGGGGGTAGACAAACGAATGGATGTATTTGTTACCGCCATCACTTTCGGGGCGAAGGTCGAAGATTTATTTCATCTTGACCTTGCCTATGCTCCTCCCTTTTCCACAACAAAAGATCCGGTGATGTATACCGGTATGATTCTTGACAATGCCATTTCAAAAGGCCGGAAACTGATGACAGCAGATGAACTGGACGCTTTGATGCGATCGGGCGAGAAATACAATCTCATTGATGTCCGTGCTTCTGAGCAGTTTAATAAAAAACATATGGATACTGCCCAAAACATTCCTCATGCAGCGCTGAGAAACGCTGTCGATACAATGGATAAAAACACGGTTACTGTCACCTATTGCAACAAGGGAGTTACCGGAAACGCCGCCCAAAACATCCTATTGAACAACGGGTTCCGAAAGGTGTTTAATGTCTCGGGCGGACAAAAGCAATACAACGCACAAAATAAGGAGTGATTGCTATGACAAAAACAAAATCAACCGGCATAGGCTTTTTTGAAAAATATCTGACCGTCTGGGTCATTCTCTGTATGGGCGCTGGCATTTTGCTGGGCAAATCCCTGCCCGTCGTACCTGGCTTTTTGGGGAAATTCGAGTATGCCAATGTATCCGTTCCCATTGCCATACTGATATGGCTTATGATTTATCCCATGATGATGAAGGTTGATTTTATCAGCCTTAAAAACGTCGGAAAAAATCCAAAAGGCCTGTTTGTCACATGGGTGACAAACTGGCTCATCAAGCCCTTTACTATGTACGGTATCGCAGCGCTCTTTTTCTATGTCATCTTCCGGTCGATCATCCCTGCAGCACTTGCAAAGGATTATCTTGCCGGTGCCGTTCTTCTTGGCGCGGCACCCTGCACGGCTATGGTATTTGTGTGGAGCCATTTGACCAAAGGCAATCCTGCTTATACCGTAGTACAGGTGGCAACGAACGATCTGATCATTCTGGTCGCCTTCACACCCATCGTCGCATTTTTACTTGGTGTCAGTGGTGTTGCGGTTCCTTGGGATACTCTCATCCTGTCTGTTGTGCTGTTTGTTGTAATCCCGCTTGCGGGCGGCGTTCTGACAAGAATGCTTCTGACCAAAAGAAAAGGTCAAAATTATTTTGAACAGAAGTTTATTCCGAAGTTCAACAATGTTACTATGATTGGTCTTTTACTTACTTTGATCATTATTTTCTCCTTTCAAGGCGATGTGATTATGCAAAACCCACTTCACATCCTCCTGATTGCCATACCCCTAACCATTCAAACCTTCCTGATCTTTTTTATCGCTTATGTATCATCGAAAGTATTAAAGCTTCCTCACGATATAGCCGCTCCTGCGGGTATGATCGGCGCTTCCAACTTTTTCGAATTGTCTGTGGCAGTTGCCATATCATTATTTGGTCCTACATCCCCTGTGGCACTTGCCACCATCGTCGGTGTTTTGGTAGAAGTGCCGGTTATGCTGACGCTTGTAAAAATCGCCAACAAAACAACAAGCTGGTTCCCCGATAAAAAATCAACCTCTATATAAAATATTCATTCTCAAACATTCCTGGACTGCTTATTTTAAACCCTTGCTTACACTTGTTTCCATAGATGAACAAAAAAGACCGATGTGCTTTGCCAGCACATCGGTCTTTTTTACCGCAGTGTATAGATCCGTATTGCATCCCGCAGAAAAACGGCACAACCGGGTACGATTTTGTCGTAATATGCTTGGAAACGTTCATCATTGACATACATCTCGGCAAGCCCCATATGGGCTTCTTTGGAATAGCTGTCCCAGTAATAACACAGCCATTGTTTATGAAGCTCACAGGCGTTTTGTGCCGTTTTACCTGCCGGGTCACCTTCTGCAAATGCTTCTCGGAGAGCTTCATTGACCGCTGTCGACAGCCGCTCCACTTCTTCATACTGCTGTCGGGTCATGTTTTTCAGCTTATGATTGGAACGGTCCACGGCATCATTCCCGTATTTTTCGCGGATTTCCTCGCCGTATTTTTCTTCGTTTTCCCCGACCAGCTTTTGTTTGAAGCCTTCAAACTTCTCATCGTCATTCATCCTATCTACTCCTTCCTTGCTTTGAATTGTTTTCTCAACATTGTTAAGAAGCAGTTCAAGCTGTTGTTTTCTGCAAAGGAGACTTTCCCGATGGCGACGCAGTGCCGAGAGGCTGTCAAAGCCCGGCTCAGACAATACCCGCTTGATTTCATCAAGGCTGACGCCAAGCTCACGGTAAAACAAAATCTGTTGAAGTCGATCAACCTCCTGTTGTCCATACAGCCGATAGCCCGATGAATTGATCCTTGCCGGCTTTAATAGATCAATCTCATCGTAGTACCGCAGTGTCCGTGTGCTGATGCCTGCGATTTTTCCAAGCTTTTGCACCGTGTATTCCATGTTATTTCCTCCCTTGCAAAACCATAATACACCTTTCCGCAGCGTGAATGTCAATCGGGAAATTTATCTTTTTCATTTAATTTTTTTATCAGAAACTGTGATGTTTTTCCTTTATTTTTTCATGGAACAGTTTTCGATTTAGAAAGATCCTAGGAATGCTGTTTGTAGCGATATGTAACCGATTGACACGCTGATATGTTTCACTGTCCGGTAATGATTTTTTATTTTTTAATACATTGTTCTTTCTGACAAGATGTTTCCTGATTCCATACACCCCGAGTGATACGATAAGGATGAAACCGCAAAAGTAATATCAATCATTTATAAATTTTATGCCAAATAATATTGTTATTTGTGACTGCTAAATATATACCAGAGTAGAACGGCATCGCAATGTGAAAAATATTATGAGGAGGTACCTTCTATGTTATTTTTATTATTTTTGGTGATACTTTTTGTAGTTTTGGTATTCACTGTAACAGCAAAGGCTATCTTCATTTTGAACACGGTTTCCGAAGAGATGAATCTGACGCTTTCATGGTTTGATCCTTTTTTGAAAATAAGAATCGGCATGAAAGATTCAAAGCCCTTAATCACAGTATTCCTGTTACACATGCGAATATTCAACAAGGCCGCAAAGCAGAAAAAAAGAAAATCAAAACTGTCCATGCTGAAAACTGTCAAAACTACAGATATCACAATCAGTGCAGATTATGGCTTTCGGGACAAATTTATCACAGGGCTTGCTTGTGGCACAGTCAGCTTTCTGACCCAGCTGATACCTATTTCCTTCCTCTTTCAAAATCCGGATTTTTGGGCAGAGAAAGACTATATCAGAATCAAAGCGACTGCGAAAATCAACATCGGTATCACTCTGACAAAGATCATCAAACAAATGCCTATTAAACTAAAAATAAAGGAGAAACAATATGCCTGAACACAATATAGATGTAAACACCAATGTGGATACCCTTTTTCACAGTCTTGAAAACTTTACCCAGAAAGAAGGTCTTATCGGAAAACCTGTTTCACAGGGTGACAAAACCTTTTTGCCTGTAGTATCGATCACCCTTGGATACGGTACTGGAAATACAAGTACAAAAGGTTCCCAGTCTGCCAGTGCAACCGCAGCGGGAAATATGAGCGGAGGAGCACTTGGTTTGGGTGCCAAGCTTTCTACCGATGCGATTATCGTAATTGACAAAAACAATGTTTCTATGCTTCCTATGAATGGTCTCGGGGGAGTTTCAAGCCAGATTATTGATAAAATCCCTCAAATTTTGATGGGCAACAAGCAACAGGGCCAACAAGCTCAGCAGAACGCACAGCAAGGTCAGTAACAAAGCAAGCAAATCGAAAATAGTAAAATAAACACCCGACAATTGTGTTGGGTGCTTATTTTTACATTCTTAGCAATAAATGATTGATTTTTTTACTGATGATTTCCCGTTCGTGATACACCCATTGTTCATCGAAATCAATATGAAAGCTTTTTGAGAAAGAATAATACAAATTTATCATCTGATAATAGATTTCCAGATCAGGAAGCATTCCGCTTTTCATTTTGGGTTTTGTCAGGGCACCCACATGCTTTTTGAAAAACTGCTCCACATATTCAAGGAAAAGAAGCAGCATATCATTGCTGTTGACATCAAAAGGCAGCCGAATCAGCTTATATTCATCCGCCTCAGCCAGTCGAAAGCTTTTCACACTGTCAAGAATCAGCAATCCGTCCCG
Organism: Clostridiales bacterium 43-6; assembly: GCA_001896915.1. GTDB lineage: Bacteria > Bacillota > Clostridia > Oscillospirales > Acutalibacteraceae > MKRK01. Next base: position 18,269 of record MKRK01000049.1, read on the forward strand.
GACATCCATTTTTTTGTAGTAAGGCAGTGTTTCTTCCCGGGTACTCCACAATGCCAGCTTTTCACGAAGAGGAAGATTTTTGATTTTTAAAATTGCTTCACTGGGACCAACGATGGCTGAATTCACCGGTTCGTCATCGGCATCCAAACTCTCTGCAATAAACTGCTGGCTGATACTGTTCACGCCTACGTATCCCACATCATAAATGCCTTTTCTGCCCGCTCTGCCTGCAATTTGCTTGATCTCCTGACTGGTGAGATAACGGATTTCTTCCCCGTCAAACTTTTTGATATCCATAAAAATGACCCGGCGAATGGGGAGATTCACCCCCATACCGATGGCGTCTGTGGTCACTAAAATCTTGTTTTCACCGCTGATAAAAGCGTCGTACTGCATTCGGCGAACCTCCGGCGGCAAATCCCCGTAAATCACAGAAGCCTTCATTTTTTTGCCCGTAAAATATTGGTACAGTTCCAGAACCCTCCGCTTTGAAAACACCACCAAAGCGTCTCCGCTCTCGGCTTGTTTCAGTTCAAAGGGGTCATTCATCACCAGCAAAGGCACATCTCTGACGTATTCGGTAATTTCATAGCTGTCGCCGCAGTCCTCAATGATTTTTATTAGCAACTCCTTGGTATTGATCGCACCGCAGATATGAATTTCTTCACTTTGCAGACCGAGAAGCGCCCTTGTCCAGGCCTGTCCTCTCTGTGTGCCGCCAATCATCTGAATCTCATCGATCACAGCCACGTCATAGCTTTGTTCCGAATTGAGTTTTTCGATGGTACAGCTGATATGATTGGCACCCTCCACCCGCATTTCCTCTTCACCGGTCAGCAAATGGCAGGGGACACCTTCTCTATTGAGTTTTTCATAGTTTTCCAGTGCGAGTATACGAAGAGGGGCAAGGTATACCCCACAGGATGCCTGTTTCAGCCGCTGCAGTGAATTATAGGTTTTACCTGTATTGGTCTGTCCGAGATGGAGAAAAAACCGCCTTTTGATTTTTCTTGCGGTGTCATATTCATCCTTCGGGTTTCGGGGAAAATATTTTGTGAACTCACCTGCCACAAGTTCCGGAATATGGCTGGTAATCAGCACAGAAATAATGCCTGAGCTGATATAACCCGCCTTGTCGGTAGCCGTGATATCCTCAAACCTGTAACTGCAGTTATTTTTTTTATTGTAATGCTCCAAAAGCCTTTTTGACACATTGTCAAGAAAGCTTAGGTAGTTCTCATATACCCCATGGAACTCATTGATTTCCTGATATTTGAATTCTTTCAGTGCTTTGATTTTCTTTCGAATGGCAGCCTCATGGTTCCATAGATTACCCGTTTTGGTGTTTTTCACAATTTCCTCAAGCTGCCGGTAATCCTTTTTCAGCTTGTCAAATTCCCTTAAAATCCTCTGCGCCTTTTTCATTTGCTTCACCCGATTGTATTGTGTGCATTGTTATACTAATTTATTAAATTCCTTTGGCGTTTTGGCTTCAAAACACATTTCCTCACCGGAAAACGGGTGCTTGACGATGAGCTTGTGTGCGTGCAGACCCAGCCGTTTCATCGGATTGCCGGTGGCGCCGTATTTTTTGTCTCCCACCACACTGTGTCCCATTTCCTTCATGTGTACGCGGATTTGGTTTTTCCGTCCGGTGTGCAAGGAAATCTCCAGCATGGCGTAGCTTTCATTCTCTTTGATTACAGCATATTCCGTAATCGCTTCTTTTCCTTCGCTTTCCTTTGTGGAAAACACAACGCCGGGCTGCCCCTGTTTCAAAAACGAACGGATGATTCCCTTATCCTTATCCGGCGCTCCCTCCACCACGGCTATATAGCCCCGGTGAAGCGCCAGCTCGTCCCACCGATCCTGAAATGCATTTCTGATCTCTTCGTTTTTGGCTGCTAGCAAAACCCCCGAAGTGTCACGATCCAACCGATGCACTATGAAAGCCCTGTTTCGAC
>MKRK01000049.1:20259-20729 GCA_001896915.1 Clostridiales bacterium 43-6
ACGCTCTCGTCTTTTTCCGTGGCCACGGTAAGTAGCCCCGCCGGCTTGTTGATTACGATAATCTCATCATCTTCATACAAAATATCCAGCATCGTTTTCAGTGTCTGATCCCTGTTGTTGTATTTCTTAATGCTGATTTTCTGCCCTATGGATAAGGGATGGTCAAATTGCTTGACGATCCTGCCGTCCACCATGACTTCGCCATTTTTCAGGATTGCTTTGATGTTGTTTCTGGACTTGTCCTTAATATTTTCAATCAAGGACTCCAATAGTCCGCTATTTTTGGTTACGATGTATTCTTTGTTCAATTTCATTCTCCTATGCTTTTATGAAAACAAGGATAATTGGCTTTCGCCGTATCCTTTTTTATATGCATTTATAATTTCCGGCATTTGATATAACATTCCCAGCCTGTCGCATTCCTCTTTAAAAACCGACCAAAGCTCCCCTGCCTTCGGACTGATGCATTG
>MKRK01000049.1:20825-29921 GCA_001896915.1 Clostridiales bacterium 43-6
GGTCACGCCAAAAGCGGGATATACAAACTTTGCCCCGCAGTCCGCCGCTGTCTGCACGATTTCCAAAACATTTTCCACGGTATCTTCCACAAACGGCAGCACCGGCATGAGCAACACCCCGGTAAAAATTCCGTTGTCAGACAAAGCCCTGACTGCCTGAAACCTTTCGGAAGACAGGGATACATTCCGCTCAATCTTTTGACACAAGGCATCATCGAATGCCGTTATTGTGATCTTGGCAAGTACCGGCGAGTGGGTTTTGATGTCTTGTAAAACTGCAATGTCCCGTGTAATCAAACTGCTTTTTGTGGCAATTGCCACACCGAACCGATATCGGTCAATCAGTCGTAAGGCACCCCTGGTCAATTCATGCTCCCGTTCCATAGGATTATACGGGTCACTCATGGCACCGGTCCCGATGACGCCGGTCTTTCGCTTGCTTTTCAGCTCACGCTCAATCAGGACAAGGGCATTTTTCTTTGCCCTTATCCTGTCAAAATCCTCTACTCCGTAGCATTTACTGCGGCTGTCGCAGTAAATACAGCCATGGCTGCAGCCCTTGTAGAGATTCATGTTATAATTATGCCCAAACCACTCGTTTCCTTCCCGAAAACCCGAAACAATGGTTTTTGCCGGTATCTGTTCCATTGCTGCCTCACTGTTGTTTTTCTCTATTGTGACACAGTTCTGCTCTTTTGTCAACGAAACAAACCAACCGGCCTATTTGTATTTCTGAATGGCCTGCATGACCTTTGCTTCGATTTTTGCGTTGATTTTGTTTTTTTCAGATGTTGTGCTACCGGGTAAAATATTCAATTGATCCGCGGGACAGGGGATGCCTACACAGCTTTCACCATACAGGACACTGTAAACAGTCAATGCAGACACATAGCCATACAAGCCATTGGGATGGAAATCATTTTCCAAATGCAGCTGCTCATAGGTGAAACCGTCGGATAACAAAAGATTGTGAGCTTCTCCGCTGGGGATATAGGTCAGTCCTCCGACCCCTTTCAGCTCTTCCGTCCGTTTGGGAATATCCATTTCTGTCAATAGGAAGTAAAATTTCACGGTGGGAGCAAACAGCTTTTTGATGTTTGCAACGGCTGAGGCTGTTCCGATTCCCGAGCTGCCGAATTCCTGCAAAATCACCACATCCACATCTTTCACAAATACATCATTCAACTCTCCTGTTTTCAGGTCGTCATAATGCTGACTCAGCTTATAGCCGGGGTTGGTCTTTTCTAAAATCACAACCTCTTTGCTTCTGTTTTTTGCCAGAAGTTCAAATTTTTGAGGTATATTGCCGCTGAAAGTCAAGCTGTTGCCCAAAAACAAGACAATCAATTCATTTGACTTTTTCGTCGTGGTGATTTGCGCTTTCGTGGTCGTCTTTCCATTTACGACGGTTGTCTTGGTTGCAGTTTTGCTTGTTGTAATGAGTGTGACCGCCGTTGTTGACGAGGCTGCCATTGTTGAGGTAAGAGTCGTTGTTTCCGCTGTATTATCTGATGGTTTGACGGTGGTGTTGGTTGACACATGCTTGTTTCCTGAACAGGCTGTGAAAAAAACCATGCACACAAGCAAGAAAAGAACTGTTATCTTTTTCATTTCATACTCCCTTGTTTATGATTGATAGGATCTCGCTGACCTTTACCGGATGGGTCTTTGCAATTCTTGCTTTCCCAAGATTGGATTTGATGATTTTGATGATTTCCTTATCGTTACTGACTGCATACTTTGCCAACAGATCAAATCCGTCTTCCGGGGAAAACGCCGTGAAAACACTTAAGGCATACTGAAGTCCTTTGGACAAGGCAACAAAGCCTTCTGTTTTTCGTTCTGCCGGTTCCGTGTTTGCCACGCTTTTCATGATAGCATCGCTCACAGAAAGACTGAATGAGACCACCTGGCTATGATGTAAAATCGGGGGGTGTGCCAGTGCGGCAACAATGGCACGCTTTTCTAAAAAATTGGAGCTGTCATGCACCTTTTGCAAAAAGGAGAGCATCGGTTGGCAGTCCTTTTCTCCAATGATTTGCAATGCCATGGCCGCCGCTTCTCTTGTGCGCCAGCGTTCATCGTTCATCGCGGCTCGGATGATTTGCTCAATCTCCTTGTGTTTGCCCTCATCGGCCTAGCAATAATAGGAACCCAGGGAAACCACCCCGCAAAAAGGCAGATATTCCATGGGGGTATTGACCGGCGCGTCCACAGGTGATATTCCTGCCCATCGTACCGCCAACGCATACTGCCCGGCTGTTGTTTCACTGCTTTGAAAAAGCTCAGCAAATCGATAGGCCAGGGTCAGGTTTCCTCTGGGACCGGGCAGCCCGGAGTGTTCCATGAGTATTTTTTCAATATCTTCCTTACTGCCCGGCTGATCAAATAACGGCAGTATTGTTTCAATTGCTTCACTGCTTTCCATTCTTACCACTCCCCATCCTATTTCCTTATCATCGGTAAAACGATGTGATTTCAAGACCCGTCACTTTGATCATGCGCATGTTCCCAAATATAAAACGATGCCACTGTTCCGTAGGGTGAATACAATTGTCTATACCCTAGAAATTCTTTTTTTGACAACGTATGAAGTCCATATAGCTTCCTCATTCCCCGACGAATGGCCAAATCACCGTAGCTGACCACATCAGGACGCTCCAACGAAAAAATAAGCAGCATTTCTGCTGACCAGACTCCGATTCCCTTCAGCGCCGACAGGCGTTTGATGACTTCCTCATCGGTCATTTCGGACAGCTCCCGGGGCTTCAGCCTGCCGCTGACAACCTCCTTGGCTATGCCTTTGATATACTCTGCTTTTCTGCCGGACATTCCGCAGAGCCGGATTTCATCGGATTCTGCTTCGTCCATGCCCTTTGCTGTTATCGCGCCAAACCGATCGGTCAGCTTTTGAAACACCGAGTCCGCTGCTTTGGCAGATACCTGCTGGCTGATGATACTACTGACCAATGCGGAAAACAAATCAGGGATGACTCTTCGCTCAATCAATCCATACCGGTCAATGAGCAGAGCCATTTTGTCACATTTGCTTTTGAGGTATTCTGTTTCGGTTGATCCGTATTGAAAACAGGTTCTGTCCATGCCAAAGCCCTCATCCCTTGATTAAGAGTGACAAAAACTGTATGACGCTGATGATGAATCCGTATCCAAGCAATAGTACACCCCCAAGAATCAACAGTCCCAAAATCAGCCATTTCATTTTTTTGCTTTTCTCGTTTTTGTGAATATACTGTAAGCACAGTGCAAGCAGCAGGAGGGAAACACCCAGAATGAGACAAATTGATCGAAATACAACCACCATTAATATCATACCGAACGCTCCCGATTCATTTGAATGCCGAAGAACCCCACCGGGTATCCTTCCTTCTTGATTTCTCTTCTTCCCGCTATGATCAGCAGGATGCAATTCACTGTATTGACAATGGGAAGAAGCATCAAGATGCAATACAGCACCGCCAGATTTCTGGCTTTTTGAGAAAGGATTAGCATCCTTATGGTTGCATGGATTACCATCAAATACTGAATGGTGATGAATGTAAAGACGGCAACCACAATAACCGTGAATAAATAGCTGATGATCATTCCCGGCACACCCAACAACGGTATTATCATAACCGCAAGAACAAGCGAAACTAGGAATGTTAGCCGATCTGTATTTTCAAAAGGCTCGGATGCCTTTAAGGTTATTAAGCCATCCGTGATAAAAGCAATAAGAAATACCACCAAAGCTGTAACAAGAATCCCCATTAGAAGTGTACTGTATTGCATCTTGATACACCGGTCTGTCATAACAATATGCCGGGGAACGTTTTGATCCCTTTCCCCCTTGGAAAAAGGCAATTGAAAGCATTTTGAAACAACATAAAAAAACAGAATCAAGAGCTCAATCGTTAGAATATGTCCCAGTATATTCTCAAAAAGCTTCGTTTGGTCTATACTGATAATCAGTGTCATTGTAAACACATACAAGACCATAGTAATCAGAACCGGAAGCAGCAGAATTGACAGGAATACCGACCACATTGCATTCTTCCCGATTTTTCGGAGAGATAAGAGCTTGACCCCTGTCACAAGCACCAGCATACCCACAATATCAACCGCCAACAGCCCTATCATCATTGCTACCATCCCCTTATTTTCCCATGTTCCACCCTTTGGCACCCTGCCGGCAGAATTATGATCCGCTACCTATTTTTTCTTTATTATACCATATTACCTGATATTTCTAAATATAAATTTTTGAATATTGAAAAAGAAATAAAAAAAGAGCGGTTTGCACCGCCTTTTCTCTATTGCTGAACACCGCTGATGTTCATCATTCCGAATTTTGTTTTTGCTGTCGCCTGTAATGTATTCCCGGAAATCGTCCCCTGTGCTTTATAATCCAGCTTCCCGAAAACAGTCTTGATGGATCCTTCAAAGGTAAAGGTGTTTCCGTTCATTCTGCCGTTGCTGATGGGATTTGTGCTTCCCATTGCTTTGATGAAGCCCGTCAAAACACCGCCTTCTTCATGAAAAATAAAGGTTCCTGTCTGCATTCCCATGGGTGTTTTCAGGCTTACCCTGTATGTACCGTCCATATTACCCCTCGTTTCTTCTGTTTCTACTATTGTATGCAGAGGGTATTAAAAAAATTTCATTTGATTATTTTGCGAGAACGGAGGAAAACAAGAAATACAGCAAAACGATGATACCCAATACAATTCTGTAGTAACCAAAAGACTTAAAATCATGCTTTCTGATAAAGCCCACCAAGAACTTGATGGCAACCACAGATACGATAAAAGCAGTTATCATTCCGACAATCAAAATAATAATTTCTGTGCCGGTAAAGTGAAATCCGAATTTCGCCAGCTTATAAAAGCTCGCTCCGAACATAACGGGAATCGCAAGAAAAAAGGAAAACTCCGCCGCAACAATTCTCGAGGTGCCGATCAACATGGCGCCCACAATGGTCGCCCCGGAACGGGAGGTGCCGGGAATCAGCGACAAAACCTGAAACGCACCGATGATCAATGCGGTTTTGTATGTAAGGCGGTCAATTGATTTGCACCGATAAGCTTTATTTTTGTTTCGGTTTTCAATCACAATAAACAGAACACCATAAACAATCAGCATAGCCGCTATCATAACCGGATTATAGAAAATTGCGTCGATTTGGTCATCAAACAAAAGACCGATGATCCCTGCAGGAACGCAGGCGGCAAGCACTTTTGTCCACAGCTTCAGGATATTGATTTTTTCTTCCTTGGTTTTTTTGCTTGAGATGGGATTGAGCTTATTGAAATACAGCAGCACCACCGCCATGATGGCACCCAGCTGAATGACCACCATAAACATCTCTTTAAAATCTTCCGTAATATTCATTTTGATAAATGCATCCGTCAGATACATATGCCCGGTACTGCTGATGGGCAGCCATTCGGTGATGCCTTCTACAATACCGATAAAAATCGTCTTCAGTAACTCAATAAAATCCATTTTCTATTCCTCGGTTCTCATTTTTTGTTTTTTTCCTTCTGGGCTTTCGTGTTTTCTTCCACCCTGTATAACACAATTTTACGGATCAGGTCATAGGGCACGGGCTGATCCAATGGAAACTGCACCGACCCTTTGGCGTTTTTATAGCCTGACAATTCTTCCCGAAAAGCCTCCACACCGCTTGGTGCGGGATAAAACCCGATGTGTTTTTGGAAGGCGGCAAAATGCACCAGATTGCCGTATAAATAAAAGGTAGGCATCTGATAGCTGATTTTTTCGCTTGCCTGCGGTGCTGCCTCTTGGATCACTCTGCGGATTTCCTGTAGCTTTCCGGCTGTTTCCGACGGAAACTGTGCAATATATTCCTCAATCGTATAAAAAAGCTTGTCCATTTTTCTCCTTTCGGATATCAACCCAAAACAAGTTATATCTTACCATAAGATAAGAAGGTTATCAACCAAAATCAATTACGTTTTCGCTTGACCATTGATTTTCTCTTTGTATGCTTCAAACTCGCCATGGTTGAGCATGGTGCCGCACCGGCATACGGGACACATCAGCATATATTCAAACTTATACGGAACTATCGGCAAAAAAAAGATGGTAGCCCATGTTTTTTTACTGAGCAAATGCCATGGTCTTGCGTTGTTGCAGTGTAAGCAGTTGTACACCTGTGCCGACCCGTGATTCTTTATGGTTTCATGACCCCAACCAAATACAAACAGCATTTTATCACCCCACACTATCATACATCATATTTGCATAATTTTCAAATAAAATATCCTCATCCGATCTCAATTATTTATCTTTAACAATGTGTATAAGACAACAAAAAATCCCGCCAAGCAGCGGGATTTTTTTGTATTTATGCCTGTTGCGTCGGCGTAAAGGTTGCACAGTCGGTTTCTTGGGATGATTTTGCGTGTTTGTTCTGTACTTCGATTTGAGTAGCACTGCAGTGGTCACCGTTCATATAGTAATGGCAGTGGTTAACATAACATTTTATCGCTTCGTTTGGTTGCTGCATTTTTTGTGTGTTCATTTTTGCTCTCCTCCTTAATCCAGACTTCATTCTTATTTTTTGTCACTGACGATAAAATATGCGATAAAAATTTTTCAGGTCATTCTTACGTTTCTATCATTGCCTCAATTTCTTGCATTTTTATTATTTCATTTTTTATGTTTCTTTTTTCAGACAAAACGATTATAATATAGACAAAATGGATCAAAATCCGGAGGAATACTATGGAGCTTATACTTATCAGACATGGACAAACGACCTCAAACCATGCCGGAATCCATCAGGGCTGGAACAACGTCAGCCTTTCCGAACAAGGGAAGATGCAGGCGGAAATCACAGCAGAGTTTTTGAAAAATTTCATGCTTGACAAAATATATAGCAGCGATCTTGAACGCACAAGAGAAACGGCAGGCATCGTCTTTTCCTACCGAAAAGCTGATATCATCTATGACACCAGACTTCGTGAAATCAATGTGGGTTCTCTTGCAGGCATATATATCAAGGATGCCGAAGAAACCTACGGAGCTCCTTATCTTCAGCACAGAAACAATTTTGATTACAGTTCTTATCAAGGCGAAAGCAGAGATGAGCTTCTGGAACGAACCCGCAGCTTCTTAGAGGATGTCGCAAAAAGTGACGAAAAAAAAATCGCTGCGGTGACCCACGGCGGCACGATTCGCGCTATTTTGTCCAACGTCCTGGACACACCCGTTTTCAGACGGTTTGAGGTTGCCAATTGCAGCATTACAAGACTGAAATATTCCGAATGCGCTTGGCGAATTGCCAGCGTAAACAACACACAGCATTTATATCACAACCTATAAAAAGTGCACTGAGGATCTCCTCAGTGCACTTTTTTTACTCTTATTTTAAGCGATAAGATAAAATTCAGCAGTGCGATCACGGCGGCAAAGAGAAACACATATTTATATCCTGCCGCTACCCATAGCATTCCGCCGAACACAGGAATGGACATAGAAACAATATGATCGAGGCTGGTGCCCATGGCAAGGGTATGGGTGGTATCCGCCGGATCGATCACAATTTTTTTCAGATAGGTAGACCGTGCCATTTCCACTGTACTCATGGAATTGTCAAGAATATAGCAAATTGCCGTAATCACAAGCGCAACAGACGAAGAGAAAAGGTCACCTGCAAAGGCATATCCGAGACACAGCACAAACAGCAAAACCGCTTCCAGTGACAAAATAAACCGCTCGCCCTTCACATCTATCGCTTTCCCAACGACGGTTCTCGTTACAATACTGATGACGGCGATGACAACGCCCAGCACAGCAAAATTCGGTGGTGAAAGATGAAAACACTGAATAAGCACCCAGGGTGCAAAGGTAAGAAATATCTGTTTTCTTGCCCCGTTTACAATGCAGAGAATATAATAAAGGGTGTATTGCTTGCGAAAAACCATCTTAAACTTTTTGTGATGGGGTTCTGATTTTTTCATTAGGCTGAGCACAACAGCGGCAAACAGATAAAACACCGCCGCCAGTGCAAATGCGGTTCTGTAATCAAACTGCAAAAAAGAAAAACCGATCCAAACCAGAGCAAACCCAATCAACGTGGCGATCAGGTTATAGGCATTGAGCTTTGCCAGCCGCATGCCATATTCCTCCGGCTTTGACAGATTCATACCGATGCTGGGCGAAATGGGCATGAACAAATGCTGACCAAGGCTGAACACCATCATAAACACGATCATCAACGAAAAGGTGGGAGACAAAAATCCAAGTCCGACCAAGCCGAGACAAGCACTAAGCATGGCGATACGGGCGATTTTTACATCCCCCAGAAAGGACAAGGCAGCCAAAACAAAAACAATCAAAAGACCCGGCAGCTCACGGGGGATTTCCACAATCCCTCTGTCCGACGCGGATAGATGATAGATGTCATTCAAGAAATTATTGAACACCGAGTTAACAATTCCGCTTGATATGCCGATCAAAAATCCGACGATGATAAAAAGCGTGAAGTCCCTGTCGTCCTGCATGCTTATCCTGATTGTGGCGAGTCTTGCCGCCGCCATGTTTTTTACCCTGCTCATAATTACCCCTATTTTTTTATTTCAAATTATAGCACAGAAACACAGATAGTCAATCATACACAATAAAAAATAACATGAAGACTCTTTCCGGTGAATATTCTAATAAGAGACATTATTTTTTTGGGGGGCATGTGTATGGGCGTTTATATCAGAGTGGAACAGGATGTCAATCTCTATGTGGAAGATTTGTATCCCGAAGGAAAAGAGACGATTTTGTTTGTTCATGGCTGGCCGGGCAGCCACAGATTGTTTGAGTATCAGTTTGACCTGCTGCCATCTCTGGGATACCGCTGTGTGGGGGTGGACTGCCGGGGCTTCGGCATGTCTGATAAGCCTTGGAGCGGGTATGGTTATGATAGGTTGGCAGATGATATCCGGGTTGTCATTGAAGCCTTGGGACTTTCCAATATCACATTGGCGGGGCATTCCACCGGCGGTGCCATCTGTATCCGCTACATGGCACGTCACAGGGGGTACGGTGTAAAAAAACTGGCATTGATGGCCGCGGCGGCTC
>MKRK01000049.1:29998-31345 GCA_001896915.1 Clostridiales bacterium 43-6
CCGCCCCAAAATGCTACAGGACTTTGGGGACATGATTTTTTATAACCCGGTATCGGCAGGCATCAAGGATTGGGTTTTTCAGTTGGGGCTTCAGGCTGCCGGCTGGTCCACCGCGTTTATTGCCAACACCTGGATCAAGGAAGTGTTGTTTGACGATCTTAAGCAAATCAACACGCCCACCGGTATTTTTCAGGGGGTCAACGATCGGGTGGTTCTCTATCCCCTTGCCGTGTCCCTGAAACAAGGCATCAAAAATGCCAAGCTGATTTCCTTTGAACAATGCGGTCACTTTTTATTTTATGACAAGCTGGAAGCCTTCAACACTGAATTTGTCAAATTTTTAAGAGAATAATCGGATATAAAACAAGCGATGAGTGTTCTCATCGCTTGTTTTTATTTATGCGCTGTTTTTACAAGACTCCTCAAAAAACCATTACAGCGCTACGGTTTTCGTTGCAACCCTGTCGCAAAACATACCGTCGTGCTCCACAAACAAAATGGTAGGACAAAACTCTGTCAACAGACTTTCTATTTGCATACGGGACAGGACATCAATATAATTCAATGGCTCATCCCATACATATAAATGCGCTTTTTCACAAAGACTCTTTGCCAGCAGCACCTTTTTCTTCTGCCCGTTGCTGAAATCCCCCATATCCTTCAAAAACTGGTCTTTGGAAATATCGAGCTTTGATAAAATCGCCCGAAACAGGCTTTCTTCTATCCCGCTATCCTCGGCAAAGCCGGAAAGGTTACCCTTCAAAAATGAGGCATCCTGGGAAACATAGGAGATGTTCAACCCGCTACCTTTGTGATAATCACCGGTGAAATCAATGTGCTCTCCCCGAATCAGCTTTAATATGCTGGATTTTCCGCTGCCGTTTTTGCCCGTCAGAGCGATCCTGTCTCCCCGCATGATCGAAAAGCTTACGTTTTCACAAGCCGTTTTCCCATCGTAGGACAAAGTCACGTTGCGTAGCTCCGCCAATCGGTCACTATGATACCGTTCGCAGGGGATTTTCAGTTTTTCCATACTTTCCAAGTTTTGCAGCAGCTCCCGTTTTTCCTTCATGGCCGCCTCTGTTCTGCCCTCAATGGCCTTGGAACGCTTCATCATCTTGGCGGATTTATGTCCGAGATAACCCCTGTCCGGCGAGAGTCCGGAATTTTTCGTGCCATACTTGGTTTTTTCCACCCTGTCAGACCAATCAGAAGCTCGTTTTGCCGCTTCTGTGAGCCGCTTCACATCCTTTTTTATTTTCTCGTTCTGCATCTGTTCAAACTGCTCTTTTCGTTCCCTGTTTTGAAGAAATGATGAAAAATTTCCTTTCTGAATCTCAATGTCCC
>MKRK01000050.1:0-1230 GCA_001896915.1 Clostridiales bacterium 43-6
AGTAAAGGCGAAGGACGTATTTGACGTTGCTGCCAAAAAAACAGGAGCTATGATTTCAATTCAAAAATTAAGGGTAAATGTTGCTAAACTAAACTCTCAGATATCTAAGAGTTATGAAGCACTCGGCCGCTTGGTTTATGATTCAAAAAAGAGCGAGGAGAATGTTGACGAGGCTGTCGCTGCCTTAATCGCTGAAATTGAGCAGAAATACGAAGAAATCGCCGATATTGAAGTCAAGATCGCCATTACCAAAGGCAAAGCATTTTGCCCCAGCTGCTTAACGGAAAACGACAACGCTGCAACCTTTTGCAGCAAATGTGGCGAAAAATTAAACAAAGAATAAAGAAAAAAGATAAACGGGGGCTGCGCTTGGTTACAGCCCCTTTTTTGTTATAGAGGGAACAGAATGAAAAAGGAAATAAAAATCGGACTGATTGTTGCCGACGAACATGAATATGCACCGGTTGAAAAATTCGTCCAAGATAAAAACATAAAAATCTATGATTTTTATAAAAACAGAGCCATTGATTTTACAATAACCCAACAAGGAAAGACCGCATACATCACCGCTGTTTTATGCGGGATCGGAAAAGTAAATGCCGCTTCTGCCGCGGCTATGCTTATCGCAAAAGACAAAGCGGACATACTCATCAATTTTGGACTATCGGGGATTGTATCAGATCTGAAAAAAGGCGATATTGCTATATGTAAAAGCTTTATTGAGCATGATTTTGATATCACACCCTTCGGATATAAGCCAGCCCAAAAACCCCAGGAGACCTATTGTTATAAGGCTGACCAAACACTGCTGAAGCTATTTGTGAATCTCTATCCATTTCTCAAAAGTGCAGTTGCAGTAACAGGGGACCAGTTCATCTGTGACAAAACGACAAAGGACTTTCTGAAAAATGAATTTTCAGCACAGTGCTGCGACATGGAATCCGCAGCCATTGCCTCTGTCTGTCATCAGGGAGATATTCCCTTCGTATCTTTGCGCAAAATGTCGGACGATGCCGACGAAACGGCAACGATGGAATATCGTGAGCTGAACTTCAAGCAAGAAGATGTGCTTTTTAAAATCACCTTAGATGGAATCAAAAAACTCCTTGACTCTGATGACCGGTAAACACATGGAATGAATTCCTTCATTTTTGAGTAAATATAGTATATATAAATTTAAGGATGTGTTGATTTGGGAAAACGCAAGCATCAGAGTCTCGTACAGGGTGC
>MKRK01000050.1:1352-1734 GCA_001896915.1 Clostridiales bacterium 43-6
TGCCCATGTATTCACTGGCCATGGCAGGACTTCCGGTCGCCATTTCCAGAATGGTTGCCGAGTCTGTTGCCCAGGCGCGGTTCAAGGATGCACGCAATGTATTAAAAATTGCCCAGAGAGCCTTTTTGGTGACCGGCTTTGTGGGTTTCTTTTTGATGGCGCTGGCGTCCTATCCCTTCGTGATTTTTGTGAGCGCAAACAAAGAGCTGAACTCTATCTACAGTATTTTAATGATTGCGCCTTCGCTTTTGTTCTGCTGCATCATGTCATCCTACAGAGGGTACTACGAAGGCCTCAAGAACATGAACCCCACGGCTATCTCGCAGGTCATTGAGGCCATGGGCAAGCTTGTGCTGGGTCTCGGCTTTGCCTATACCGTGGT
>MKRK01000050.1:1890-7721 GCA_001896915.1 Clostridiales bacterium 43-6
ATTTACGGAAGAAGAGCTTTTGCTGTCGCCACCTCCCAGAACCAATCGTGAAAACCTGAAAATGATACTATCCATCTCCATCCCTATCGTGTTTGGTTCTCTGGCAACCAATCTTGCCAGTCTCATTGATCTGACAACCGTTCTCAGCAGGCTGAGCTGGATTTATTCTCCTGAAAACGGCAAAACTGTTATAGATCTGATCTATGGGAAAGCCCTGACCAATGTGGACAATGTTCCGAATTTTTTATATGGCTGTTATAAGGGCTATGCATTCCAGTTTTACAGTCTGATTCCTACGCTGGCCTCGGTCATTGGTATCAGCGCATTGCCGAACCTCGCTTCGGCATGGATCAATAAAAACACTGTGTCGGTGAGAAAAAATATTGAGTCGGTAATACGCATAACGGCATTGATGGCAATTCCCTGCGGCATTGGATTGTCGCTGATGGGGAACCCTGTTCTCACCATGCTCTATAGCCAAAGACCGGACGAAGTAACCATTGCGGCAAAAATATTGGTCATTCTCGGCGTTGCGTCAATTTTTGCAGCACTGGCGATTCCTATGACCAGCATGCTTCAGGCAATCGGCAAACAAAAGATCCCGGTGAGAAATATATTGGTCGCCGGTGTGTTGAAAATCGTTGTCAATTTTTTCACCGTGGGAACGGCTGAGCTGAATATACAGGGTGCCGCCTTCGGCACTTTGGTATGCTATGGATATCTATTCTTTTCGAATTTATATTGTCTGTGCAAGTATTCCGGTGTTGTCCCGAATATCTGGAAGACCATGGTGAAGCCTTTGATCGCGTCTGTTATGTGTATTGCTGCGGTATGGGTTAGCTATGATTTTATGCAGGCTTGGCTGTCCAAAAGCGGTAAACCCTCTGTTTCACTGATCGGCTTGAACTTGAGAAACGGCACGGTTGCAATCATATCGGCTATGGCAATCGGCGGGATAATTTACTTATTTTCGCTGTTTTTGATCCGAGCTATTACACGAGATGATATAAAAATGCTCCCAAAAGGAGAAAAAATTGCAAATATACTTGCAAAATTCAGATTAATCGGTTAAAATAGTAACACTGTTCCTAATAAATTCTTTTTGAGGGTAATTATGTATAAAAATTTTCCGATAAAGAGTAAGTATGACTTGAATGATTTGTTGAAGATTATGGAAATCCTCAGAGGCCCTGAAGGATGTCCTTGGGACAGGGAACAGAACCACAAAACAATCAAGGCCAATTTTCTTGAAGAAGTATATGAAACCATGGAAGCCATAGAAAACGATGACACCGAAGGCTTAAAAGAAGAACTGGGAGATGTTCTTTTACAAATCGTTTTCCATAGCCAAATGTCCGACGAAGCAGGCGAGTTTGATTTTTACGATGTTGCTGACGGGATATGTAAGAAACTCATCCTGCGCCACCCACATGTATTCGGCAACACCATTGCCGAAACCGCGGACGTTGTGTTGAACAACTGGGATTCTATCAAAAAAGAAGAAAAAGGCTATCAAAGTATAACGGATACATTAAAAAGCGTACCGACAACCTTCCCCGGACTGATGAAAGCTGCGAAGGTCGGAAAACGTGCGGCCAAAGCAGGCTTTGACTGGCCTGATGTGACCGGCGCAGTGGACAAGATTTATGAAGAAACCAAAGAACTGGAACAAATCATCGGTAGCGGCACAAAAGAGGAATTAACCGATGAGTTGGGTGACATACTATTCTCTGTGGTGAATGTTTCCAGATATTTGGACATCGATCCGGAAGAAGCCATATTGCTTTCAACAGGAAAATTTATAAAAAGATTTGAAATTGTTGAAAAGCTCGCTTCAAAGAAGAAGTTAGAAATGAAGCAAGCTTCCATTGAGGAGCTTACTGTTTTATGGGAAGAAGCAAAAAAAAGATTGTAATTTAGCAGCCGAAAGGCTGTTTAAATATTAAAATTCAGGAGGATGTAAAATTTATGAACAAAACAGAATTAGTCGCAGCCGTTGCTGAAAAAGCCGGTCTATCTAAAAAGGATGCAGATACCGCGGTATCTGCAGTAGTTGACGCCCTTACCTCAGCATTGGTAAGCGGAGACAAAGTACAGCTGGTCGGCTTCGGAACCTTTGAGGTTCGCTCACGCAGCGCAAGAGAGGGCTTAAACCCCCAGACAAAACAAAAAATCCAAATCGCTGCTTCCAAATCTCCCGTTTTCAAAGCCGGCAAAGCTTTGAAAGATGCTGTCAACAAATAATAACCCAAAAGCCGGTCCCTTGGGACCGGCTTTACAAATACCATAACAGGTTGGAGAAACACATGAGACTGGATAAATTTTTAAAGGTATCAAGAATTATCAAACGCAGAACAATTGCAAACGAGGCCTGTGATGCGGGCAGGGTTCAGGTAAACGGAAAAGCCGCCCGGGCATCCTATGATGTGAAGATCGGCGATGTATTGGAAATCTCATTGGGACCAAAGGTGTTAAAGGTACAGATCACCGACGTGAAGGAATTCACAAAAAAAGAAGAAGCCGATATGCTTTACAAGCTGATAGATTAAGAATAATAAATCCATCTTCTACATACTATTAACTGATAGATTATTGTAGGAGGTTTTTTCTATGCCAGAAGAGAAAAAAGCAATCAGGATGCCACAAAACATCGTGCTGGAAAACAGAAAAGCATTGATGGTTACGGGAGTTTCCGAAGTGGACAGCTTTGACGAGCATACCGTGAATTTATTTACAGAGCTGGGCGAGCTGACCATCAAAGGTCAGGAGCTGCATATCAGTCAGCTGAATGTGGAAACAGGGGGACTCAACGTATCCGGCAACATTTACGGACTTGTCTATACCGATGACAAGGAAAACAAACCGGGATTTTTCGGCCGGCTCTTTAAATAAATATGGACAATTCGTTTTACATGCAAACAACCTCGTTTTTGGTTGCCGCCGCAATGGGCTTTGCAATCAGCCTGATCTATGATGTGTTCCGTATCCTAAGACTGTTTGCAAAGCCGGAACCTGTTTCCGTGTTCATTCAGGATATCATCTTTTCATTGATTTGTGCATTTCTGACCTTTGGACTCCTGATCGTCAGATGCCAGGGAGAAATCCGCTGGTTTATTTTCGGCGGAGAATTGCTGGGCTTTCTGATTTGCAGGTTCACGCTGAGTATGCTCATTATTTCCGCTGCTGATAAAATTATTCGTGCCATCAAAGCGGTCTTTCGATTCATCGACCGATATTTGTATTCACCGATTAAAAAACTGAAAAATAAAATAGTTCATTTTTTATATTTACAAATAAGAAAATTTATGGTATTCTTCAATCAGGTATTGAAAAATACAATGCGGATGGTGTATAATAAGTTAAAATCTAGAAAATTTAATGAAGCGGGTGCTTTCATTGACCAAAAAAACGGAAAAAAAACATAAAAGTATATTTTTAAGACTTGCATTATTGTTCTTTTCGATATATATTATATACAAATTGGTCGGTCTGCAAAGCGACCTGATCACAGCAAGACATACCCTTGATGGCTTAAAAAACGAAATAGCAATGAAAAATGCAGCCAACGAGGAAAAAGAAAATTTGCTTAAAAACGGTTCTGATAAGGATTTTATCGAGCGTGCCGCAAGAGACAAGCTTGATTACATCTATGGCAATGAAGAAACGTTTGAGGATATATCGGGCAATTAGCACAAACAATTGAGTAATCTTAGGGGAGGAAAATTCATTTCATGCAGTTAGAGGTTGGCGCGATTTTAGAGGGTAAGGTAACAGGTATTACAAATTTCGGAGTATTTGTTGAGCTTCCCGGTAATCTTACAGGTATGGTACATATTTCCGAGGTAGCACCCGTGTATGTCAATGAAATACGCGAGCATGTTACCGAAAACCAGATGGTTAAGGTCAAGGTTCTCACCATCGGCAACGACGGAAAGGTTAGTCTCAGTATCAAAAGAGCGCTGGAAAGAACCGAAAAACCCAGACGGTCATCATCGAATTTTTCACCGAAACCCGATGATTTTGATTGGCATACCAAAAAACAGGACAGTACCTCCTTTGAGGATATGCTGAATAAGTTCAAGCAGACCAGTGATGATAAGTTTTCTGACCTCAAGAAGAAAAATGCCGATGTCAGACGTCCGGCAGTCAAACGAGGCGGCCCAACAAAATAAATCAATTGCGGGGTGCTTGCACCCCGTTTTTTGTTTTTATATTGTTTTTCATCCAATTATGCTTGCAAGCAGAGTATTTGCTAAGACAAAAAAATTGCGCCGGGTTGTCCGGCGCCAAAGCATAATGGGGTATGAAGGGAGTTACAAGTGCATTATAACATAGATGTTAATATATGTAAATAGTTTTTTGTAAAAATTTTAAATATTTTTTGGAGGAGAAAAATTGAGAATAATCAATGCTAAAATATATACCATGGAAGGACCGGTAATCGACCCGGGCTTTCTTGAATTTTCACAGGGAAAGATAACGGCTGTGGGTAGCATGGAAGACATGACCCGGGATGAAACAGAACCCCTTGACGCAAAAGGGAAAATTCTGTTACCCGGCTTTCTTGATGCACACACACATCTGGGCATGTGGGAGGATTCCCTCGGCTTTGAAGGAGATGACGGCAACGAAGACACAGATCCCTGCACGCCCCATCTCCGTGCCATTGATGCCGTCAATCCCACCGATCGTTGTTTCAAAGAAGCACTGGCATATGGGATTACTACGGTTGTCACAGGGCCGGGCAGCGCAGACCCGGTGGCGGGCCAGATGATTGCCATGAAAACCAAGGGTGTGAACATTGACAAAATGGTGATTCGTTCCCCCCTTGCCATAAAATTCGCTTTGGGTGAGAACCCGAAAACCGTTTATCACGGCAAAAACCAAACTCCCGTAACCAGAATGGCTACTGCTGCGATTATCCGTGAAGAGTTGTTTAAGGCTAAAAAATATAAAGAAGCCATCCAAAAAGCTGCAGAGGACGAAGACACGGAAGAACCCGAATTTGATATGAAGTGCGAAGCACTGCTTCCATTGCTTCGTGGTGAGATTTCTGCTCATTTTCATGCCCATCGGATGGATGATATTTTCACCGCAATCCGTATCGCCAAGGAGTTTCATCTCAAATACGCCATTGTTCACGGTACGGAAGGCCACTTGTATCCCCGGGCACTTGCAGAGGAAAACGCAAGGGTATTGGCGGGCCCGATGATTTGTGACCGCCCAAAGCCGGAAATGTCCGCCATGTCCCCCTCAGCACCGGGCATTTTATCCAAAGCAGGGATATTGACCGCAATCGTTACCGACCATTCTGTGGTGCCCATTCAATATTTGACTCTATGTGCCGCACTCGCGGTGTCGGAAGGCATGGAGTATGATGAGGCTCTGAAGGCCATCACCATCAACCCGGCAATGATTTGCGGCATTGAGGACAGAGTAGGCTCATTCAAGCCGGGTAAGGACGCAGACTTTGTGTTGTTTGATCGGGATCCCTTATCCCTAAACGCAAAGCCCTGTGCAGTTTATATCAACGGCGAGAGGGTAACTTTTGAAGGAGAAAACGGATGATGAGAGAAATTCATGTCAATGAAATTACCGAAGCGGTAGCAGCGCTCTGTATCATTGCCAATCAATTTCTGCCGCAGGATGTGGTGGAATCCATCCGGCAGGCAAAGGACCGGGAAGAACGACAGCTGGATATTTCCATCATGTCCGATATTCTGGCGAACATTGATGCTGCAAAGGAAATCAATGTCCCGGTCTGCCAAGACACAGGAATGGCTGTTATTTTTTTGGAAATCGGTCAAGACTTACATATAACCGGCGGTTTA
>MKRK01000050.1:7970-8569 GCA_001896915.1 Clostridiales bacterium 43-6
AACCCCTGTCCGCCTATGGTCATCGGCGTCGGCATCGGCGGAGATTTTGAATACAGTGCCATATTGGCCAAAAAGGCACTGTGCAGGCCCCTTGACCAACCCAACAAAAACCCGGTTTATAGGCAGTTGGAGGATGATATGCTGACCGCTGTCAACGCACTGGGCATCGGCCCGCAAGGCTTTCATGGAAAGACTACGGCGCTGAAAGTTAACATTGAATATTACGCAACACACATTGCCGGGCTGCCGGTTGCAGTGAATGTGGGCTGCTATGTCACACGCCATCAGTCCGTAACGCTATAATATTTTACTTTTCTTTTGTATGGTATTGTGATATAATATAACCACAAAATATAGTATTGTTTTGTAGCTTTCACAATACGATATCCAAGGAGCTGTCTGTGAAAGTATCGCCATCAACTGTCGCTTCGTTCCTGTTTCTATGAAATGGCGCAGTGACAATTTTCACTCTGACCGTTTCACCGGCGGCGGGTCAGAGCAGCAAACAAATCAAGCCTGCTGAAACTCCTGCTGATTTGTTACAAAATCGTGTATCGCCGGAGAAAGGGAGCTTAAAATGAAAAACACATTTACAGCCA
>MKRK01000050.1:8581-9962 GCA_001896915.1 Clostridiales bacterium 43-6
CGGAGGGAAAATTAAAAAAACTTGAAAAATTTTTTACTGAGAATGCAGAATCACATGTTACTGTTACTCACGAAAAAGACAGATTTGTCGTTGAGTTAACCATAAAAGAATCCCATATGATCGTCCGCTCTGAGGATACCGGCAGTGACCTGATCGACACCTTTGACAATGTAATTGACAGTATCATCCGTAAAATCAGAAAAAACAAAACGCGTCTTGAAAAAAGAATGCGCTCTGCCAATATAACCGCACCTGCCTATCCGGAATTTGCTCAGGATGAAACCGAGGATGAGTATAACATTGTCCGCAGCAAAAAGTTCAGCATCAAACCGCTGGATGTTGAAGAAGCGATCATGCAGATGAATTTAATCGGACACCAGTTTTTTGTATTCACCAATGTCACAACCGGCGATTTGAATGTAGTATACCGCCGTCACAACGGCGACTACGGTCTCATTGAGCCAAACAATAACTGATTCATACCAAATCATAAAACGGGGCGTCCCTTTGGGACGCTTCGTTTGTATCAAGAGAAAAAGAGGAAGATAGATGAAACTGAAATTTGTTGCGCCCTGCCTGTTTGGAATCGAAGGCTTGCTTGGGGATGAGCTTCGTTCTATGGGTGCGGAAAATGTCAATGCCGAGAACGGAAGAGTGTTATTCGAAGGAGACGAATTCATGCTGGCACGCGCCAATCTCTGCTCCCGGTACGCAGAGCGTATTTTAATTTTAGTCGGCAGTTTTCCTGCTGGTAGCTTCGAACAGCTCTTTGAAGGCGTGAAGGCACTGCCCTGGGAGCAGTTTGTAGGCAAAGACGATGCTTTTCCCGTGAAAGGCTGGTCTATCAATTCTGCACTGCATTCCATCCCGGACATTCAATCTATCGTTAAAAAAGCTGTGGTGGAGCGGTTGAAAAGCAAATACAATATTTCCTGGTTTGCAGAAACCGGTCCGGTTTACCAAATCCAGTTTTCCATCCTAAAAAACATGGCATCTTTAATGATCGATACCTCCGGCGAAGGGCTACACAAAAGAGGATATCGTGCCAACGCAACGGCGGCACCCATCAAGGAGACCCTCGCCGCCGCCATGGCTTATATTGCCCATATCTATCCTGACAGCACCTTGTATGACCCTCTCTGCGGTTCCGGCACCATCTTGATTGAAGGCGCTCTGATGGTCAACAACATCGCTCCGGGACTGAAACGCAGCTTTGCCGCCGAACGGTTCCGCTGCTTCAGTGATCCGATCTGGCGGGAGGAACGAACAAGGGCACAGGACAACATCAAACGAGCGGCAGACTTTCAGGCAATCGGCAACGATGTGGACGAAAACGCACTGAAGCTGACGGAACAAAATGCCAAACTGGCAGGTGTGGCAA
>MKRK01000050.1:10026-10102 GCA_001896915.1 Clostridiales bacterium 43-6
GGATATTAAGGAAGCCGAAACGATCTACAAAACAATGGGACAAGTATTCCATCAGCAAAAGGGATGGCGGTATTAT
>MKRK01000050.1:10113-10899 GCA_001896915.1 Clostridiales bacterium 43-6
CCATGAGGAGTTTGAAACGGTATTCGGAAGACCGGCCGACAAGCGCCGCAAGCTGTATAACGGTATGATCAAATGCCAAATGTTTATGTATTTCAGATAGAGGGGGCATAGGAAGATGCGTTACTTGTTTGTTGTGAACCCCGTTGCCGGTAAGGGTGACGGTGTTTCAAAAATTGTGCCCTTGGTGGAACGGTATTTCAAAGACAAGGGCGGCAATTATGCTGTTGTAGTGACCAAAACTGCCCATGAAGCCACTTATATTGTAAGAACCGAATGCAAAAAGGGCGATGCCATCCGGGTGTATGCCTGCGGCGGTGACGGCACCCTGTTTGATGTGGTTGCGGGAGCAATCGGGTATCCCAATGCGGAGGTGGGGGTGCTTCCCTGCGGGTCGGGCAATGATTTTATCAAAACCTTTGGTATTGTTGATTTTCTTGATATGGACGGTCAGATAAAAGGTTCTGCTTTTCCCATGGATCTCATACAATGCAATGACCGCTATTCCATCAATGTTTGCTCCACCGGTCTCGACGCCGAGGTGGTGTCACATAAAAACCGGCTTAAGTTCTTATCCAAAATTTCCGGTTCTTTTGCCTATTATGTCGCTTTGTTCATTTCTTTTTTGTTCAACATCAAAAACAATTTTGAAATTACCATTGAGGACGAAAAACCCATCAAAGGGAATTTTCTCTTTGCTGTGGCAGCCAACGGCAGGTATTATGGCGGTGGCTTCCTGCCTGCGCCCAATGCTTCGCCTCATGACGGACTGATGAACTGTGTTCTCAT
>MKRK01000050.1:11024-12336 GCA_001896915.1 Clostridiales bacterium 43-6
CGAAGTCACTTTTCAAATCGTAAAGAACGGAATCAAATTCATTGTTCCCTGTGTATGTACCAATAAGCTGGAGGAACCCCAGCTGCCGGTTTCTTTGCTCTATGATTTAAGCGGAAAAGCGGTGAAACCGGCATTTGATGCAAAAAATGTTAATGAATTGTAAATTTCTAAATATTAATCTTGCATTTTTATGTTAAATATATTACAATTGGTTAGCACTCTGATGATGAGAGTGCTAATTATTTTATATCTTAATATTTAGGAGGATACATTATGACGATCAAACCATTGGCCGACCGTATCGTAATCAAAATGGTTGAGGCCGAAGAAACAACAAAAAGCGGGATTATTTTATCGGGATCCGCAAAGGAAAAACCCCAGGTTGCAGAGATCATTGCTGTCGGACCGGGCGGACTTGTGGACGGAAACGAAGTCACCATGTACGTTAAGGTTGGAGACAGAGTTCTGACCAGCAAATATTCCGGAACAGAAGTGAAGATTGACAGCGATGAATTCACAATCGTTCGTCAGTCTGATATATTGGCAATCGTTGAATAAATACAATACATGATAAAGGAGTAAATTTGGATGGCTAAACAGATTATTTTTGGCGAAGAAGCAAGAAAAGCCCTGCAAGCCGGCGTTGATAAGCTTGCAAACACCGTAAAGGTTACTCTCGGTCCCAAGGGCAGAAACGTTGTTCTTGACAAAAAATACGGCGCACCCCTCATCACCAATGATGGCGTAACCATTGCAAAAGAAATCGAGCTTGACGATCCGTTTGAAAACATGGGCGCTCAGCTGGTGAAAGAAGTTGCTACAAAAACAAACGATGTAGCAGGTGACGGCACCACAACCGCTACTTTGCTGGCACAGGCAATCATCCGTGAAGGAATGAAAAACGTAACCTCCGGTGCAAACCCGATGGTTTTGAAAAAGGGAATTCAAAAGGCTGTTGACTCTGCTGTTTCCGCAGTAATCGCAAACTCACAAAAAGTCAACGGTTCTTCCGACATCGCCCGTGTTGCCACCATTTCCGCCGGTGACGAATTCATTGGCAAGCTTATTGCAGACGCAATGGAAAAGGTATCATCTGACGGTGTTATCACAGTGGAAGAATCCAAAACCGCCGAAACATACACAGAGGTTGTAGAGGGCATGCAGTTTGACCGCGGTTACATTACCCCTTACATGGTAACCGACACAGACAAAATGGAAGCTGTCATTGACGATCCGCTGCTTCTCATTACAGACAAGAAAATTTCTAACATTCAGGAAATCCTTCCTTTACTTGAACAAATCGTTCAGGCAG
>MKRK01000050.1:12370-14644 GCA_001896915.1 Clostridiales bacterium 43-6
GGGTGAAGCACTGTCTACATTGATTGTCAACAAGCTTCGCGGTACCTTCACCTGTGTTGCCGTCAAGGCTCCGGGCTTTGGTGACCGCCGCAAGGATATGCTTCGTGACATTGCTATCTTAACCGGCGGTGAAGTGATTTCGGAAGAACTGGGTCTTGACCTGAAAGAAACACAGATCAGCCAGCTGGGTAAAGCACACCAGGTGAGAGTTTCCAAAGAAAACACCATCATCGTAGACGGTGCAGGAAACCCTGACGAAATCAAAGGCAGAGTCGGTCAGATCCGTTCGCAGATTGAAACCACCACGTCAGAATTTGACCGTGAAAAGCTTCAGGAAAGACTGGCTAAACTTGCCGGCGGCGTTGCAGTGATCAAGGTCGGCGCAGCCACCGAAATCGAGCTGAAAGAGAAAAAATTACGCATAGAAGATGCTTTGGCCGCCACCCGTGCCGCTGTGGAAGAGGGCATTGTTGCCGGCGGCGGCGTTGCCTTAATCAATGCTTTGACCTCTGTCAGCAAGCTGATTGAAACCGCCGAAGGAGACGAAAAAACCGGTGTTGCCATTGTTGTAAAGGCACTGGAAGAACCCATTCGTCAAATCGCTCTGAATGCCGGTTTAGAAGGCTCTGTTATTGTTGATAAAATCCTGTCATCCGGCAAAACCAATTACGGCTTTGATGCCTATAAAGAAATTTATACAGACATGATCGAGGCCGGAATCGTTGACCCGACCAAGGTTACCCGTTCGGCGCTCCAAAACGCAGCATCCGTTGCTGCAATGGTTCTGACCACGGAATCCTTGGTATCCGATATCAAAGAGGATGCGGCAGCAGCCAACGCAGCAGCAGCAGCAGCAGCGGCAGCCGGCGGCGGAATGTATTAATCGTAAAAAAAATCAATTATGAAAAGCGGGGGAGACCCCGCTTTTTTGTTGCAAAAACTTTCAAAAAAGTGTATGATAGAAACACACAGAATGTTGAAAGGTAACCTTATGAAAGACACATTACTGGACAATTTAAACGAAAAGCAGCTGGAAGCCGTGACCACCACAGAGGGGTATGTCCGGGTGATTGCAGGTGCGGGCAGCGGCAAGACAAAGGCTCTGACCCACCGATACGCTTATCTCGTCAGAGAAGCGGGAATTTCTCCTGCCAACATTCTCTGCATCACCTTTACGAACAAAGCGGCCAATGAGATGAAAAAGCGTATCAAATACCTTCTTGGCGAAGAGTTTGATACCTCCTTTGTAGCGACCTTACATAGCTACTGCACCCGTATTCTGCGGGAAGACATCGGAAAGCTATTTTATCCGGAAAGCTTTATTGTGCTGGACACCGCTGACCAGAAAAGAATTCTTGAAGAAGTCTATGAAGAATTCAACATCAGCATGGATACGGCAACCTTTCAATTTATGATTGATAAAATACGCTACTATAAAAATCTCATTACCTATATGGATTTCATCGCCGTACCCAAAGAGGATATTGGCAAATATGAAGCAAAAACACTGGAGGAAGCGATTATTTTACGCTATATCCAGAAGCAAAAGAAATATTTCGGTTTGGACTTTTTTGACCTGATCAATTTTGTAATCTACCTGTTCCGTAAGCATGGGGATGTTCTTGATAAATGGCAAAAACGCATGCATTATGTGTTGGTGGACGAGTTTCAGGACATTACCGTGAAGGAGTTCAAGCTGATCCGGCAACTGACGGAAATCAACAAAAACTGGTTTGTGGTGGGGGATCCCGATCAAAATATTTATGAATGGCGCGGTTCCAATATGCAGGTGCTGCTGGAGTTTGACCAAAAGATGGAACCCTGCAAAACCATTTTCTTAAATGAGAATTACCGCTCCACTCCCCAGATTTTAAACGCCGCCAATTCTCTCATTGAAAAAAACAAGAACCGCATCAAAAAGGACTTGTATACCAAAAAAGAAGACGGAGCACTGCCGGAGCATTTTCACAGTAAAGATGAGAACGAAGAAATCAATTTCATTGTGAAAACCATACAAGCACATACGGAAAAGGGCGGAAATTACAAAGACATCGCCGTGCTGTACCGTTCCAATTTTGTTTCCCGTTTCATCGAACAGGGTTTCCTCAAGGCCAATATCCCATATCTGGTTTACGGCGGAGTCGGGGTTTATGACCGTATGGAAATCAAGGATGTGCTTTCTTATTTACGCATGATTGCTTTTGGTGACGATTTGTCCTTCCTACGTATTGTCAATATGCCTAAACGCAAAATCGGAAAAACCAAGCTTGTGTT
>MKRK01000050.1:14659-24624 GCA_001896915.1 Clostridiales bacterium 43-6
TGAAGCAATGAAACGATATATCCATGAGCCGGTATTCAAAGGCTGCGGCGGGGCGGATTTTATCCAGGTGATTGAACGGCTGAAGCTGGATGCAGAGGAACTGCCGGTTTCTGAGCTGCTCCAAAAGCTGCTCATTGATTCCGGTTATGAGCCATACATTCGGGAAAGCGGAGACATGGACAGGTTGGACAATATTTCAGAGTTGCTTAGAAGTATTGTGATTTCAGAAACAGAATACGGCGAATTTCTTCCCCTGATCACGTTTCTACAGGATGTGTCCCTGAACCGTGATCTTGACATTGAGGACAAACAGGATTGTGTGAAAATCATGACCATCCACACAGCAAAAGGGCTGGAGTTTGACACCGTGGTGTTGGCAGGCGCCAATGAACGAACCCTACCCAGCATTCGGGCGCTGGAGGAACGGCAGGAGGATGCGCTGGAGGAAGAACGCCGCTTATGCTTTGTCGCGGTTACGAGGGCGAAAAAGAAACTGTACATCACTGAAAGCGAAGGCTTTGGCATCAAAGGCTACACCAAAGTGCCGTCCCGTTTTGTATTTGACATTGGGGATGAGTCAATTCTCAGGACAGGCAGTATTTCCGACGAATTGAAAGAAGAATATCGCTTTCAGGTGGGTGCTGTGAGAGTTCCCGGTGTTGCCAATTATGCGGTCGGCTCGCAAGTCAAGCACAAGGTGTTTGGGGAAGGGATGGTGGAAGAAATCGACGAAGAAACCAAAACTTATATGATACGGTTTATGATCGGAATCAAACCGATCAGCTTTCACTACAGTGGTTTGTCACAAGTTTTCTGACTTCTTTTTTGATAAAAGATGAATGAGAACGTTAAAATGAAAAATAATAAGAAAAAACTTGCATATAACAGGTATTTGTGATATACTGCTATGGCAATACACACGCTCTTTGATTAAACAGCTGTTGCTCAAATTAATTTGAGTGGCGTTTAAGATGACAAGAGCGGAGGTAAAAAACAAAATTTTGGAGGAACATCAATGTCAATCATCTCTATGAAACAGCTTCTTGAAGCGGGTGTACACTTTGGTCACCAAACAAGACGCTGGAACCCGAAGATGGCAGAATACATCTTCACCGAACGTAACGGTATCTACATCATCGATTTGCAGAAAACCGTTAAAAAACTCACAGAAGCTTATAACTTTATCCGTGACATTTCTGCTGAAGGCAAAGACATTCTTTTTGTCGGCACAAAGAAACAAGCCATGGATTCTGTAAAAGAAGAAGCTCTTAACTGTGACATGCCTTATGTCAATGCCCGCTGGTTGGGCGGCATGATGACCAATTTCCGCACCATCCGCCGCAGAGTGGAGCGTTTGAATCAGCTACGCAAGATGGAAGAGGACGGAACCTTTGAACTGCTTCCCAAAAAGGAAGTAATCAAATTACGCGGTGAGATTGAAAAACTCGAAAAATTCCTCGGCGGCATTCAAACAATGAAAAAGCTCCCCGGCGCTCTTTTCATCGTTGACCCGAGAAAAGAAAAAATCGCTGTTCTGGAAGCCAAGAAGCTTGGTATTCCGATCATAGCTATTGTTGACACCAACTGTGATCCGGACGAAGTCGACTATGTAATTCCCGGAAACGACGATGCAATTCGTGCTGTTAAGTTAATTGCACAGACCGTTGCAAACGCTATTCTGGAAGGCAGACAGGGTGAGCAAGGCTCCGCTGCTGCGCCCCAGGAAGCACCGGCAGCAGTCGTGGAAGCACCGGCAGCGGTATAATCCGTAACCGAATATCCGGCATTGAATAACGAACCAAAAATGCCCTCAAACGAGGGCATTTTACAGATAATCATAAAATAAAGTTTGAATCATTCAAACAGTCACCATGAAAGGAATGGACACCAATGGAATTTACAGCAAAAGACGTGCAAGCGTTAAGAGAAAAAACAGGCTGCGGTATGATGGACTGCAAAAAAGCGCTCGTTGAATCAGACGGCGATATGGACAGAGCCATTGACTATTTAAGAGAAAGAGGCCTTGCTGCCGCTGCAAAGAAATCAGGAAGAATTGCGGCAGAGGGTGTTGTTTTATCCTATGCAGACGACGCTGTTAGTGCAATTGTTGAAGTAAACTCAGAAACTGATTTCGTGGCAAAAAACGACGAATTCAAAACTTTTGTTGTCAGTGTTGCCAAAACAGTTGCTTTGAACAACCCGGCTACTGTGGAAGAACTCAACGAGCTCACACTGGCTGATTCCACCGACACCGTTGCAGAAGCGCTTCGGGAAAAAATCTTAAAAATCGGTGAAAACATTAAAATCAGACGCTTTGAGCGTTATGAAGGCACGGTTGCCACGTACATCCACGGCGGCGGAAGAATCGGCGTTATGGTAAAAAGTCAAACCGCTCCCGAAATCGCCGGGAACGAAACCTTCAAGGAAGCCGTCAGAGACGTTGCAATGCAGGTTGCAGCGACTCACCCTCTTTATCTGAAATCAGCTGACGTTCCAGCAGAGGTTTTGGAACATGAAAAGAAAATTTTGACCGAGCAAGTAATCAATGAAGGCAAACCTGCCGCAATCGCAGAAAAAATCGTTGCCGGTAAGATTTCAAAATACTATAAAGAAAACTGCTTATTGGAGCAGGATTTCGTAAAGAACGGCGACTTCACCGTTGGCAAATATCTTGACAGCGTTGCAAGCTCATTGGGCGGCAAGGTTGAGCTCGTTTCCTTTGTTCGTTTTGAAAAAGGCGAAGGCTTGCAGAAGAGAGAAGACAATTTCGCAGACGAAGTTGCAAGCATGATTAAATAGCAACTTCAGAAATTGCACAATATTCTAATCGTTCACAAAAACCGAACTCTGTTCAATGAGTTCGGTTTTTTTGTCTTCAATATAAGGATGATAGGATAATATCAATCATTCAGATCAATAAATTGCTTGCTTTTATTGATCGATGCACGGAAGGTGCCGGGCGAAATCCCCATCGTCCTTTTAAACACCTGACAAAAATAGGATGTGCTGGTAATGCCCACCTGTTGACATATAATATTCAACGGTAACGTGTCAGACTGTAACAAAAAACTTGCTTGCCGCATTCTTCTCGCCGTGAGATAGTCTGTTATGCTTGTACCGGTGGCTTTTCGGAATAAATGAGAAGTATGGTATTCCGATAGATGAAGATCCTCAGCAAGACGTTTCAGGCTAAATTCTTCCATATAGTGTTCGTTGATCCATTGCATAATTTTTGCTGCATAATCAGTTGTTCTGCCCGGTATTTTGGTGCTGGTGTTTACTTTCTGCTGCCAAATTCCTCTTACATAGTTTAAAAATGAAATCGCAAGAAAGATCATTTCTTCCGAGTTGTTTTTTATTGATTTTTGTCTCAAACAGAAATACTCCAAAAAATATTCAAACATAGGTCTTGTTGTAAATTCGCTGAAAAACTGTTTCTCGATGCGATTTTTACAAAGTGTTTGAAAAAACTCCCTCAATCCAGGAAATACAGTTAAATATGGTTCAATAATGACGGGGTCAAGTGTCAGGATGGTTCTGATATAAGGTTCATCGTCTTTTTCATGAATTTTCAAGCCGTGCAGCTGAAGTGGCTGGAAGAACAATAGGGTACCGGCCTTCACTTCATGCACAGTATGATCAAAAATAGCATACCCGCTTCCTTTGTGGATATAAAGAAATTCTATACCTTGATGGGTATGAAAAATTCTCCAAGTTGTTTCAACACTTGATTTCCTATGATGATAATTCACCGGTATTTGATTGAGATTGATATCTTCTATATAGTTCATATTCATTACCTATAAAAATTAATATTGATTTATCCTTCTTCAATAAACATAGCAATATAGCGATATTATACCACAATTCATAAACATAGAAAACAATTTTTATATGATATAATGAAAAAAGGTGATTATATGAACAAGTTGAAAAAAGCGATCAGTATTTTTTTAGTCTTTTCACTTACATTCATGGTAGTGGTGTACGCCTTACCCGGGCAATGCAGTGCTGCAAGTGTCGATGTTGTTCCGATTAATTGGTCAAGTTTTTCAGGAGCGGTTCCAACGGATCCACTGGCTGTGAAAGAGAAGACAATCCTACTGAATGCCTGCAAATATGCACTGACCACATGGTACGATGAACGGTACACTTCGCAGGATTCACAGCAATATTTGAATTTTGTCACATCCGGGTCCGGTGAACATCCACGCCCTCTGGCTGCAATGGCTTCTGTAATAGCCACAGCAATTAAAACCGGTATCTACGATGCAACCGTTACTGGAGTAACACTGGAGACTGCGAAAAGTAAAGCGATTAAACTGCTTACATCCGTTGCCTATCACCACAAAGCGAATGTAGGAGGGACTGGTGCGTGGGATCACAGCGCCTCTTTTACAGCAAACATTTATACCGGTGATACCGCTTTTGCAGGATGGCTTTTATGGGAGGATATTTCATCAACAGACAGGGAATATATCCGTAATATGCTTGAATATGAAGCAAACTATCTGCTTCGTGTCAATGTTCCGTATTTTAAAGACAAAACCGGCAAAGTGCTGATTGAAGGTGATACAAAAATGGAGGAAAATGCATGGAATGCAAGATGCCTTCAAATGGCGGTATGCATGATGCCTAACCACCCGAATTATAACGCATGGTATAACAAGATGGTAGAGTATCAACTGTCCTCCACAGCCCGTCCCGATGATTTAAATAGCTCGGTAATTTATAACGGCAAACCTCTTTCACAGTGGCTGAACGGTTCAAATATTAACAATGACGGTTCTGTAATCAACCACAATATCATACAACCGGTATATTCCTCTTGTATCGGGTTAAATGTGTTCAGCGCGTACGGATTTACTCTCGCTGGGAAGTCAACACCGAAATCTGCTTTTTTTAACGACAATTATATTTATAGTGCATTGACGGATTTGAACTATACAGTCGGACAGGTTATTCCGGATACGAAGTCCACGGTAGGACAAACCGGCGGACCGGCAAGAGAGCCGGGTGGAACGGTTTACCGGGAAGAGAATCTTGATATAGCCAATGCAATCTATTTCCCTCAGGGAAATGACTGGAACAATCAAAATTGTAACTTTCCATCTCTCGATTCAATTATTCAACTAACGGTGGATGGTGAACGGCTAGATAATATGTCCACTAAAAAAGGTGAGTATTGGGAAAACCTGCATGCACAAATCATCTTAAATATGCAGGCGAGATTTCAAGATGGCAGAACCTTTCAAACGGGGGAAAACACATACTCCGGAGCGGAAGACAGTGCAGCAACCAATTATGCCTCCGCTTATATGATGAAGTGGCTGATGGCAAACTACGATAAGTTTTCTGCAACAAACGAGGTTGTTTCGAACGACATAACTACATATACCTCTGCGGACAGCGTTTATTCAACAGTGGAAAATTTTGAACAAGGTCTCTATTGGGCACAATGGGGTCAGGGTCCGGCTAATATTCTCGCAGCAAGCAGTGAATACTGCAATTCCGAAACCGGCAGTACAAAATCAATGAAGGTTTCGTTTACACCATCGGCAAACGGAGCGGTACAGATGAATTGCAATGACTCGTACATTCTCAATATAATGAAAAGAACTTACAAAGAAATTGACAGCAAGGGAATACGCTTCTGGTTCAAATTCACCAAAGGGGATACAGCAAAATACAAAGCATCCTTCTCCATTTTTTCGTCCTATACCATTCCGGGCTACAGCAACAATTTCGGGAGCAGCCGTATTGTTGCCGATGCGAGCGGCTGGGCAAGCTTTTCGTGGGATAAATTTACCACCTACATAAGCGGACAGGGAAATAAAACCTTCGCTTCGGCTTCAAAGGCAGATAAAGATGCTTTTTTTGCAGGCGTAACAAAAGTGCAAATCTTGTTCGACGTAACAGCAGGCGTAGAAACAACAGCCTTTTTTGATGATGTTCAGATGTTTGGTAACCTTTCAGTACCGATCGGTACGACACCACAGTCGACAACACCTACCACTTCTACTACTTCTAGCACGCCTACAACAACAACTATTACAACAGCCTCAACTACTGCTACCACAACAACGGCAACCGAGACTACCATAAAAACAGATCCATTGATTAACCCGTATCCTACAGAAAACGGATATTTATGGGGAATTTCGAATGGTGAAAATATGGTTGATTTGTTTCTCTCGAAATTTACGGTTCCGTCCGATTATGATATTGTGATATGGAACACAGCTGAGGATAGAATCACCGAAGGTAAATTTGGGTCAGGTGCAATCGTTAAAATCACACAAAATGGTACAATCGTATCACAATATATTGTCATTTTATATGGTGATGTAGACGGTGACGGTACAATTGGAGTAATAGACCTGTTAAAAATAAAAAAACACATTTTAGGGATGAGAATATTAACGGGGTATTCACTTGCTGCTGCCGATACCGACAGGTCAAACGATCATAGCATCAATGCAATCGATCTCTTGGTTTTGAAAAAGCACCTGCTGAAAATTGCGCCGGTAAAACAAAATTAACATAAAAAATACGCCATCGCAAAAGATGGCGTATTTTTTATGTTAAAAGAAAGACACTGCCGGGTATTTGTTTGCATTTTCGCTTCATTTCTCCAACATGCACCGAAAACTCGTTCATATCGGTAATTTCAGAATGAGCTTTTGTGATTGCGGCGATAGACAATGATATAATCGGGAAATTTTCCGGTTGTCCATGACGGTTTTTTGCAGTAATGTAACCCTTGGCTAAATCATATTGGTTGTAGTATTTGCGGATTTCTGTGTCAAATTCACATATGATGTCACTACAAATACTTTCAATACTTTCTTGCTTTATAATAGCAATAAAATCATCACCTCCTATGTGCCCGATAAAAGCGTCGCTGTCTATGTGACATTGTATGGTATTGCTTAGTAGCTTGATGATGTTATCTCCGTTTTCAAATCCATACACATCGTTGTAGGATTTAAAATTGTCTATGTCAAAATACAATGCACACAATTCTTCGCAAGAGGAAAGATAATTTGTTAAATACTGCTCAATGATTAGGTTGCCGGGTAAACCGGAAAGAGGATTTTGATGCTTTGCATTGATTACTTCCAGTTCTATTGTTTTCTCAAGCAGATTTTTTACAGTGACAATGCCATAAAACTTTTCATTTTTGGTCACAGTAATGAAATCGTATAATTTATCCTCCGCTCTTGACATGGCAAGACGTGAAACAACATCAATGGGAGTCTTATAATCCACAGTTAAAAATTCTGCTTGCATTAGGGAAAATATCGGTTTTCTTTGATACAAATTGAATCCATATAAACCGCTCATCTTTGAGAAAATATCCTGCTTTGTAATCACACCCAAAACCTTATCATTTTCAGTAATACAAATACCGGACAGGGAATCATTGTGCAGAAACATATCATATACAATATCGGAAAGGACTCTGGGATTCACAGTTTTGGTCTGGTTTGCGAGATTACCGATGTAAAGATTTGAAATGTGACTACCGTACAAGCTGTATTTTTTGCTGTTTAATTCTACAATGCCGTTTATCACTTCTTCAGAAATTGGCTTTATCTGCCCATGTGGAGGCTGAATGAAAAATCCCTGCCCGTAATGGATTCCGATATGAATGAGAGAGGATAGTTCATCGTAGGTTTCGATTCCTTCGGCAATTAAATGAATATTGGCAAGCTTAGAAAATTCATATAAACTTTTAACCAATGAATATTTGATCCCGTCCTTGTCAATATCTCGAATCAGTTTCATATCCAGCTTG
Organism: Clostridiales bacterium 43-6; assembly: GCA_001896915.1. Taxonomy (GTDB): domain Bacteria; phylum Bacillota; class Clostridia; order Oscillospirales; family Acutalibacteraceae; genus MKRK01. Next base: position 22,461 of record MKRK01000050.1, read on the forward strand.
ATATAATGCGGTTTGATATCTGTAATCAAATTTAATCCGGAATATCCTGCACCTGCATCGTCAATTGCAATTTTATAGCTTTGATTCTTATAATGCTCAATGGTTTTCTTAAAACCATACATATCTTCGATCGCGTTTTTTTCGGTTATTTCAAAAATGATATTTTCCGCATCAATATCAAATTGTCGGATATATTCCTTGGTAAATCCGCTCATGAACTTTTCATCGTGGATGATATTTGTGTTTACATTTAAAAATAATTTCAGATCATTTTTGCTTTGATAAGCACTCTCCAGTGCGCAAGTACGGCAGACCAATTCCAAATCCCATAAACAGCCATGTTCTCTTGCTGTTTGAAACATCATTTCAGGATTGTGCATTGAGGAGCCTGCAGGTCCCCGGCTCAATGCTTCGTAACCATAAATTGTCCCGTCCTTTAGTGAAATAATCGGCTGGAATACGGTTGTGATTGCTTTGTTTTCGATGATGTCTTTCAATAACGCAACGTGTGATTCTTTTTCTGTCATGGATAAAACCAATCCCTTTTTCAAGCATTCATCCCATTGATACAGATGAATGATATACCCGGAAATATGGATTATTATTAATAATATATTAAAATTACGTTAAATTCATTTAATTTTCATACTTACCTCATAGAGTGCTGCTGCAATGAATATGATTAATAATGATTTTACTATTGTAATTCTTTGAAAAAAACGTTAATATATAAGGTAAGTGATGAAAAATGAAAGATTACCGAATATTTTGTCTCATTTTCATATGTTTTTTATTGTTCAGCGGTTGTAAAACCACTGTTCCAAAAAGTGTTGTCTCTGTTATGAATGGTACATCAACCACCCAGAGTCTTGATGACAACGGGGAAGAGACCACAGAGGGGTTTACCACAGAATCCGTCAATTCTTTGGCGGAGACGAAGGCTCAATCAACCTCCGTCTCGGGGAGCCAGACAGGCATTCCCTTACATAGCTTAACTTCAACCGTCTCCACCACCGCACGCATCGAACAGCCAAAAGAACTGCGTGCCATGTGGATTCCCTATTACGAACTGAATTTTAATGATAAAAGTGAAGCTTTTTTCAAGACCCAGATCAACACCATGTTTGAAAACACCAAAAACGACGGCTACAATGCGGTTTTTGTACATATTCGTGCCTATTCCGATGCATTTTATCCTTCCAAGTATTTCCCATGGGCAAAGCAGTTGTCCGGTACTCAGGGAAAAGATCCCGGCTTCAATCCCATGCAGATTATGATTGCAGCAGCGCACAGCAAGGGATTGCTGTTCTATGCCTGGCTGAACCCTTTTCGGGTGTCAACCTCCTCCATTGATTACACCACGCTGGCAGAAACAAACCCAGCCCGTGTGTTTGCCACCGACAAGGACAAAAGCAACGATGACTGGACCTTGATCAGCGGCAACGGGATTTATTACAATCCTGCCGTTCCGGAAATTCAAAAGCTGATTATCAACGGTGTCAGAGAAATTGTTAACGGTTATGATGTCGACGGGATCTATTTTGATGATTATTTTTATCCCACCACCGATGAAAGTTTTGACAAAGCCGCCTATCAACGCTATCTTGCCACCAAACCCTCTAACCCCTTATCCTTGGGCGATTGGCGAAGGACTCAAATCAACGCTTTTGTATCGGGGACCTATCGGGCAATCAAAACAGCCAAGCCCTATGTGCATTTTGGTATCAGTCCCCAAGCGAACATGGATACCAATTATAATAAGCTCTATGCCGATGTAAAGCACTGGGTTGAAAACAACGGCTATGTAGACAGCATCATGCCGCAATTATATTTTGGCTTTGAATATAACAAAATCATCGCGAACCAGTCCTTCAATTTTAATGACCTGCTTACCTATTGGTCAAAGCTGAAGAACAACAAGAACGTAAAGCTTTATATCGCCCTGGGAATATACAAATCAGGACAGACCGATAACGGCTCCGATGAATGGATCAATAAAACGGATATCATACAGCGTCAGGTGGCGCTTTGCAGAACTGTGGATAACTACAGCGGTTTCTCCATGTATTCGTATTCATACTTTATAAGCACCAACAAAACCAACGCAGAAGAAAGAAATCATCTTCTGACAATCATGAAATAAAAGAGGAAGAGAGGAAGATAA
>MKRK01000051.1:0-7168 GCA_001896915.1 Clostridiales bacterium 43-6
TAATTGATACCTGTATGAGTTTTGGCAGCACAGGTGGATCTGCTGTAACATTATATATGGATGAAGCCGCAAATGTGCTGAACAGCAATGTTAAAACAAGCAATACACTAATAAACTTACTTTTATATAATCTTTTCAATTATACTCCTCCGTTTTATATCCTTTAATAACCATTCTGATTATAACAGATAAAATAATTACACTTTTAGTTATAAAAATCATATCACCTTTTCATTAAAAAGTCTATCTACATACCTTCCAAAGAAAAAGCTACATTTTTGTTAGATTTGTATATTAAATTGTCATATTTTAATAATTAATTTGTTCATTATTGGCAATAAATACGATTTTTTCCTCTTCTTTGCGTCATTTTCGTAACCCATCCAGCAATGGAACAATACACGGGAAAATCAAGGCCCGATTCTCATTTGAGGCAGCTTCATCCCACTCGCTCCATTTCCCGTTTCAAGCGCTCAATAATCCTCTTTTCCAGTCTTGATATATAGGACTGAGAAATTCCCAGATTATCGGCAACCTCTTTTTGGGTATGCTCACTGTAGCCGTTAAAGCCGAACCGCATCTGCATGATTTGCCGTTCTCTACGGGAAAGCTTGTTGACCAGCTTGACCACAAGACTTTTCTCATCCTCCAGCTCAATACCCCGGTTGACCACGTCCGGGTCACTACCCAGAACATCCGATAACAATAGCTCGTTACCGTCCCAATCAATATTCAATGGTTCGTCAATGGAAACTTCGGTTTTCAAAAAATTTGTTTTTCGCAAATACATTAATATTTCGTTTTCTATACAGCGGGATGCATAGGTCGCCAGCTTGATGTTCTTATCCGGGCAGAAGGTATTGACAGCCTTGATCAGTCCGATGGTCCCAATGGAAATCAGGTCTTCTATTCCCGCACCCGCCGCGTTGAACTTGCGGGCAATATAAACCACCAATCGCAAATTATGGGTGATCAACTCCTCTCGGACAGACTGGTCACCGGCGGCATATCGATTGACAAGCTCCTGTTCGTCCTCCTTGGAAAGAGGTGCGGGTAATATTTGGGGTCCGTTTATGTAATAAAGTTCGTCTATGATTCCCAGTTTCATAAACAGCTTCAGTATTAGCTTTTTTAGTGAGTCCTTAGCCTGTCTGATCATTTTCGGGTCCATTTCTCCGGCGGTGTGTTATTTGAACACAGTCATTTGTCCGCCGGTCAAGTGACTGATCTGTTTCGTATGATTCAACCCCAATGGGCAATCAGCATTTGTTCTTTCTCATTGCTCAAGTCTTCGTCCTCATTCTCATCCTTGTTCTTTGCCTGTTCCTCTTCCACAACTTTGGTGTCCTGATGCGGATTGTCCTTTTTGAAAAAATGAAACCATCTCAATCCCATTGCCATTCTCTCCTTCTATTTAGAAATCAGTGAGCAGCTCTTCGCTGATGAGTGCCTTAAAGTCATCCGAAAGCTTATCCTTGCTGACAGCAATCAAAACATTTTCAATGGTAGCGCTTTTATTGCCTTTGCTTACTTTCACATACTCCGGCTTAAATGCCGGAAGCAGCCCTTTTCCGCCCACAGCGGAATAAGGAATCAGCCGGTATCCCGTTGCAAAATCCTTTGGAACATCCGCTGCTGTGCCCGCAAATACCTCCCTTGCCGGCAGAGGCAGCATGTACTCAACAAGGCCATACTCCGCCACGACAACCGGCGCATTGGTAAACAAATCCATTAAGCTGTTCCCTGTATCCAACAACGCTTTACAACGTACAATTTTATCTTTATAACCGATCTCCAGCTCATAAATGGTATCTCCGCCGGTTTGGCGCTTGGTAAACAATCGAATAAGAGAAATCACTCCATAACAAAGCAGGGTGGATACAATCAGCAGCAGCGGTGAAATATTGAAATATACCACACCGTTATTAATCGCCATACCGTCCGGCCGAAAGGCAAACCAAACCGCCAGCATGATGCCGGCGTATAAAAAGGAAACACCGAAAAATGTTCCGGTGACACGCAAAAACCGCTTGGTACTTTTATAAGAAAAGGCAATCACAACAATACACACCGACATGACGATTTTAAATCCCGTATCAAACACCATGCCCCAGTCCGGCAAAAAAATGGTCAATGAAATAAGTGCCCCAAAGGCAGCACCCAGAAGAAGCCGTATCATTTTTACCGGGATGTTGTTGATTTTTGAGGTAGAAAGCAATAAGAAATAATTCACGAATAAGTTCAGTGCCAGTAAAACATCCAAATACACAATCATTACACTGCAACCACCTTTCGTGATGCTACTGTAACTATTATATTCAACCCCTGTCCTATTTTATGTCAAAAACCCTTATCCTTTTATGTAAAAAAAAGACGGGTTTTGCCCGTCTAAAGTCTCATGTGATGGAAATGCCTCAGTAGGAGGTTTTCTTTTACTGCATTTGCTGGAATTTCTGTTTTGCATCTTCCACTTTTTTGGCTTCTGCCGCCGGTGTCTGGTACCAGCCACGATTATGAAGCTCCGTAAAAAGCTCGTTTTGAATATTCAATTCTTCATTCATGATTGTCAGTACATCGTCTCTTACTTGCTTTGTTGCACACTCGGTTGCAAAGACTGTATAATTTTCCGCTACGAATTTTTGTGAAGACAAGGCGTCTTCCAGTAATTCTTTATCTCCGAATCCCGTATTCATTTTTATTTCCTCCTTAAATTTAGCTCAAATGGCCGAGCAGGCAATTGTAATGCTGCTGATGTCTTGATGCGATGGAATCGCATTTTTGCTTGATCACCTGATCGTTTGTCATGGACGACAGCTGCTGATATTTTTTAATCAGCACGCTTTCCAGCGAAAGCTGGTCTTCGATTCTAGTTAACTCTTTTGACGTAAGATTTGCCACTGATATCACCTCATCCTTTCATATTGCGATAAACGCTTTAATATGGTTTCCGACAACAAAAAAAATATACAAAAAATGCGGTATTATTTTCATAATACCGCATTAGGGCAGGCTTATGTAGCCTCTACTCACCAAGACCGAAACTTACCGATAAAGCTTGGTTGATATTAGACATGGAGGTTTCATCAAGCTTACCCATTTTTTCCTTAAGACGCTGTTTATCAATTGTGCGTACTTGCTCTAATAAAACAATAGAGTCCTTTGACAGCCCGCATACCGTGCCGTTCACCTTGATGTGTGTCGGCAGCTTGGTTTTGTCCCGTTGGCTTGTTATGGCAGCTGCTATAACCGTGGGGCTGTATTTGTTTCCAACGTCATTTTGAACAATTAGTACAGGACGAACGCCGCCTTGCTCAGAGCCAACGACCGGGCTGAGGTCAGCGTAGAAAATGTCCCCTCTTCTGATTGTCACATCATTCACGCTCCGCTTATTTTTGTCGGTTCCCCGCAATCATATTTTTCCCAATATGAAGATATATTAAACATATTTGTAAAATATTTTCGTGTCAAAAGTTTGTCCGACAATATATAATACGAAACAAAGCAAGGTTTTGCTATTCTTTTCAAAAAGAATTTATCTTACGGCATTTTTTCGTTTTCCCTTCCGCTGGCATGGAGCAGCAAATCATTTGCCGCTTTCATGCCGGATTGAAACGCTCCTTCCATCCATCTGTGGACACCGGAAATATGTTCCCCGGCAAAAAACACCTTACCGTTGTATTCGGGCATTGTAACAGGATAGGAAAACAGCCGTTTTTGTTCCGGTGTAAAAAAGCACAAGCTTCCCCGGAAGGTGGGTTCCTTATCCCAGTTGACATACTTAAAGCCACTGATGATTGTGTCCAGATATCCCGGTTTCAATCCATGTACCCGTTCAACATCATACAGGGTATTGCTCAAAATATCGTCACAATAATTGTTGGTCATCCGAACGGCGTCCAGATTGAAATTATAGGCAAGGGTCACCCCCGGTTCATCGGGCAGCCGGGAAAAGGGGCTGTTTTCCTCACTGCTGACGAATTTAGAATGATCCGACGGATACCACAAAGAGGACACCGGCAGGTCGGTATAGGACGCGCCGCCCACAATACCTTCCTTTTCCCAAAACCGTTCGTTAAACAGCATAGCGGTTTTTTGTGCGGTGATATAATTCAGCTCCTTGATGGCACGCATCTTCATGTCGCTGAACAGCGGCTCGATGGCAACATCGCGCAGGGTGGAGAAGGGTATGGCGCAAACCACATAATCAAACTCATGGACGACAGCCTGATGTGTATCCACGTTACGATGGCGTAAGAGCACCTTGCCATCCCTGTTTTCACTGATGGCATCCACATATTCACCGGCGCAATAATTGACCCTCCCGAGGCTTTCCTTCGCTATCCCTTGATACTCGGGGGGATTGTCATTGAAAAAGGACTGGTAGAAGGAATTGGGCAGTTGCTGTATGCCGCCGGGAATTTCATAAAGATAAGACAGAGAAACGGGATAAACCTCTTGGATAAAGTCGATATAGCCTTTATACAGGCTTCCGCTCAACAAGGGTGAAAAATTGGTAACAAGACTGATGGCCTCCTGGGTCAGCCGCTCCTCCATAAACTGCATGTTGGAGTGATAATCCCACCACAGGGTTTTGTTATCATAGGCTGGCTTGACCGTCAATATTTCTGTACGCTCTTTCGGGGTAGCTTCCAAAATCGGGGTTTCGATGCCCTCATAAAAAAGCTCCTGCCAGGGCTGCTTTCTCTCTTGGTCGCTCAAATGATATTTGGGATAAATATATTTCTGCACGTTTTCACCATTTCGGTCATTTCTCACACGTATATTGCGCAAAAACACATAGGCATTGGGATCATACTGAATAAAAGGCTTTGTAGAAAGCCCGAACAGATTGATATAATGCCACACGGTATTGTGGGAAACAGGTATCCGCATCGGACCCATTTCCCCGTAATATTTTTTTCCCTCATCAAAATAATATGTATAAACCCGTCCGCCCACCCGGTCCTTCAAAGCGTCATAAACAGTAATATCAAACCCCATTTTCCGCAGCTCAAAAGCGGCTGAAAGACCACCCAGCCCTCCGCCGATGATTCCGACGGTTTTCCCCTTCATGCTGCCCGGTTTTCCGAGACTTGTGATGCCGGGAGGCGGGGACAGCAGCTTTTTGATATACGGAAAATCCTCCACCCGTCCGCTTTCCCCAAGGGCGTATTTCGTCAAATAATCCCGTTCAACCTCCGTCGGATTATTTGGCTGGGGCGGATAAAAAGAAAATCGGCTGTTTAAGTTCAAACCCTTCACACCTTCCATAATTCCCATTGCCAATGATTCAATCCGGCGGCAATCGGGCAGATAAAAAGCAGGCTGTGTTTTACACAACCTGCTTTTCTTTTCATTCTTTATTATACGAGAAAAGCTTCTGCTTTGTTACCGAACCACAGCCTTACCTCTCTTATAAACGCTTCCCTGCTGTCGGATGCATGAATGAGATTGTTGACCATCCTGTTTTCCGCCATGGCGGTTTCCAGCCTGTCCCTCCCATAGTCTCCCCGAAGGGTCCCCTGTTCTGCCGCCGCCGGGTCAGTTGCCCCGACGATTTTCCGTACCCGTTCAATGATGTGTTCGTCCTCTGCAGAAAGAATAAGAGGAATCACGCTTTTGCCCCGGAACGCCTTACGCACCTTTTCACGAAACCCGTCACCCAGCGTTTCGATTACCTCACAGTAGTGGGCAAACATCAGCTCTTCTGTTACGGTTTGGTACCCCACGAATTCTATAGCAAGCCCTTCCTCCCGAAATCGCCCGACCATATTTTCAATGAGATTTCTCTCCAAAGCATCCGGCTTGAAAAACACAAAACTGTAATGTTTCATTTCATTGTCCCCCAAGCTCTTTGAACTCCACAATGCGTTTTTCCATATGGGAAAGATAGGCCGCTTCCATCAGCTCTGTCAATGTATAGGCATCGTCAATATCATACAAAATCGTTTCATTCCGGACAATCCCCTTCAGCCAGTGTACAATGGGCAGATCTGCCGGTTCGGGCAAAACGGGATGGGTCCATCCATCTGTCTCGGTACACAGCTTCACACGTTGATCCGGTCCGCCGACAAGCAGGCAGCCTGTTGTGCCGTAAAGTTCCAGCGCGAACGGGCTTTTGGCAGTAATAAACCCGGTTTCCACAATGGCCACTGCTTTGTTTTCATATTCAATGGTGCATACCCCATTGTCCTCCACCGCTTTACCGTAATGATGCACAAACAAGGAAGAAATTCGTTTCGGCTCTCCCAAAAGCCAACGGGACAGATACATGGGATGGGCGCCCAGATCAATCATTGCCCCGCCGCCGCAAGCAGCCTTGTCATAAAAATGCGGCGGCAGCCAACCGGCAACAGAACCGCCGTGTGCATTACGAATTCTCACGAGGGTGATTTCGCCCAGCAGGTTTTCCTCCACCGCCTTTTTTGCGAAAAGGTTGTGGGGCATGGTTTTGTGCGGATACGATATGCAGAACTTCACTCCCGCCTTCCTGACGACCGTCCTGACCTCTTGGGCTTCCACAATACCGGAGGTCAGAACCTTTTCGGTGAAAATATGCTTGCCGGCATTTGCCGCCTTGGTGAGAACCTCCCGATGCAAATTCGTGGGAGCGTTGACGACCACTGCGTCAATGTCTTCTCTTTGTAAAAGCGCATCCAGCTCCGGCTCAAATTCCACACCCAACGACTTTGCCCAGGTCACGCCCCGTTCCCTGTCCTCATCCCATACGGCCGTAATTTCCGCTTCGGAGCTTTCTTTTATCTGTCTTGCGTAATCATCGGCATGTACATGCCATTTGCTGAGCATTGCAATCCCAATCACCTTTGCACATCCTTTTATTTATAATTATGAAAATCCGCTTCAAACCCTGCAGAGGGAACCGACAATTTTTTTGGCAGTGCGTTTTGGTCCACCGTCAGGGTAAAACTGCCTGTTTCTCCGCTGCCTTTCAAAATGTATTCGTCTCCGGATTTTGTTCCCGACAGTCCTGTTTTTGCATTGTTCAGCGTGTTCACCAAAATCTGCCCAAAGCCTGTTTCGGGCAGTGCGTCTGCCGACAGAGTGTAGGAAAGCCCGAGATAACCCAGCTTTACCCCTTTTTCGGTAAAGCTCATGGTGACCCCGGCCAGTGCCGGAGGATCCGTGATTTTTATGGCACAGGTCCCGT
>MKRK01000051.1:7180-13901 GCA_001896915.1 Clostridiales bacterium 43-6
GAAGCCGGCCTTTGATCTGCATGCCATTATAGCTTACACTGATGTCACATTGCAACCCGTCGGTAACCGGTTTCACTTCCTTTTTTTCTCCACATCCCGCCATCACCAAAGCCATGATCAGCAATAATACAAGCAGGATTTTTTTCATTTCATCACCTATCTGTCAATGTTCTGTTTTCAAAAATACCCCGGGCAGCTCGTTCAACATTTCTGTTGGGGTCAGGCTGTGCTGGGAACAACGCTGTGCTGCCATATCCCCTGCCAAACCATGGAGATAAACCGCCGCTACTGCCGCATGCTCCGTGTCCATCCCCTGTGCCAAAAAGGAAACCATCATCCCGGAAAGCATATCGCCCGTTCCGCCGGTCGCCATGCCCGGGTTCCCTGTGGTATTGATATACCGCTTCCCGTCCGGCAGGGCAATGACCGTCCCGGCACCCTTTAATACAACGGTCACACCGTGTTCACAGGCAAAGTCACCGGCGAGTTTCAGCCTGTTTGCCTGTACCTCCTCAATCGTTAACCCCGTCAACCTTGCCATTTCTCCCGGATGGGGTGTGAGGATCACCGATGCTTTTTTCCGCTTCCATATATCTATATTCTCTGCGGCGGCGTTTATGCCATCCGCATCAATCACCAGCGGCTTTTCTGACCGCTCAATCAATCGGTGTAACAGCACGGCAATCTCCCCGCTTCTTCCCAGCCCCGGTCCAAACAGGCAGGCATCCGCTTTTTGCAGCTCGTCCTCCAGCATGCTTCCGGTATAGTTGGACAGAATCCCGTCCATGGTTTCCGCCAGCGGTCGATACACCGGCTCATAAAGGCCGGATGCGACAAGGGGATCGATCGATTTTGGCAGTGCACAAACCGTCAGTCCGGCACCGCTCAGAACGCTTGCCCGTGCTGCAATGGCCGCCGCTCCTGCCATGCCGTAAGATCCTGCCACAATCAGGGCTTTTCCATAATCGCCCTTGTTGGTGTTATGCTGCCGTTTCGGAAAATAAGACCTGACGGTTTCAAAATCAATCAAAATCGCCTCATAATCCATGTTTTCATAGGCTTCTTCCGGAAGCCCGATGTCACAGAGAATGCGATCTCCCACATATTCTGCGGCAGGAAAAATCACCTGACCGGTTTTGTGCCCGATGAAGGTCAGGGTATAATCGGCCCTGATACATGCTCCTTCCACAGCGCCTGTGTTACAGTCCCCGCCGCTTGGCATGTCGACGGCAAATACGGGAACCTTCAGCCGGTTCACCGTTTCGATGATTTGCCCGGCGCTTCCCTCTGCCCTGCCGTGAAAACCGATGCCGTACAAGGCATCCACAATCACATCCGCCGTTTTGATATGCAGCACCGCCTTGCCCGGCTCACCCGCATAGTCGACAATCGGAATGTCCCGTTCCCGTACCGCAATCAGATTTTCCGTTGCGGTTTCGGTGCGGGGTAAGCCGTCGGCCAGAATGACAGTAACCTCCCCGTCGTTTTCAAACAACTTGCGGGCGACCACAAAACCGTCGCCCCCGTTGTTGCCGTTGCCGCAGAGAACGGCGATTCTTTTTTTCCTGATATCCATGTTTTTTCTGATGAAACCGGCAGCGGCAGAACCGGCATTTTCCATCATTCTCTGATGGCTCATGCCAAGCTCTGCCGCTTTGTTTTCAATTTCTCTGATTTGCTGAACCGAAAAGAGCTTCATCTTATGCCCCCTTATGAAACGCTATGACAATCGCTGTTGCCAGTTCTCTGGTATGGGATATGCTGACGGAAAATCCGAACCTTTTTTCATTCGCAATTTGCTTTGCTTTTCCGGATAACAGCAAATACGGCGCACCGTTTTCATCGTGCAAAAGCTCAACCTCTGTAAGGCTGAATCCCTTTACACCGGTTCCGATGGACTTTGAGAAGGCTTCCTTCGCCGCAAAGGCAGCAGCGGCAGATTCCGGCGGATAGCTGCGACCGGTCAGCTCTGCAATTTCATGCTCGCCGAAGACCCGCTTAATAAAATAATCGTTTTGTAACGACCGTTCTATTCTGTGGATCTCGATGAGATCAATTCCCACGGAAACCATCGGAAGTCCCCTGCCTCGGAACAAATTTTTTGAGAGCCGTTAAAATTCTTTCGTCCGGTTCCATCACCAATAGGGTAAGCCCGAATTCCTTTTGCCGTGTGACAATGTAATAGGGGTGCTCCGCATCATAGCTGCAGGCAAACATCTTTTTGCCGTATTGGGTATTTTCATGCTCCGCTGTTTTGTAGGCGCCGAACCGTTCAACATCCTTGCATGAGACAGAAATCAAGCGTTTTCTGGTGCTTCTCGCTATGATTTTGTCAATATCCAGTTCCCCGTTGGTAACGCTGTATTCAAATTCAATATCCAATCTGCTCGTATATTTATATGCGCCGAACCCCACCAAAAATGCCGCTATCATGCCAAGCAGCGAGATTTTATCCAAAAGCTGAAAAAAGAATATCACCAAAAGAAGCAATATTACAATGGCTGCAAAAATCCAGATCAGCACGATCATCATTTTTTCAGGGGGTGTTTTTTTCTTAATCACCAGTTGTTCAAAAAATGTATCCAAACCTTTCAACTCCTTTCGGTTATGATAGCATAAAAAATTCAAAATTTCAATTATAAGAAGCATTATTTAAAATAATTCTGATCTCTGAAGATTCTTTCACAAATATTCTAAAAAGACAGATGAACTAAAATTTCATCTGTCTGAATATTAATCAATTAAATTTTAGACTGCAAAATAATACACTTCACGTGTTATCAATTCATTTTCATCATATTTATATTTTATATCAACCGCATAGCTGATTTCCAATTCGCCCTTTTCATTGATGGATAACGTCTTTCCAAACACACTAAATGACACAAACTTTTCTTTATACTCTTCTTTGACGGTCTGCTCCAATTTTGCAAGATGCTTTTTCTCGTCAATTTTTGGCACCTTTATTCCTTCAAACTTGCTCGGATGGCAGATATAAGAAACCAATGCTCCGTCTTTTGTAAGATTAATCAGTGCAAAATCTGATGTTTTGTATCCGCTTCGGTACCTGCAAAATTGGATATAATACATTTCTGAAGTGCTGTTATAATTGATATAATCCATCACATAATCCGAAGTGTTCTTGGAGTATTTTTTTAAAATATCGCTTGCGATATCAATCATCTGCGCTTCATTCAAGCTTTTTACGGTTTTATCACGAATGCTTTCGTCTATATTTACAGATAAAAGCTGACCGGTTTGCTGATCAAATTCAAAGTTACTCCCGTCTTTGGATTTATAACAATCTCTGAGAACCTTGCTATTGGGGTATTTTTTTGTTTCTATATACATAAGCTCAAAGGTTTTTCCATTAAGCTCAAATGTTTTTTTATTTACAGCATTTTTATTTTCAACCACAGTCGGAAGCTGATATTGCTTTTTCTGCGGTGTCTCTTTATCCTGCGTACTGTCCGGTTCAGCTGCCTTGATTTCAGATACAGGTTGTGTATTATTCAATAGAACCGTCGTGATTTGTTGTTTTGAAGTTACTACAGGTGGCGTTACCTGCTCTTTTTCAGCTGTTACAGAAAATAAAGTGATCGTTACCGCAACCATTAATATGACTATCGAAGATACAATATGCTTGATATGCTTTTTCATTGATTTGGCCTCCTATGAAATTGAATCTGTAATCTGACGGAATGTTTTATCATTTGCGGAAATCATAATTGAATTGAATGTACCTGATTATCATCTGCATCATTGTTAAAATGAAATTATTTCTATCACTAGGATGTTAATTTTTGACGGGAACTGCCGGCAATATAATAATTTGCCAAACCGCTGATATCTGGATTGCCATATACATTCCAATGAGCGATATTAGCGGTATTTACTGCCTCGGGCAATGTTTTACCCTGACCGCACGCGTCAAAAAATGCATTGCCCCATATCCCTGAATTTACATTGATTACCGTTGTCCAGCCAATGACACTCTTCGCTCCTTTAGAAGCCGTTACATTCACCATATTAATCGCATCCTGACCTCCTTCTCCGGCAGAGCAACAAAAATATACAACACATCTTTCGTTTGTCAGTGAATAATCCGGTAAATAGTATAGATCGGAAAAATACAAATATGTCGTATATGTCTGTCCGTTTGAATCCATTCCTGTTAAAAATATTTTGTCCCAATATGCATGCGTATCAAAATATGTGAATGTTGAGTTTTGTATATCTCTTATTTCCAGAGCTGCATTTGTTCCCACAACGAAATTTACGGACGAAGCACTGAAACTCATTAAGTTATTTCTTGCCTGTGTCGTAAATGCTCCTGTAAACCCGCACATCCCGTAGATATTGTATTCACCTTTGTATGTTGTCTCTAAGGTATAATTCAGATAAGACCGGACAGGCCATTGTACCAGACGGCTTCCGTCATATCCGCCTCCGGAACCGGAATTCGTAAACGATTTTCCGCTTCTTTTATTTAATATACTATATGTTCCGTCACTATTCCGGTTAAAAAACCATTTTTGTGAATTATCCCCGGTCCACGGTGAAGTGATGATACGAGCGCCATCAGCCACAGAGTTATTTTCTACAGATAAGCATGTATTATTACCTGTCCACTGTATTTTATAGGAACCGTCTCCATTACTGTAAATTTTAAATTTTTGATTACTCGCTCCGGCAAATAACCGCTGACTCATATCATAAGTGTTTGTTGCGATCACTGAACCTGGTTCCAAAAAGTATTTCTCCGAATAAGTTGCTCTCATGAAAAATTCTCCGCCTGAACCAGCAGCGTCAAGGGCATAAGCCTTATTTTCATTGACAATTGAAACGATACAAAACGTTAAAATAAAAACCAGAACAGAGCACATTACTTTAATATTCACAAATCTTAAAACTGCCATGCTTTTTGTGATTCCTTTCTGTTCAAGAATCCTGCGCTATTTCATTCGATGTATGTTAATGTTAATCAAAAAATTATCAGCATGTATAAATACGATTCATTCCATTATATATACTTTATAAATAGATGATACCTTTAGCCAATAAAATCATTGTAAAATTTAACGATTTTTCTTCTGCCATTACTAGAATTCTTATCCGGAAAGGATTTGATTTTTATTAATGTAATTTTAATTCACTATTTGCTAATAATATACATTCTTTCAGATTTTGTCAAGTAGTTTTTATGTATTACTTGAAAAATACCGTTATCAATGGTAATATGGACAAAGCCTTATCATAGGAGGCAAAAACATGTATGTATCCGGGATTATAGCCGAGTATAACCCTTTTCATAAGGGCCACAAATATCATATGGACAAAACAAGGGAATTTTCCTCCCATATTATCGTCGCTCTGGACGGGCATTTTATGCAGCGGGGCGATATTTCGATTTGCAGTAAATGGGCAAGGACGGAAATGGCTTTGGAGAACGGCGGGGATCTGGTCGTCGAAATCCCGGCGGTTTTTTCCCTGGCCCCTGCCATGCGTTTTGCCGTAGGCGGTGTGGAAACCCTTTCCGCCTTGGGATTGGTGGATTGTCTGTCTTTTGGCAGCGAAAGCGGCGAGATTGATCTTTTACAAAAAGCCGCCGAAGCGGCAGCCTCTCCTATGATAAAAGAACAGCTGGACAAGGAGCTAGCCAAAGGCAAAACCTTTGCCAGAGCGAGAGAAGACGCTGTAGCGCTTGTTTTTTCTCCGGAGATTGCGGCGGTATTTAAAACGCCAAACAATAACCTCGCCATTGAATACATCAATGCTTTGCGAAGCACAGAATCATCCATTGCTCCCGTGACCATCAAACGGTATGGTGCAGACCATGACAGCGCCCAGGACCACGAAACTGTTTCGGCCTCCTTTGTCCGCCATTTGATTTCCATGCGAGGGATAGAGAATGTAAAAGAATATCTGCCTTTCAAAAGCTATGAGATTTTGCGGCGTGAGGAAAGCCTTCATCTGTGTCCTTCCTTACTTTCCTCTCTGGAAAAAACCCTTCTCGGAATCCTTCGTCAGAAATCTTTGGAGGAGCTAAAAAACCTGCCGGATGTTTCGGAAGGCATCGAAAACCGTTTGTACGCCGCCATTCGGGCATCCTCATCGTTAGAGGAGCTGTATGCCGCCATCAAAACCAAGCGCTATCCCCTGTCGAGAATCCGACGGCTTATCCTGACCGCCGTGCTGGGCTTTTCCCGTGATTTATACCGGCATTCGCCCGGGTATATCCGGGTGCTCGGCTTCAACGAAAAGGGCAGAGAGCTGTTACACCAAGCACGCAAAACCGCTACTCTGCCGATCATCATGAAAACCGCGCAAATCGAAAAAGCGGGACCGGCGGCACAAGAGATTTTCACAGCAGAATGCGCTGCGACGGACTTATACAATCTTTCTTTGCCCGCAGTACAAAAATGCGGCACAGAAATGACAAATAACAGCATCAGAACCAAAAGCAGAAAGGATTATAAACCATGAGTATTGCCGTAAAAGAAATTCCGTCCTATGAAAACTATGGGAAATGCCTGTCCATTGCCACTGAAGAAATCGAAATGCTGGTGACCCTTGATGTGGGTCCCCGCATCATCCGTTATGGCTATATCGGCGGCACAAACATCCTGTTCAACGATGTGAACAAAACCGTTCAAAGCAGCGGCGAAGCCTTTGATGCCTATTTTTATGAGGGTGCCGCATGGTATATCTACGGCGGTTA
>MKRK01000051.1:13923-15212 GCA_001896915.1 Clostridiales bacterium 43-6
ACCTAGTATCCCGACAATGATCCGGTCAGCTACAAGCTTCTGCCGAACGGTGCGGTGTTCACCCCCCCGGCACAAAAAAGCAACAATCTGCAAATCAGCATCCGTGTTGAAATGGACCCCCAGGGCGGTGCCACGCTGACCCATATCGTTACCAACCTGGCACAAAACAGCATCACTGTTGCCCCCTGGGCGCTTACGGTGCTTGCCGAAAACGGACTGGAAATCATCCCTCAGAACACAGAAGACACCGGGCTGCTTCCCAACCGCAGAATTGTGGCATGGCCCTATACGGATTTGACGGACAAGCGTTTGTTTTTGGGCAAGGAGTTTATCACCCTCAAGGCTGATACAGAGGTTGACTGTGCCTGCAAGCTCGGTCTTGACCTTCATGACGGCACCGCACTGTATGTGATCGGTGATACGGTCTTCACGAAAAAATATTCCCATGTGAAGGACGGAAACTACACCGATTTCGGCGTTTCCTTTGAAACCTACACCTTGCGGTTTCTGGAGATCGAAACCCTGGGTGAGCTGATTGCCCTTGCAGAAAACGAATCCGTCGCCCATACAGAGCAGTGGAAGCTGGGCAAGACCGATGCTATGCCGGATCCGAGAAACGAAGCGCAGCTAAGGGAATTTGTGAAAAAATACAGATAAGGAATTTGAACTATGAAGCTATCTAAAAGAGTACAAGACCTGCTTTCCCGCATGACGAGAGAAGAAAAAATATCACAAATGAGCCAGATCATCCCCAGCTTTTTCAGCGAGGAGGGCATCAACAAAAACGAGCTGACCGGTCTGCTGAGCAGCGACACCGCCGGAGAAAGCATGCTTTGGAACGTGGGCTCTGTCATCAACGTGTGCGAGGACGCAGAAACCAATCGGGCATTGCAAAAAAAGTATCTGGAGCACAACCGGCTGGGCATCCCCCTGCTGTTCATGAGCGATGTGGTACACGGCTACAAAACCTGCTTCCCTGTTCCGCTGGCAATGGCATGCTCCTTTGATTATGACGCAATCCATCAATGCGCCCGTGTCTGTGCCACAGAGGCCCGTGCTTCCGGCGTGCATGTCACGTTCGCCCCGGTGCTTGACCTGGCCCGTGACCCCCGCTGGGGGCGTGTCAACGAGGGTGCAGGCGAAGACCCGTTCTTGGGTCAGCTGGCTGCCAAGGCTTTTGTGAGAGGGTTTCAGGGAGACGGAAAAGACGACCTGAAAAAAGACAGCTACATCGCCTGTACCGTAAAGCATTTTGCAGGTTACGGTTTTTCTTTGGGCGGCCGTGATTA
>MKRK01000051.1:15221-15596 GCA_001896915.1 Clostridiales bacterium 43-6
CGACATCAGCGAGCTGACCATGCGCGAATTCATCCTGCCGGCCTTCAAAACCGCCGTGGAGGAGGGCGCACAGCTTGCCATGACCGCATTCACCACCTACAAAGGTCTCCCCGCCATATCCAGTGAAGAGCTGATCAAGAAAATCCTGCGGGAAGAGCTCAGGTTTGACGGTGTTGTCATCAGCGACTGGGACGGCATCGGCTGTATTTACCGGTACAATGTGGTGAAGGACGGACATGAGGTAGTAAAGGCCGCTATGGATGCCACCTGTGACATTGATATGATGTCCTTCAACTATGAAAAATATCTGGGAGACGCTCTGACCAACGGCATGGTCACCGAAGCACAGCTGGACGAAGCCGTGGGCAGAATTCT
>MKRK01000051.1:15818-16060 GCA_001896915.1 Clostridiales bacterium 43-6
AAAACGCTTTGCCCGGTGCAGAGGTCATCCTGGAACAGGGCTGTGAGTTTGATTCCCGTGATCCGGCACTACTTGCCAAAGCCATCGACGCCGCCCAAAAAGCAGATATTGTGATCCTCGCTCTCGGGGAGCCCTCAAAATGGACGGGTGAATGCGCCTCTACGACAGATATTGCGCTCTCTGCACCTCAAATGGAGCTGGCAAAAGAAATCATTGCCGTCAACAAAAACACCGCCGTCACC
>MKRK01000052.1:0-1437 GCA_001896915.1 Clostridiales bacterium 43-6
CATAGTATTTTCCATAAACACTGTCCATCCTGTCAAGCCATGTTTTGATATTAGTTTCGGCAATAGTGGAATTGCTACCTGCCTTTAGTACGTCTGTCTGCTCTAATCTTGCCGTTACGCGCCCTTGACCATTGGTGTTTGTCTTGTTGACATAATTTTCGGGGTTATTAGAGCCATAAGGTAACTGGACACGTTGATATATGGCATAATTGCCTCCGTACCAGTTTGTTCCATTTCCATCCCACCACAACGCAACAATATAAATACCACCCGGAACTAATCCACTTATTGCGCGCGATGATCCATTGGATAAATTAGTATATTTCTTTTCGAGTGAAGTAACTCCATTGCTGGTATTAAAGTCATAGAGCATAATCCAGTTATCACCGTTGCCGCCACCAACGGTGAATGTAATGGAATTACTTGTAGTACCTGTTATTGTCAACGATTCATTTGCTCTTGTAGGTGTTGATTGAGTTTTCGATTGTGCTGGTGTATCGTCATAAATAGCAGCCGGTCTTACCCCTCCTTGCGGTTCCTGCTCCTCCTGCAACTGCCGTTGTAATTGTTTCTGCCGCTGTTCCTGCCACTGTTCTCGTTGTCCCGGTTCTTCATTGTCATCAATATTGTTTGAAAGCATTCCAGCTCGTGTTCCCGGTGTTTGATACTGGTCAATAATATCTAAATATTGTTGTTTTAGTCTCATACAGTCGCTATACCTTGTCTGAAAACACTTTTTCACTAATGCATCAAAATCGGTTGACCCCGCCGGATAGTTTTTCAAAAACTCCGGCAAATTGTGAAGTGCGGTATCGTCAGCAAGAACTTCTTCATATATGTCGTATAGTACTTTTGAGGCATCTTGATCAATATAATACCAGTCATCACATAAATAAAGAATAGCCTGTTTATATCCTAACAGTTCTACCTCAAAATCGTATATATCAAACAATTGTGCATCAGTAGGCAAAGCAGGTTGCACTGACAGCAAATAATCCCCCGTGTCACTTGCCTTGTCAATTTTTATGTAATACGTCTGTCCCAAAGTCAGCGTATAGTTAAAACTTGTAGAATTACTTAATTGTGCAACCTGAGAAGAATTATATAATGTGGCTCTCACACCACTTGTACCCAAACAATCAAATGAATAACTTCCGCTACTTGGCGCAATGAACTTTATGTAATCGGTATCGCCTACTGGGCTAATTACTCCCACGATCTCCTTATTTACGTCGGTAATCACAGTTGCGGCAGTAAAGTTGTTGCCATAATAATCAGCCACCGTTGGAAACATAGTAAGAGGAATATACACACCGTCACTTTGGCTATCCAAAATATACAAAACCGCTCGGTCAAGGTTCGTGTCCTGCGGCACGTTTTTTGAAATAGTGAGCGTTTTCGTTGCCCCTGCTGCGATTGCAGCGTTTTCTAAGGCAA
>MKRK01000052.1:1478-2115 GCA_001896915.1 Clostridiales bacterium 43-6
ATACTTGTACTTGTGTTTCGTGCCATAAGTTCCAGTGTTACTTCTTCGCCAGATAATAAAACATTTTCGTGATATGCACCATTATATAAAATCGACATAGAAATATCGAGGTTATTAAGTTGCGTACTGGTAAGAGGCAGTTGCTGCATAGACAGTGTATAATCTCCCACACCGCTTTGCTTGTCCATTTTTACATAATATGTCTGTCCCTAAGTTAGATTTGCAATAAATCCGGCTGTATTACCTGCCAACTTAGTTTGTGCAAAATCAAATAAAGTCGCCTGCACACCACTGGTGCTTGAGCAATTAAACAAATATAACCCACTGTTCGGGGCGATAAATTTTATGTAATCTGTATCACTCGTTGTATCTATCCTACCTACAATTTCTCTACTAATATCAGTAATTGAAGAAGCATTAACAAAGCTGTTTCCAAAATGATCCTTTGCAGTCGGCTTCATAGTAAAAGCAATATACGGTTCTTCACTTTCGAGATTATCCCAAACATATACAATCGCCTGATCAAGATTCACAGCCTGCGGCACATTTTTTGAAATTACAACCACCTCTGTCTCTCCTGCTGCAATAGTAGCATCAGCTAAGGCAACTTCTACAACCTTTTCATCCGGCGCATACA
>MKRK01000052.1:2127-3851 GCA_001896915.1 Clostridiales bacterium 43-6
GTTATGAGCCGTAAGTTCCAAAGTAAGTTCTTCACCTGCCAACAAGACATTCTCATGATATATATCATTATATACAATTGATATTGAAATGTCAAGGTTTTCTAGTTGTGCATTAGAAGTAAGCGGCAAATCCAATAAAAGTCTTGGACTCGTCCCCTCCGCAAGTGCAAAAACATTGTATAACATACACAAAACGGTTATTAACGCAAATACACGTTTTAAGTAGTTTCCCATATAGTCTCCTCCTAAATTCATTCTTTCCCTTATGATTCTCTTTCTTTTATTGTCCTAATGATACAATTATTATATCATCACACCACAACATACTTATTTAAATTTATAACTATAATCAAATTAATATTTACTCAGCAGTTTGTTTTATTGTTATTGTTGTGTAACTATTCACTAATGACTTGAATTTGATAGCATTTATTATGCCTGTCCATTGCTTTTCATTTAGTAAAGTATTTATTTTAAATTTAATCTTCCCGTTTTGCTTGTCTAATTCTACAATAATTACTTTACTATTAGGCAATTGTGTATTAATTAGGTCATTACTTTGAGTCGGAACATCTAATTTACTTGTCAATGAGCATAAATCTATTATCTGTAATTTTTTGGGGTCATATTGGACACAATAAAATACTCCATCAAATGTTTTAATATTATTACCTGTAATAAACAAATCAAATTGTTTATCTTTAATACAATTTATATCTGTTTCATTACAATTAATTTCTTTAATTTCTTTTAATTTACCATTATCCGCTAATAGTTCTACATAGTACTTATCATATTCATAATTTAACGGAATAGCAATTTTCTTATTAAATTCACCTATATCATTTGTAAGAACAACATCTTCTGAAATATTTTCCAATAATTGATTTTTCAGTGTTATTATAACATCATTATAAGCATAATTGTTAATTCTAAAACTTATTTTAATATTACTTATATTTAAACTTGTGCCGATATATTGAAAATATTTAGGAGCATATATAGCTGATTTTGTATATATATTATCAGAATTTTGCAGTTTGATTTTCGCATTATATTGACCATTCTCTATTGCATTATTTATTTTAAATGAAATAGAAAATTTCCAATTTATTATTGGTACATTGCCTATATACTCTAGTTTTCCAGTCGGTGCTTCAACATAGATAGACAAAATTTCAGAATTCTGGTTAGTTGTTCCTGAAATTGTAGCTATACTTGTTTCATAATCAATATCAAATTTAATTTCTTCACTACCATTAGCAAAGCTATTAATTGCTAATATATGAATGACAGCAATGCATAACATAGTTATCTTTTTTATCATTGTATCGCCCTCCATCATTGGAAAATCATGGTATTGGAAACAACATTCATACTTCGAATTCCATCCCATGCCATAATTTCAATTTTATAATCTTGATAATTATCGGGTATATTAAATCCACCACTAAAAATCTCTCTTGTCACGGGTAATAAAGTTTTTTCAATTATAGAGACATTGTATATGCTGTTATCACTTATTTTTTTTAGTACTAAAATTATTGCAAAAGATTTCATCTCAGAATATTCGTTGATAATAGAAATATTACTCACTACAAAACCTGAATTCAAGTGTGATATTGGAGTGTTACTAATAAGCCCCAATTTAAATTCAGGATTATATATAAGTAACTGCGGCGTATATGGCGTTAACTTCACATTATAATTACCTTGTGTACCAC
>MKRK01000052.1:3874-4866 GCA_001896915.1 Clostridiales bacterium 43-6
CATAATTTCTTTGCAGTATTGGTTGAATTTTTTCTAATGAGTTGTCGAAAAGTTCGATGCTTTTATTACCTGACATTTCAAAGCAAAATTCACCAGATGTATTGGCTTTAAATTTAACAATATCTATATCATCATCATAATTTATATTGCCTACAATATTATCTAATTGATTTACAGCAAAAGCAGTTTCAAATGTGTCAGCATAATCATCATTTACTACACCTTGAGTAAATGCTTCGATAGGGATATACGATTTGTTATCTTTTGAACCAATACCAAATTGTCCATATGGATTATATCCCCATGCGAAAACGGTCCCCTTTCCATCTATTGCCATACTATGGTAAAATCCAATTGATATAGATGTAATGTTATTTAATGAGCTTATTTTTTCAGGATAGAGACCGTTTTGAATTGTACCGTTACCCAGCTGTCCATATGGATTATACCCCCAGCTATAAACAGAACCATCACCAGTAATAGCTAAACTATTATGATAGCCAGCACTTATTGCTTTAACATCATATAAACCACATTCCATAAAAACCGGATAATAACTTCCACTGTAAATGTCCACACCTAAACGACCATAATTATTTGATCCCCAAGCGAATATCTTACCATTGCCAACTAGTGCAAGACTGTGATATGTTCCTGCTGATATTGAGGTTATGTCAGTTAAATGCCCTCTACCATTCATCCCACTTATAGTTGTAGGAACAGTAACAAACTCTATTGAAGAATTAATACCCAAACGACCAAATCCATTGTTACCCCAAGCCACCGCTGTTCCATCGGATTTCAATGCTATATTATGATTAGCACCAGCTGAAATTGAAGTAATATTTGTTAAATAGTCTATGCCATCTTTTACTACTTGTACAGGAGAAAACTGTTTTGTTGTGTTCCCATTTCCTAGCTGTCCATAACTGTTATGTCCCCAACTCCAAACAGTCCCATCACTTTTTAAAGCAATAACATGTTTATCACCA
>MKRK01000052.1:4950-5146 GCA_001896915.1 Clostridiales bacterium 43-6
GAATTCATCCCCCATGTCCATACTGTACCATCGCTTTTTAGAGCCACACTAAACATACTGCCAGCTGCAATTTCAACAATATTAGTAAGAAACCCTATTCCATCGGCTTCTCTTACTTGAACTAAGCTATTGCTTGGTATGTTCGTTCCGTCCCCCAATTCTCCATGCATATTATCACCTGCTGCCCATACTGTAC
>MKRK01000053.1:0-420 GCA_001896915.1 Clostridiales bacterium 43-6
ATGCTTCTGGCGATTTCCGTGGCACGTTGAATGTCATTGGATGCTCCTGTGCTGATATCATCCTGAGTGGCAAGCTCTGCCGCACGGCCGCCCAAAAGAGAACAAATGCTTTCCTCCAGCTCGGTTTTGGTAGTGTGTCCCTTTTCTTCTGTGGGGATATACATGGTATAACCGGCCGCCATACCCCGGGGGATGATAGATATCTGATGAACAGGATCCTGGGTGGGCAAGAAATGGGATACCACTGCGTGACCCGCTTCATGATAGGAAGTGATTTTTTTATCTTTTTCCTTGATGACACGGGAACGTTTTTCTGTTCCCATAATCACCTTGATGGTTGCTTCCTTGATGTTATTATCGGTGATCGCCTTGAAGCCCTGACGTGCCGCCAACAGTGCAGCTTCGTTGAGCAGGTTTTCA
>MKRK01000053.1:519-9448 GCA_001896915.1 Clostridiales bacterium 43-6
TCACGTCCCTTCACATCCGGGTAATTTACCGTGATGTGCCGGTCAAAACGACCGGGACGCAGCAGCGCTTTGTCTAAGATATCGGGGCGATTGGTGGCGGCGATAATGATAACACCTTCGTTTGCGCCAAAACCGTCCATTTCTACCAGCAGTTGATTCAAGGTCTGTTCTCTTTCGTCATGACCGCCGCCCAAACCGGCACCACGCTGACGACCCACCGCATCGATTTCATCAATAAAGATGATGGACGGAGCGGATTTTTTGGCCTGGTCAAATAAGTCACGGACACGGGAAGCACCCACGCCCACAAACATTTCAACAAAATCCGAACCCGAGATGAGGAAGAAAGGAACACCGGCCTCACCGGCAACGGCACGTGCCAGAAGGGTTTTACCGGTACCGGGAGGGCCCACCAAAAGAACACCCTTTGGAATCCTGGCGCCCAGCTCGTTAAACTTGTGAGGATTTTTCAAGAACTGAACGATTTCGCTGAGCTCTTCCTTTTCTTCGTCGGCACCAGCCACATCGGCAAACGTCGTTTTTCGTCTGTCGTCGGAAGCATACTTGATTTTTGCCTTGCCAAACGACATGGTCTTGTCTCCGCCCATTGTACCGATACGGCGCATGAACAATACCCAGATTACCACCAGCACGCCGATGAGCAACGCCGTAGGCAATAGGTTCACAAACCAGGACGCTTCGTTGCCCGGCTTGAAATTATATTCAATGTTTTGGGGTGTACCATTGGGATATTTTTTATTGTTCTCGGTGATGATTTCGTTGACATCCTCCATGAACAAGGAAACATTCGGCACGTTGTATTTCAGTGCGTCATTTGGTTTGTTACGCAGCTCATAAACCATCTCACCGCTGGACAAGTTGAGCTCAAACTTTTTGACCTCATTTTTGGAGAACATCTCCACAATTGCTGAGTAATTTTTCTTTGTATTGGTTTCACTTAAGTTGTACATGGTTAAAACAACCGCAACAATCACGATTGGTATCCCGGCATACATCAGGATATTTTTTAACTTGCTCAAAAAACCCACTCCTTTCATTCGCCCTTGATTGCGCTGGGCTTCAGGGTTCCCAAATACGGAAGATTCCTGTATTTTTCGTTATAGTCAAGCCCGTATCCCACAACGAATTCGTCCGGGATAACGGCGCCGAAATAGTCAGCTTTGATCTCTACTTCCCTGTTATCGGGCTTGTCGAGCAGGGTGCAAATTTTAATGCTTTTGGGATTTCTGGACCGTAATAATTTTAAGATGTAGTTCAGGGTAATACCGGAGTCCAATATATCCTCCACGACCAAAACATCATAACCCTCCAGCGGAAGGTCCAGGTCCTTCGCTATTTTTACCACACCGGTGGTTTTTAATCCTTTATAGCTGGAAATAGACATAAAATCAATTTCACAATGGATTTTGATTTCTCTCATCAAATCCGCCATAAACACAAGGCTGCCTTTGAGAACACTGACCATCAGAAGCTGCTTGTCTTTATAATCCTCCGTTATTTTGCTTCCCAGTCCGGCAACAATTTCTTTCATCTGCTCTTCGGAAATCAAAACACGTTCTATATCACGGTTCATATCATTGCTCATCCACGGTTTTCCTTTCAACTTTTACAAGTAAAAATTTCTTTGTATTTTCATCTGCCAGCCTGCGGGCGTCTGCGCCGAAGCCTTCTGCCCATAATACTCCGCTGTCGTCCGCCAAAAGCACTATTTTGTTTCGCTCCTCCGGCGGAATGCCTGCTTCGTTAAACAGCTTTTTCAGAGTTTTTGTGCCTCGTCCCGGCAGCTTTATGGTATCTCCCTGTATTTTTGACCTGATGTATAGATTTTGACCTATTTTATCACAATCAATGATATGAAATAATAAATTTTTGTTAACATTTTTATATTTATCTCGGTCAAGGAACTCAGTTTTTATTATATGATGGTTCGTGATTATTAATTCTGCCTCCAGGGAATAAAAAAAATCATCAGACTTGGTGTTTTTGTAAAATTCCAGTTTCCCTTTTCGAATACGGGCATAGTCCTCATTCAATAGCTCTAATTGCCCGCTTCCTTTTTTAATTAAATATAATAAGGCATCCAGCATGATTCTGTCAAGCTTAATTGGGGACAGTCCCATGAGAACTCGTTTTAAAAGGCCGGGCGGCAGTGTCTGTAATACTGAAATTTCTGTTGTGTCCACCAACTCCGCCTGTTGTCTGATGTACTGCTCATCCTCTGTCAGGGAATCGACCAGCCCCATTATGCTTTTCTCAAAAGCGGGATTGATTTCCCGGAGAACGGGAATAACACGATGGCGGATTTTATTTCTGGTATAATCATCCGACAGGTTTGTGGAATCGGTGATGTAGGTGATATTGCGGTCAGCCAAAAAAGCTTCGATCTCTGCCCGGGTGGTGGAGAGAAACGGACGGATGATATGATCTCTGACCGGCGGGATACCGCAAAGACCTTTCAGCCCTGTGCCTCTGGTTATATGAAACAAGATCGTTTCCCCATTGTCGTTTAAAGTATGCCCTGTTGCAATTTTGGCATTGCCCCTGTTCTTGTTCAAAGCATCATACCGCAGCCGTCTTGCACATTCCTCTGTGCCTTCGCCTGTTTTTGCCGCTTCCCCGGTCACATCCAGACGGATGATCTCCAGCGGAATGTTTCGATGGGCACAAAATTCCTTGCAAAAATCTTCGTCCCGTAGGGATTCTGCCCCGCGCAGCTGATGGTTACAATGAACAGCTGTGACTGTCAGCCCGTATGCTTGCCTGATTGTATCAAAAAAAACCAACAGTGCAACAGAATCTGCCCCGCCGGAGAGCGCAACAATCACCCTGTCACCCTGTTCCAGCATTGCGTGTTTTTGAATCCATTCTGTTACCTTATCAAGCCTCATGAATATGCTCCTGTGTTGTGAAGCGTGTAAACTCGCCTTCCCAGTGCATCTTGACAACACCGGTTTCACCGTGACGGTTTTTGGCCACAATACATTCCGCTTCATTGGTGTTGATCATTTCAGGATTTTCGGCGTCTGCCTGATAATACGCTTCCCTGTAGAGAAAAAGCACGATATCCGCATCCTGTTCAATGGAGCCGGAATCTCTTAAATCGGACAGCTGGGGGTGATGGGATTTTCCCTTGGCTTCCGTTCCTCTGGACAGCTGGGCACAGCAGACTATAGGAACATTCAGCTCCTTTGCCATGCTTTTCAGCGTTCTTGTGATTTCGGAGATTTCCTGCACCCGGTTTTCAGTGCGGCCTGCGCCTCGCATGAGTCCCAGATAGTCAATGATGACCAGATCTACATGACGCATCCGGCGAAGCCTTGCTTTCATCTCCGGTACCATGATACCTGAGGTTTCATCCAGATAAATGTTGCAATTGGCAAGCAGGTCGGAAGCCCGCAGCAATCGTATCCATTCCTTGTCATCCAACATGCCGGAACGAAGCTTTTCACTCTTGATAAAGGCCTCGCCGGAAAGCAAACGCTGTGCCAGCTGCTCACGGGTCATTTCCAAAGAAAAAAAGCAAACTGTCTTTTTTTGTACCAATGCAACATTTCTGGCAATGTTCAGGGCAAAACTCGTTTTTCCCATACCCGGACGGGCACCCAAAATAATCAAATCGGATTTGTTCAGACCTGTTATCATACGGTCAAGCTCCGATATGCCACTGGGAATCCCCACAAAATCGTTGCGGGTTTCTGGGTTTGATAATTTATCCAGTCTGTCCAGCGTCTCGTTGGTCAGAACCTCTCTGATGTGTGTCAGTCCTTTTGACTGCCTGTTTTGACGGATCTCATATATTTTCTGCTCTGCATAATCAAGGAGCATGGAGGCATCGGCATCAGGGTTTGAGGCTTCGTCAATGATTTCCCGGGATGCCGTGATCAGGGAACGGATATAGGATTTTTCCAAAATGATTTGGGCGTAGCTTTCGATGTTTGCAATGGACGGGACGATTTGTGCCAGCTGCAACAGATAGGTTTTGCCGCCAGCATCGTCATAGGTTCCGCTTTTCTTCAGCTCTTCCAGCACCGTTACAGAATCTATTTTTCTGTTGAGATTGTACATATTCCACATGACGGCGTAAATCTCTTTGTGCGTCGGAAGATAAAAATTGTCGGTTTTCAGAATATCCGCAATTTGCATAATGGACGACGGCTCCAGTAATATCGCACCCAGGACAGACTGTTCCGCTTCCAGGGAAAACGGCAGTGTTTGACCGTCGCCGGTGAACAAATTGAATTCGTCTGCCATTTTATCATTCCCTTCTGATTGAATCGGCTGTTTCCTCCGGTGCTTTCGCTCTTATGAAACAGCCGTCCTTTATTCTCCGATCTGAACCATCAGCTTGGCAGTAATCCCCTGATTCAGCTTCACTTCACAGGTATATTCCCCGTATGCTTTGATTTCAGGGGTGATGATTTTTCTTTTGTCTACCGCAATGCCTGTTTGTGCTTTCAGCTCTTCTGCGATTTCCTTTGCGGTCACCGCACCGAACAGGCGGCCGGAGGCACCTGCCTTTGCTTTGATGGACAGTGTTTTGGTTTCAATGACTTTTGCGTTTTCCTCTGCCTGTTTCTTTTCTTCGGCAAGATGGTGCGCCTTTGCCGCTTCGCGGTTTTCCAGTTCGTTCAGCGCATTTTTGGAGGCTTCCACCGCAAGACCACGGGGGAACAGATAATTTCTTGCGTAGCCGTCTGAAACCTCGTGTAGCTCGCCTTTTTTGCCTGTTCCCTTTATATCCTTTTGTAAAATAACCTTCATAACAATAATCCTTCCTTTCCTGATGGGATCCCCTTATTCCTTACGTGCAGGCTGCGGAGCCATCGTTTCGTATTCGCTTTTTATTTTTGTGATGGTTTCAATGAGCAGTGCTTTGGCCGAGTCAATGGTATGACCCTCCAGTTGTGCCGCCGCCATAGTCTGGTGACCGCCGCCGCCCAACTGCTCCATGACAATCTGAACATTCACACCGCCCAGTGAACGGGCGGAGATATTGATTAAATTCCCTGTGGGAAACAGAACAAATGATGCATTGATGCCCGAAATGGACAACAGTTCATCCGCCGCCTGGGCACATGCCACACGCATAAAGGGGGTTTCCTCGTCGGTCAGAGATACGGCGCAGTCAAAGATAATATCTGCCGCCGCAACGATTTCCGCCCGTTCCCGATAGCTTTCCATACTGCCGGAGAACATTCTTTTAACCTCCACCGGGTCGGCACCGCGGCTTCTCAAAAATGCTGAGGCTTCAAAGGTTTTCACACCGGTGCGAAGCACAAAATTTCTGGTATCCAGCATGATGCCGGCAAACAAAGCTTCTGCTTCGGTTCTGCCCACCAGACGGGGATTCATATATTGAAGCAGCTCTGCGGTCAGCTCGCAGGCAGAGGAAGCAAAGGGTTCGTGATAGAAAATAACCGCATCATCAATGAAATCGACATTTTTACGGTGGTGGTCGATTACGATAACGGTTTTGGCAGCATCATAGATCTCTTTACTCTCAAGAAACTCGGCACGATGGGTATCCACAATAATCAGCAGAGTTTTTTTGGTCATCATACTCCTTGCCGTGTCACTGTCGATGATGATGGTTTCGTTTGTTTTGCTTTCCACCCGCTCGATCAGAGGCGTGGAAAGGGTTTTGTTTTTATCAAGCACCACATAGGATGGCTTTTCCAGCTCCTTGGCAGCACGCCAAAGAGCAAAGGAAGCGCCGAAACTGTCGTAATCCGAAAAACGGTGACCCATGATCAAGACGTTGTCACTGCTTTCAATGAGTTTTTGCAGAGCGGATGCAATGACCCTTGTTCTCACACGGCTGCTTTTTTCAACACCCTGGGAAACGCCGCCGTAAAATTCAAAATTGTCGTTGGTTTTGATCACAGCCTGGTCGCCGCCCCGACCCAGCGCCATATCCAGCGCCGCCTGTGCAATTTCCACACAGTCATGGATGGTGCTGCCCCCACGGCCAATTCCGATGGACAGCGTCGTTCCGCCCCGCTCGCCAAATACCAGTCCGCGAACCTTGGAGAGCACCTCAAATTTAGTGTTTTTCAGAGCGGCAATGGCTTGTTCGTCAACAATGAGCACATAGCGGTCGGAAGACAGCTTATGAAAAAAGCCGTCGGTTTCACTGGCAACGTTTTCAATCTCTTGTTCAATGGCACCGATGATGGCAGCCTTTTCACTTTCCTTGGCATTCTTCAGCAGAACCTCAAGGCTGTCTATCAAAATATAAATCACGCTGAGCTGTGAGTTTTTGAATTTCTGTTCAATGTGCTTTAATCGGGTATTGTCATAAAAATAATAAATTTTTTGAACCACTTCGGTCCCTGACACAATTTCAAACACGGTATATTCCCGTCCGTCATAGCTGATTTCGGCACGTCGGTTTTCCTGAAAGGACTTCTCTGCCGTTTCGTCAAACAAAAAGCCGGAGGGCTCATTGTGCTTGTCCTGCCCTTGCAACAGGCTTTCCCGAAACAGCTCGTTGTACCATACAATATCGCCGCTGTCGTTGGTGACCAGCACAGGTAGGACAAAATTGCTTAAGGAGTCAGAGCCCGCATTTTCAAGACCTTTGATGACCTTGTTGAAATAGTTATGTATTTCAGTCTGTAAAAATTTCATCCGATATACGGTGTAAGCAATTACGCCAAGAGAAACCGCAATTTCTGCGATAAACACCGGCAAACTCAAAAAGTATGTAACCCCCGATAAAAGAAGTATCAGAGCGATTAATGTTATAATAATAGGGCTTAATGTGAAAATGCCTTTTCTTTTCATGCTAAGCTCCGTTTCTCTGTCTTGATAACACGCAAACGCCGCCGGAAGACAGGATCCGGACGTATGGGTCTGATCAAATTTATAGAACGGTTGCGCCTATGCTTTTCAGCTTGTCAGCCAGCTCACCCATCGGGTCTTCTTCTGCCGGTTTCGGGGTTGTTTCAGTGGGGATATAAGGACCGAGGCGATATTCTTTGCCGGTGACAACCAACAATGCCTTCCGGATTGCTTCCCGATGGTTGGAATCGCCCTTGATCAGATCCCGAAACTGGCTGTTTTTGCTGTCAATGAGCAATAGGTTTCCTTTGACATAGGCATCTGAACCATGCAGGACGGAATAAATGACCTTGGCTCGCTTCGATAGCTCCGACATCACCTCCGGCCATTGGCGGAAGGGTGTGATTTCCTTCTCTCCCGTTTCCTGCCGTATGACGGCAGGGGGCGGCGGGGCAGTTTCTGTTTCCGGCCCGGGGATTTCCTGTGACGGAGGCACAGTGCTTTGGATATTCACCGCAACGGGTCCGCCGGTTTTGAGTGCGTGCTCAAGCTCAGTAATTCTCCGCAGAAGCGCTTCTGTGGAATTGTCAAGCTCCGGCATGCAAAGCTTGATCAAAGCGGTTTCCAGCATGATTCTCGGTGATGCACCCTTTTTCATTCCGTCTTTGCAGCCTTCCAGCAGCAGCAGGCTGTGTAAAATCACTGTCAAATTAAATTCTCTTGCGGTTTCCTTTAGCTTATCCAGCTCCATTGCCGTACAGACAATGATTGCTTGCGGTTCCTTCACGGTTTTGAGAATCATGAGATTCCTAAACAGTGAAATCAGCTCGTCACAGAGCCGTTCCATATCAAAAGAGGCACCATACAGCTTGTCCGCAATGGTGAGCAGACCGCCGGCGTTCCCTTCCTTGATGTTCTTGGCAATATCGTATAAATAATCTCTTCCTGCCAGCCCGGCTGCGGAAGAAACAATGGCTTCGGTGATATTGGTATCGATCCCGGCGCATAAATCCAGCAGGGACAATGCGTCTCTCATGGCACCGTCAGACAAGCGGGCGATTAACAAGGCACCGTCATCGGTGATGGTCAGCTGCTCCTTTTCGCAAACATATTGCAGCCGTTCTTTGGTGGCCTCGGAGGTAATACGGTTAAAGTCAAAGCGCTGACAGCGGGATAAAATCGTGGCCGGTAGCTTATGCACCTCGGTGGTTGCCAGGATAAAGATCACATGTGCCGGGGGTTCCTCCAGAGTTTTTAACAGGGCGTTGAAGGCACCGGTGGACAGCATATGTACCTCGTCGATGATATACACCCGGTATTTTCCATTGGCGGGCGTGTATTCCACCCGTTCCCGTAGATCCCTGATGTTATCCACACCGTTGTTGGAAGCCGCATCGATCTCCACCACATCGAGAATGGAGCCGTTGTCGATCCCGACACAGTTTTCACAGCTGTTACAAGGATCGCCTTCAACCGGCGAAAGACAGTTGACTGCTTTGGAAAGGATTTTGGCACAGGAGGTTTTGCCCGTGCCCCGGGAGCCTGTGAATAAATATGCATGGGAAATGCGACCGTCCACCATCTGGTTTTTGAGGGTGACAGTCACATGATTCTGACCGGACAGATCGGAAAAGGTCTGCGGTCTGTATTTACGATAAAGCGCTTGGTACATCACTCGCTCCTTGTAAATAGTGATTCCTATAATATAGGTTGCTTACGCTCTTGAGTCTGCGGACAACAGGCTTGCTGCGGCGCACAGATACATCCGTTTAATGCTGCTCGGTTCCCCGCCTGACATGGTTCACAGCGATCTGTCGCACAGGGCCCGATTGTCCGCATACTCAAATGCATAAACAACCCGCTCTGGAATTATTAGTTTACCACAATTCTTATTTTTTTACAACTGCTAATTCTTTATAATTTTTTCATATGAAAATTTTCTTGTATATTATAATTATTTTTGTGAATTTCCCCTTTTGCCTTTTTTATTTTCTTTGTTTATAGTATAATCGGTTTCATATTAAACTCAAAGGAATCATTATATGAAGCTTGTTATCATGGACGGATATACTTTAAACCCGGGCGATTTATCCTGGGATGGTTTTGAAGCCTTGGGAGAGCTGAC
>MKRK01000054.1:0-9869 GCA_001896915.1 Clostridiales bacterium 43-6
GAAGACTGGCGCAAATCACACAGGTTCTGGCGGACAGCAATGTGGATATCCGTGCGCTGTCCATTGCAGACACCACGAATTTCGGCATTCTCAGGCTCATTGTGAACAAGCCCGACCTGGCGGAAACCAAGCTGAAGGAAGCGGGGCTGACTGTTTCGCTGACAGATGTCATTGCCATTGAAATCTCCGATAGGCCCGGCGGCTTGTCGGCAGCACTGAAGGTTTTGAACGATGCCGAAATCGGTGTGGAATACATGTATGCCTTCATTGGCACACCCCATGAAAAGGCCTTTGTGATTTTACGGGTGGAGAACAACGACAGCGCCATTCAGGTGTTGAAAGACAACGGCGTTGGGCTGTTAAAAACCATGGATGTTTATGATATTTAATACAAAAAATGAAACACGTAAATGCGTGTTTCATTTTTTATCCAGAGGTGCTTGACTGATCAAAGGATAAATCATATCATAGGAGACAATCAATACAAAGGGGTTTATTATGAAACTGGTATCATGGAATGTAAATGGTCTTCGTGCTTGTATGAACAAAGGGTTTATGGATTTTTTCCGGGAGACCGAGGCGGATATTTTTTGTGTTCAGGAAACCAAAATGCAGCCGGAGCAGTCGGTCTTTGACTTTGAAGGCTATTATGAATATTGGAACAGCGCTGAAAAAAAGGGATATTCCGGCACAGCGGTTTTTACGAGGAAAGAACCGATTTCGGTTTATTACGGCATTGGCGTCCCGGAGCACGGGACGGAAGGAAGGGCAATCACGCTGGAGTATGGCAGTTTTTATCTGGTGAATGTTTATGTACCCAATGCCCAGAGGGAGCTTGCCAGAATTCATTACCGTATGAAATGGGAGGATGATTTCCGAGCCTATATCAGTGGACTGAACCGGAAGAAGCCTGTGATTGTCTGCGGGGATTTAAACGTAGCCCATCAGGAAATCGATTTGAAAAACGCAAAAGCCAATATCGGAAACGCCGGCTTTTCCTATGAGGAACGGGGTAAATTTACAGAGCTTCTGGAAAGCGGAATGACCGACAGCTTTCGTTATCTTTATCCTGAACAAAAAGACGCTTATACATGGTGGTCCTATATGTTTAAGGCCAGAGAGAAAAACGCAGGATGGCGGATTGACTATTTTTTGGTTTCCGACCGTATCAAGGAGCAAATCAAGGAAAGCACCATCTACAGCCAGATTCAGGGCAGTGATCATTGCCCGGTGGGGCTTATCATACTGGAATAAGAAAAACAAAACCACAAGGATAGCTGCTTGTGGTTTTGTTTTGTATGTTTGTTTTTGAATGGGAAATACTAAAGCATAACAATATAACAACAGAAAAGGAAATGAGCCATGAAAAACAAAAAAGATAAAAAATCGAAACCGCAGCAAAAGGCAGAGTCCGCAGTGGACGCATTTGTCAACGGGGACAGTGCAAAATCCGACCCGCAGGGCAGCTATACAGGCAGACCGATGGGAAATCAGGCCGTTCCCACACAGGATTCGGATGATTTATAACATTGCTGCCGTAAAGGAGCTTTTCAGGCACTGATATACCGGCACGGGAAGCCTATCCAAACGGGGTTTCCCATGCCGGTATAAAAAAATCACAATATTTGAAACATAACCCAAAATGTGATAAAATAGTCAATAAGGGTTGTCTGTTCTATTGTGTCCTTTTTTGGCCTTGCCCTGAATTTCAGGAACCGGCTGTACGCTGTTTTTGGGGAAGTGCTGGGTGTGATTGCTTTCGGTGCCGTGGGGGTCTTTGGGGTCCGGTCTTCTCATCCCTTTTTTGGCCATGTGTTTCTCCGTTTCTCCGGCGGCATTTATTTTTATTTATCAGCCGTTTGTCACCGGGAAACGGCGATTCTGGTCTTATTATGTGCAGGAAAAACGGCAGTATTCCAGAGGAATAACAGAGTAAAACCCTGGGGGTGAAAACTTGACCGAAGTGAAAAAGGGGACTTACAGGCATTTTAAGGGCGGAGAATACAAGGTGCTGGGAACCGCCCGGCATAGTGAAACGATGGAAGAAATGGTAGTATACCAAGCCTTATACGGGGAAGGCGGCGTCTGGGTCCGCCCCTTATCCATGTGGGCGGAAAAGGTAAACCATAGAGGCGAGGACATCTGCCGATTTACCTATATCGGTGAATAAAAGCAGTGAAGACAAAGGAGAAGCCTATGCAGATTTTTGATATTACCAAGGAACTGATGACAGCGCAAGTGTACCCCGGAGATCCGGTGCCGGTGCTTCAAAAAATTTATGAAATGGAAAAGGGCGAGGTGTGCAATCTCACAGCCATCAGCATGTGCTTACATAACGGTACCCATATAGACGCTCCCAGCCATTTTATCCAAAACGGAGAAACCATCGATGAGATTGATTTGCATACATGCATCGGTGAATGCTGTGTCGCTTCCGTGTTTGAGAAGGAGCTGACCGGGCAGGACATGGACGAAACCCTGCCGAAAGGGACAAAACGACTCATCTTAAAAGGGTACGGCAAATCCAATCTTACGGTCTCGGCAGCCTATGTTCTGGTTTCAGAAGGAGTCCGGCTGGTGGGGATTGATTCCCAATCCGTCGGGGTGGAAGGGCAGCAGACAGAGGTACACAAAATCCTGCAAAGAGCGGGTGTTATTATTTTGGAAGGCTTGGACCTGTCCGGCGTTCAGGCAGGGAACTATACCTTAATCGCCCCGCCCATAAAAATAAAGGGTGTGGAGGGTGCCCCCTGCCGTGCATTGCTCATCAAAGCCTGATGACTGCTTAGCAAACCCAAAAAACAAAGACTGCTGGGAAGCAGTCTTTGTTCAGTAATCTTTAGTTCGCAATCTTTTGATGCACGGGGGGTGTGTGTACGGTCAGGGTTTCAAAACGGAATCCTTGGCTGCGAAGATAGGTTATGATCCCCGGCAGCGCTTCGACCGTTGTGTTTTTCACGCTGGAATCATGCATCAGGATATTTACCTGATTTTTGCCCGCGGACCATTTTTGAATGTTATGTAAAATGCTGGATGCGGGTACATTGGAAGCGGATGCATCGCCGGAATCGCAGTTCCAGTCAAAATACGCATAACCACGTTTTTGTACCTCGGCGGTCAGTCTTGTCATAATTCCTTGACTGTATTGCTTGCTCATCAGGTTGCTGGAGCCTCCGGGAAACCGAATGATTTTCGGTTCAAAGCCCACCTGTTTTTTCACCAGCTTGCTGATTTTATCAAGATCCTTAAAGTAGGCGTCATCATTGTTGTAAACCGACTCATAGCCGTGATAAAAGCAATGAAGACCGATTGCATTCCCGTCAGCAACGATATTCTTCATGAATTCGGGATGTTCCTTGCCCGTCACAAAAAAAGTAGCCCGGACATCGTACTGCTTTAAAATCGGCAGGATTTTCATGGTATTCACCGAAGGACCGTCATCAAAGGTCAAATAAGCAACCTTGCCAAAAACAGGAGGTGCTTTTTGCAGTTCCGCAATGGTTTTGTCTTTTTCGCTGATTTGCTTTTTTAGGTTATTGATCTGGGATTTTAAGTCTACGATTTCTTTTTTGCTTTTTTCGTTTTCTTTTTTCTCCGATACCATCTGATCCTGCAGGTTGTCAAGAGAACCGGAAAAGGTGCTCTTGATCTTACGAATGGTATTGTTGCTGTGATAAGACTCAACGCAAAAATACAATACACTGCCGGACAAAAAAGCAATTATGATAAAAATACCAATGGTTATAAATAACTTATTATTTTTTTTCATTTCCTCACCCAAAAATATTCTAACATACAATTTTCATAAAACAAGTAAAATTTACATAGGTTACGAAACTGTAATCTTTTGGTGACAAATCGGTTACAAAATGGGATTTAGGAAAGTGGGAATGTGTGGTAAGAAGATGATGCGCAACTTCCTGTGGGAAAATTCCGGTTGCTATTTCAGCTTTCCCATTGATCACAAAGATCCAGCCATTGTCTTGGGAAAACGGCTCAAATCGTCTTTTATTCAACAAAAATAGTGGTTATGGCTGGTCCGGTTCATTTTTGCTACGCCCTATCAAACATTACCGTGAAGCAGCCGTAATTGCAAAAGTGGTATGGCTACAAAAAATGACCTGACGTCTGTTTAAACAGATGTCAGGTCATTTTAGTGATTTTTAGGAACCGATCTGGGTTTTACCTGTATTTGTTTTTCGCTTCGTGGGTTAAGACTGTTCAATAACACAGTCATTTTTCAGTTTTTGTTCGGTAATGCAGATCCAGGAGTGTCCGGCATTTATGGAAAGGGGCTGCCCGTTTTCATCAGACAAGCTCAGCGGGTTTTTCGGACCGTTCTTTGACCATTTGATGGTGGTATAGGTGCCGTTTGAAAAATAATAGCCGCTTCCGCTTCCCAAATCCGCTTTGGTGTGATAATTATCGGGACGGGTTGCGATTTCTGTGAACAGCACAATCACATTTTTCACTGCTATCTGTTTGCCGGTATAATAATCTTTTTGTGCGTTTCCGCCCTGTCCTTTTTTATAATCGCCGGTTTTTTCATCATACCGGAAGTTGCTGATATAGGAATCGGAAAACTTTACCTTTACATTCAATGCCGGAAGAGACAGGCTTTTGGGGCTGTCCGGTGAATTGAAATTAAAATAAGGTTTGGTTTTTTCTGCTCGTAAATCGGTTCTGCGATCCAGCTTGTCAATTACCTTGGAAAGCTTTTTCCCGGTCGTGTATAAGGTGTGTTCAAAAGCCTTGCCGTTCTTTTTCCGTTCGCCGGCACTGCTTGCATTGGCGCCCAGATCAAGATCGTCCATGCCCATCTGTTTCATAAAGGGAGTGGTATATAAATCGTCCGACCCGCAGTGGACATACAATGCATCGTGTCCCAAGGCAAGCTCTGCATAGGTATACCGGGAGCTTCTGATGGTTCCGATGTAATCTTCATCCTTGTAAATATTACTGAAAACAGCAAGATATCTGGTGACACCGCCTTCCGCCAGCGTTTCATAAACGATTTCAGCTTTTCCCACACCGGACTGAACCTCATGGGCGTTGTTTTTGCCGCTGCTGCTTAAGTTATTGATCATCATTGCAATGGGACGTTTGCCGATATCCGACGGAGAAAGATCATTCATGCCGGACAAGGGATTAACAGCGCTGGGCGGTTCTGTCGCGGCCGTTGTGGTTGCTTGTGCTTGTGTATTCTGACCCGTCGCCGATTTTGTGGCGGGGTTGCAAGCAGTTAAGGATATAGCAAACAGAACACAGAATATAACAGACAATGCTTTGATTCTCATAAGCAAAATTTCCTTCTTTCACCGAAATAAAAATATAACGTAAATATGCCGCCACCACAGTGACGGCAAATGTAAATTACGCGTTGGTAAGCCAATATCAGGCGAAGTTCTTGCTCTTGTCGCAAATGCGAATTGACCTATGCATTGGTTTTGTTCAGTTGTACCGCAAGGGCGGACTTTTTTCTCGCTGCCGTATTCTTATGAAGGATACCTTTAGAGACTGCCTTGTCAATTTTAACGATAGCAGCTTTTACAACGTCAGCTTTATCTGCAGCTGCATCGGTAATAGCGGCATTGGCTTTCTTCAAAGAAGTCTTCAAAGAAGAATTGAATGCTTTGTTACGAGCAGTTTTCACTTCAATAACCTTAACACGCTTCTTAGCTGATTTAATATTAGGCATCGTCACACCTCCTTCATTATTTTTTGTACAGGTTATCATATCACTAATCTTTTAAAAATGCAAGTTTTTTTTATAAAAACAGGATAAGTTTTTTTAAAACATGCAATACTAATACGGGCAGATAGGAAACATCACGAATTTTTACGGTTTTTACTTATCATTCAAACGAAAAAAACAAGAAACGGAGCGATTGTATGTTCAGATCAGACCTTGCGCTGGAACAGTCAGAAAGCATGGATCAGCTTCCCGGTGGAGTAGAAAGCGAAAATCTGACTGTGGGTGAAGCAAAAATCACACGCATTAAGGTCGTTACTCAAGAGGGCGCGGAGAAAATGGGAAAACCCGTTGGAAACTATATTACCATAGAACTGCCTCCTTTTTCAACAGAAGGAACCATGGACGAGGATAAATTGTCGGCGGTAAAAAATGAAATCAGCCGATTAATCCCGGCGGAGGGCTTAATATTAATCATCGGAATCGGCAACGTGGAAATCACCCCTGATGCCCTTGGACCGAAGGCCGCGGCAACAGTGCTTGCCACCCGTCATATCTCGCCTGAGCTTGCCATGGCTTCCGGACTCGGAAACTTGCGTCCCGTTGCCGTTTTATCTCCGGGGGTGCTGGGGCAGACAGGAATCGAAACAGGCGAGATACTAAAAGGATTGGTGGACAAGGTGAAGCCTTCGGGCGTTATTGTGATCGATGCTCTTGCTTCCAGAAAGCTTTCCCGGTTGGGAAACACCATTCAAATTTCCGACACAGGCATTTCCCCCGGCGCCGGCGTGGGCAATATGAGAAACGAGATCAATTCGGTCACCTTAGGTGTGCCGGTCATTGCCATTGGTGTTCCTACGGTGGTGGATGCCTCTACAATGGTGTCAGATATTACCGGAGGCCAGAATCTCAATGAAAACGATGAGATGGGCAAAATGATGGTTACTCCGAGAGAGATAGATTTACTCATTGAGCATGCGGCAGTGATGATTTCCCATTCCATCAATTGTGCTCTCCATCCCCATCTGTCCTCTGACGATTTGCTGGCGTTGGTATCATAAAACAGAGGTGCTCCTCATACAATGGAATATAATACGAATAGTGATTAACAGGATGAAAAAAGCGGTCTGGTTTCTTGGTTCAATCTATCATCTTTGTCAATCATTCGTATAACGTTGTATCACGGAGGACTTGAAATGAGACAAAGAACGTTAAAACGAAAAAAGAAAATAATCAGCGTTGTGCTAATTGGTGCAGCGCTGTATTGCTTTTGTGCCAATTATAATATGATTCTGCCTGCCATTGCAGCGGGGGCAGAGCAAACAGCAAAGTTCTCCGCACTGGCTGTTATGCCCGAGGGGGGGGCCGAGAGGCTGCGGGAGGAAATGAGCGGTGAAATATCCGTTACCAAAAGCACTATGGTGACAGTTCCTGTGACAACGCCGCCAAAGCCCACAGAGAACCCCCAGGTGACAACCAAGACTACGGAAAAAACAACCACCAATCCTCAATACGGTAAGGTGCAGACCGTCAATATGTCCGGCAGCGGTTATAGCTTTAAATGGAACAATATTTTAGTCAATAATAAAACAAAGTCGCATACCTTTAATATCGAAAAGGAACTGGCAATCCGCCCGGACATCAACATCCATAAAAACGGTAAACCACAGGTGTTAATCATGCATACCCACGCCACAGAATCGTATATGACAACGGATAACGGGCAATATAATAAGAGCTTTTCCGCCCGGGACAGAGACAATACAAAAAACATGGTACGGGTGGGGGAAGAAATCAAAAAGCAGCTTGACGCTGCCGGTATCGTAACCATCCATGACAAAACCCAACACGATTATCCGTCCTACAACGGCGGTTATGAGCGCTCCGCCGCCACCACTAAAAAATACTTAAAGCAGTATCCTTCTATCGATGTGGTGCTTGACATACACAGGGACGCCATCACCAGAGACGACGGAACCAAAATTAAGCCTACCGCCGTTATCGGAGGAAAAAAGGCAGCGCAGATTATGATCTGTGCCGGTTGTCAGGACGATAAGGTGACCGGCTTTCCCGATTGGCAGCATAATCTCCGGTTTGCCCTCAGGCTTCAAAAACAGTGTAATGACAGCTATAGCGGACTGGTTAGACCCATGTATTTTGTTTCAAAAAAATACAACGAATATCTGTCGAGGGGCTCCTTGCTGCTGGAAATGGGAAGCGACAGTAACACACTGGAGGAAGCTGTCTATTCCGGCAAGCTATTGGGAATTTCGCTGGCAAAGGTATTGAATACTCTGGAGATAAAGTAATAAAATAGGGACGTGTAACAATGAAGAATATAAAAAAAAGAAAAGGAATCAAATCCTTTTTCCGTGCATTTGCCCTGACCATGATTTTGTCGGTTTGTTCCATGGCGTTATTGGCAGGGATTATGGTTGCTGACCAAAACACAAGAGAGCTGGCAACCGCAAAAAAGACAGCGGCAATTGAAATGAGAATGGAAAACAAGATATTAAAGGTTGACTTTCTGGGAAACAGCTATAGTGCCGATATTTCCTTTGTGGATACAGCAAAGACAAAATCCCAGAAGGCTGTGGTACTGATTCCTGCGGAAATTCGCATGTCGGTCATAGCTCTTCGCCAGATTCCCACAGCAATTTCCGAATTCATCAAGCGTTATCTTTGAGGGTCATTCTTTGTCCGTAATCATAAATTCTGATCGTCAATCCTTCCAGCAGTAAGGAAAAGGCTTCGTTCGCTTCCGTTTCTCCAATTTCCTTTTCGTGTAACAAAAGAAAGAACAATGAGCGGATGCAAGCGGCAAAGGCAAAGGGAGTGACCGTAGCCGGCATGGAAAACAAGCCCATCAAATCATAGGCGCTGTTACTGCTTCCCGCAGCTGTTTCGCAAGTAGAATCAAACAAGAAGCTGTAGTCGCCATCCTCACACAACAAACGGTTCAGCCATTCGTAATTTTTGATTTCATGAAACAAAGTGTCAATGGCGCGGATAAACCGGTCCCTGTCATCATAGCTTGTAGTGTCGGTTACATGGTTCAACATCTCGTTGATTTTTGCCTGACCCCGTTTTAACACATCATGAAACAGCTGCTCTTTGTTTTGAAAGAACAGATAAAAGGTTCCTTTGGCAACACCCGCCAACCGTGCCACTTCTTCCACGTTGGTTCGTTTTACCCCGTATTTCCCCCAGCATTCCTCGCCGATATCAAGAAATTTTTGATATAGGGCTTCTCTTTCCTTATCAGAAAACGCTTTTGGCAAATGATACACCTCCTGAGTGACCAAACCAATACAAATGGTCACAGAGGCAGTATACCATATAGGGAAACAATATTTTGTCATAAAAAGAAACCCGACCACAACATTTTGCGGTCGGGTTTCTGATTCATACGGTTATGATTATTTATAATCAGGATGGTTGAGCACATAATGGTCATCCTTCAGCTGCAGCGGCATAGTAGCCACAACGATATGCTTGTGCTTCATAAGCTCCTTTTCAATATACACCCGGGTGTTGTTGTGAAGAAACCTGTGCCACTTTTTCTGTACATTGAATTGGGGGAGGATCACAGTAATGACATCGTCCTTGGTAAGATTGTATTCCTCGGATTCAATGTATTCAATCAGTGGTTCCACCACTTTTCTGAATTTGGAATAATAAATCTTCAGGGGAATATCTGTCTTGAGCTTTGCATATTTGGCTTCCACCTCAGTAGCGTTCTCTTCACTGATTACCACGCAGAAGGCGACAACGTTTTCAGAGATGGTTTTTGCATACCGAATGGCACGGATGCTGGAACGGTTCACACTTTCTATAGGAACAATCACGCGATTGCGATAGGTTTTGGTAGTCAGATTGGGGTTTTCATAATCTTCTTGTGTCAAACGAAGCTGTTTTTTTACCGCCTGATAATGTTTGTTTACCTTTAGCATGGCAAAAACCATAAGAGGAATCACAATCATCACAATCCATGTGCCCTGGCTGAATTTTGTATAGCCGATGATAAAAACGCCCAAGAAAGTAACGACTGCGCCAATGCCGTTGATGGCGGCTTTCAGATGCCAATGTCTGCCCTTGTTTCGTAACCATCGTACGAACATACCCGCTTGGGAAAGAGTAAAGGAAATAAACACGCCAATGGCATACAGACCAATGA
>MKRK01000054.1:9896-10525 GCA_001896915.1 Clostridiales bacterium 43-6
ACAGATAAGGAGATAATGCCGTTATCAAAGCTCAAACGGTCACCCTTCAGGCTGAGCCACCTGGGAGCATAACCTTCTTTCGCTACCACCGAAATCAGGTTGGGGAACCCGGAATAAGAGGTGTTGGCGGCTAAAATAAGAATAATGAAGGTGGTTACGGTAATAAAATAATACATAAAGCCCTTGCCGAAAATAACCCCCGACATGCTGACCAAAAGTGCGCCGTTTTCGGGCGGAACAATCTGCAGCTGGCTGGCAATGACGGATACCCCGCCGAACAAAACAAGAATGACCAGAGAAAGCATCATCAAAACCATCTTGGCATTTCGCCGGGCAGGGGTTTTGAAGTTGGGAACAGAGTTGCTGACTGCTTCCACACCTGTCAGTGCGGCACATCCGCTGGAGAAGGCCTTTAACAGCAACAGCAGGGTAATGCTGTTCATGGTGTGCTCCTGCACTTCTTTCGAAGGGACAGGTATGTGATACTTGCCGGATAACAAAAGAATCGTGCCGCCGATAATCAGGGCGATGATGCCAATGATGAATAAGTAGGTGGGGA
The DNA here is from genome assembly GCA_001896915.1 of Clostridiales bacterium 43-6. Lineage (GTDB taxonomy): Bacteria > Bacillota > Clostridia > Oscillospirales > Acutalibacteraceae > MKRK01. Next base: position 10,456 of record MKRK01000054.1, read on the forward strand.
TGCCGAATATTTTGGAGGACTCACGAAGACCACGCAAATTTCCCAGCATAATAAGTAGGACAAGAAACAC
>MKRK01000054.1:10537-14579 GCA_001896915.1 Clostridiales bacterium 43-6
CGGAAGGGTAAACTGATATCCGTAGAAATGGAACAAGGGCCTGTTCAGATCCGGAAATGCCGAAACGATCTGTTCCATTCCCGAGGAAACACTGACCGCCACTGTCATAACATAGTCAACAGACAAAGCAGCTCCGGCAATCACGCCGGAAATCACGCCCAAATTGTTTTTGGCTACCACATAGGCGCCGCCGCCGTTGGGGTATTCGTCAATGGTCTGCCGATAGGAAAACACCAAAATCATCAGCAATAGGATGATTGCGGCGGAGATGACCGTCAGCTGGCCGAATGCCAGCATGCCGATGGCAGGAACCAGCACAAGGAGCATTTCCTGCCCCGCATAGGCAACGGAAGATACCGCATCACTTGCGAGAATGGGAAAACCCCAGAAAATATTCAGCTTCTCACCCTCGGAAAGCTCATTGCCTAAGGGCTTTCCGATGAATATTTGTTTCAACTTTTTAAGCATAAAAATGCTCCGTTTCTCCGGCGGCTAAGCTGAGGTGATACAGTCGATTTGTCGCCGGAGTGATAGACTGTATGGCATGATATTTTTGGAAAATATTTTCGGGAAAATTAACGAAGATATCATAGCACAATGTTTTTCAATATTCAAGCAATAAAATAACAGTTAATTTGCTTTTAAAATTAAAAAAATATGCAATATAACCAAATTTATATGAATTTTCGAAAAATGTTGAAATGAAAAGAATATAGTAGTAGAATAGATGTAATAAATTAACGAAGGAACTCAGTCTTGAGGTTTTGTTTGCTGTTCCATGGTTCTGTGGATGAAACAAAGCTTTCGGTTCCCTGCGGAAGGATGAAAACAGTTATGGCAAAACCTATTTTAGTAGAAGTATCGGTGAAGCATGTCCATCTTTGTGAGGCAGATTTGGAGATATTATTTGGTGAAACACACTGTCTGAAAAATCGGAAGGATTTATCCCAGCCGGGTCAATATGCCTGTGAAGAGCGTGTTGATGTAATCGGACCCAAAGGTGTTTTGAAGAACATTGCAGTACTCGGTCCCCTTAGACCGTCAACCCAGATCGAATTATCCATGTCGGATTGTCGCATTGCCGGTATCAACGCTCCCATTCGCGAATCCGGTGATATAGCGGGAAGCGCAGGCTGTAAAATCGTAGGACCTTGCGGCAAGGTTGAAATCGATGAAGGCGTGATTGTAGCAAAACGGCATATCCATATGACTCCGGAAGATGCAAAGGAACTGAATGTGGAGAACAATGAAATAGTCAAGGTTGAAGTACAGTCCGATATACGCGGCACAATTTACGGCGATGTGGTTGTCAGGGTGCATGAGAATTTTGCACTTGCTATGCATCTGGACACAGATGAAGGTAACGCAGCCTTCGGCGGTACAGTAGGCTATATTGTAAAATAACTTTATTAAAATCAGATTACAAAGGCTGTAACATTTATGTTACAGCCTTTAATATTCTATCCCGAGTCTTGCCGAAATACCCTTCTCATAGGGATGGCGCACCGGTTCAATCCTGCTGATATAGTCAGCAATATCAGCCAACGCCGGGGAGGGATTTCGCCCGGTCAGCACAACCTCTGTATCGGGATAATTTTTTATGATTGACAGAACATCTGTCTCTTCGATGATATTCAACGAAACGGCGTCCAAAATTTCATCCAGCACCAACATACCATACTCGCCGGTTTTCAGCAGGTCTGTGATTTCGCGGATACAGAGCCTCTGCGCCTGTTTGCATTCCGCGAGTTCCCATTCATTCATATACGGAATGAATTTTTTCGGCTGGACCGGCTTAATGATTGTGACGCCCAGCTTTTGCAAAGAGGGGATCTCGCTGCTGTTTTGACCCTTTAAAAAATAGGCAAACAGTGCATTTTTTCCGCTACCTGCGAACCGGGCGCAAAGCCCGACGGCGGCAGTGGTTTTGCCTTTGCCGTTTCCGCAGTAAATATGGATCATTCCTTTATTCATCCGTATCCCTTCTTTTCAGAATGGTATTGAGAGCCAGATCCTGCTCCTTTTGATATCCCCGGGGCAAATCACCAATCACCTCAAAGGTGCCGTCATACAAAAATGAGTTCGGGACTATTTCAACGGTAAAGCCGCAGCCGGCAGGGCACATCCAGCCATAGATATCCCGCTTCGGCAAGCCGTAATAAGCCAGAATAGTGGTGATGACTCCGCCGTGGGTGCAGATGACCGATTCGGGGATTTCACTGTTGATAACGGTGTCGGCAATAATATCAAAAGCGGCAATACAGCGGTCGGTAAATTCGCTGCTTGCTTCCCCTCCGGGCGGAGTGATGTCGTTGCCGGCAGTCGCCCATTTGCGAAACAACTCGTCTGTTTGCAGTTCATCAAAGGTCTTTCCCTGAAACTCCCCGAAATTACACTCGGAGATTCCCTCAATGATGACCGGCTCAATGTCGCCGTATAGGATTCGGAGGGTTTCGCTGCAACGCTTCAGCGGGCTGGCAAAAAAGGTATCCGCTTTGGGATAGGCATATTTTGTTTTGAGCATCAATAATTCGTTTATACCATCTGTAGTAATTTCCTCGTCAATTTGACCTACATATTGACCTTTCAGGTTTCCTCCTGTGATACCGTGACGAATCAAGTGTATTTTATAGGATTTCATATAAAATGCTTCCTTTCCTGATTAATATTATTATTTTGTGCAATCTTTTTTAACGAAAAAAAAAGAAATTTATCATATTTACAAAATATACAACTCGTGTTATAATACGCTTTGTAATAAAAGGGGGATTCAAATGGCGAATAATTTCTCTGTTGTAATCACAGCACTGCGCAAGGAACACGGCTTGTCACAAAAACAGGCTGCTGAAAGTCTGCATGTTTCCCAGGCTTTGTTATCCCACTATGAAAAGGGGATTCGGGAATGCGGTCTTGATTTTATTGTTAAAGTAGCGGATTTTTATAACGTGACCTGTGATTATATTCTGGGCAGATCGAAAGAACGGGACGATAAAAATACATATTTTGATGGGATCGTCAACGACGCCGAGAATAACCCTGACATATTCAAGCACAAACGGCAGATATTCAACTGTCTGAATATTATATACGACATTACGGGCAAGCTACAGAGCAGAGCAGTGACCACAGAAATATGCGGCATTCTTTCTCTTTATATATACCATATTTTAAGGCAAATGGGAACCATAAATATGAAAGACAGCAATGATATCTTTGGCAGTGATATGATTAAATCCATGTTTCTGACCGAAGCGCAGCTCAAACTGCGATATGCCAAGCTGATCGATTTGCTAAAAAGCGACGAAGACGCCTCCTATCAGAGAAACAAAGACACCATCAGTCTCCGCCCGGAACGGCTGGAAGCGAGCTACCCCCTGTATGCGAAATCCATGAACAGCCTGATTGACGAAATCCAAAAAAAGCACAAGGGTTGATAAACAAAAAGCACAGATGAGCTGTCTCGTCTGTGCTTTTTGTTTATGATTTTGGTTTTGTAAAATCTCTGGTGAAAATTGTGTCGTGGGCCAGAAGGCTGTCAATGGTATCAAAACCGAGGCTGTGTAGCATTTCCATGACAAAAGGATTGTCGGCAGGGGTTTTATAGGTTGCCTCTTGTCCGTATTTGTTTACGTTGACTGTTCCTTCTTCCTTACTGATCAATATCTTCGGACCCCCCACACAGCCGCCCACACAACCCATGCCTTCCAAAAAATTGGCGGTGATGTTGCCATTGATTATCTCGTTCAACAGCTCCTTGCACTGGGGAACGCCGTTGGCCTGCTTTGCGGTCAGCGGTATTTTTTTGTCCGGTCGTATCATCTGCAGCGTGCTTTTTACCGCTTCGCTGACGCCCCCGGTGCGGGCATAAATCCTTCCCCCGGTGGAGCTGTGATCCCGGGAATCCTCATGCATGGCTTCCGGGTCAATTTCAGCAACCTTAAAAATATCGCTTATTTCCTGAAAAGTCAGCACAAAATCCACAGCATCGGCGATGTCCTTTTCCTTCGCTTCTGCTTTTTTGGCAATACAGGGACCGATGAAC
>MKRK01000055.1:0-414 GCA_001896915.1 Clostridiales bacterium 43-6
AAACCAAACCAACCAGAGAAGCGGTATATTGAAACAAAATCCGTTGGGAAAGCTGGCTGTGACGTATACTCTTTTTCGATCGTTTTCTGTTACTCAATTTTATACCCTACCCCCCAAACCGTTTTGATAAAATTTGGCTTTCGTCCGGGCTCATGCATCTTTTCACGAAGCCGTGCAATATGTGCCATAACGGTATTGTTGTTATCCAGATATTTTTCGCCCCACACCGTCTCAAACAACTCCTCCGACGAAACCACATTGCCCCGATGCTCACAAAGATACCAAAGAATGCTGAACTCAATGGGCGTCAAGGTAAGCATTTCCCCGTTCAAAGCGCATTCATGGCTGTCCTTACAAATATGAAGCCCCCGGATATCAAACTCATTTTTGCTCTCTCCGGTGACTTCCGGCATA
>MKRK01000055.1:482-7772 GCA_001896915.1 Clostridiales bacterium 43-6
ACCCAATGTAAGCCCTGTGATTTTATCAATATCCTCCACCTTTGCCGTCAGCATGATGATCGGGAAAAAGTGCTTATCCCTGATCCTCTGGCAAAGTGTAAAGCCGTCCATATCCGGAAGCATGACATCCAACACAGCAAGGCTGATTGGTTCTTTGTTCACGCAGTCCAGTGCATCCAGCGCATTGTAAAACTTCTTTACAATATAGTTTTCATTGCGAAGATAAACCTCAACCAGATCAGCAATTTCCCTCTCATCATCCACAATGAGTATTGTATCGCCCATTTCCCACACTTCTCTCCAAAGGTGATCGTACATTTGTTACGCTACAATGAAGTATACCAAAAAAAGAAAGATTTTAAAAGAACAAAATTTTTCGGTTCTGATTTACACTCATTTTTTGTATGTAAAATAAAAACTATCTGATTTGTAAATTCTAAGAAATCCCTTGAATGTTTAAAGCTCAGCCCATATAATAGAAGAAGATAATGTGAAGGGATGGTCAAAACGATGTACAACTGGGGTATTCTGGGCTGTGGCAGGATTGCGGTCAGGATGGCGGAGGCGCTAAAACTGGTGCCCGATGCAGTTTTGTATGCTGCCGGTTCACGGTCAACAGAAAAAGCAGAAGCCTTTCGGGAGGAAAACGGGTTTTTGAAAGCATACGGTAGTTATGAGGAGCTTTGTAATGACGAAAACGTAGATATTGTATACATCGCAACGCCACATAATTACCATGTTGACGCAGCCATTTTGGCGATGAACCACGGCAAGCATGTATTGATTGAAAAACCCATGACGGTCAATACAAAGGGAATGGACGAAATCATAAAAACCGCAAGCGAAAACAAGGTATTTTGCATGGAAGGGATGTGGATGCGGTTTTTTCCTGTTTATGAAAAAGTACTTGACTGGATAAAAAGCGGGCGGATTGGTGATATTGTGTCTGTCTCCGCAGATTTTTGTATCACCGTCCCTGTGGACGATATGGGATGCAGGCTGTCAAACCCTGATCTGGCAGGTGGAGCGCTGCTCGACCTTGGGGTTTACCCTCTTAATTTTGCCGCCATGTTTTTGGGCAGCTGTCCAAAAGAAATTCAAGGAGTCGCTGCATTTTCTCCTGCCGGGGTGGACATGAACGATTCTGTTTCTTTACTTTATGAAAACAATGCAGCCGCAACGCTGCAAACCAGTTTGCTTTACAAAGGCAGCGACACCGGATATATCTATGGTACCAAGGGCCACATCAAAATACCCCATTATATCTGGGCAGACAGCGCAGAGCTTTTCCTCGGCAAAGAGCTTGCCGAAACAGCCGAAAGCTTTTTTGAAAAAGGGTTTCAGTATGAAGTTTCAGAGGTCCATCGCTGTATTGCACAAGGAAAACAGGAAAGCGAAATCATGCCCCTTTGCGAGACCCGAAACATCACAGCAATCATGGATCAATTAAGAGCCCGGTGGAATTTTATATATCCCTTTGAATAAACAAAAACAGACACAATCAACAAGATTGTGTCTGTTTTGCATTCGGGACAATATCGAAATGATTATTGTTTTTTCTTTGTGGCAACAAGCAGCCCTGCACAAGCGACGACCAGAACGATCGCACCGTAAGGAGCAGCACCGCCTGTTCCAACATCTTCACTTTTACCGGTTGTTTTTGTAGTAGCCTTAGTGGTTGTGGGAGCTTTTGTGGTTGCCTTTGTGGTTGTCGTAACGGTGGTTGTGTAATCAACCGCATCCTTCAAAGCTTCGATATCCTCTTCTGTAAAGCCCAAATCGCTGCACAAATATGACTGGAATTCATCGGATAGACTGGTGAGACTGTCCAAAAATTCTACTATAGTTTCTTTTTCTTCACTTGTCAGATTGTCTAAATCAAATTCCGTGATTTGATATCCCAACATGCCAACTGCGAGGTAGGCTTCTCTGTTCTCTAGATAATCAGAGAAATTGTCCAAAAGAAACTCCAGTCCTTCCAAGTTATCGAACTCAAGTTGGTAATCTTCTTTTTCGGTTTCGCTGAGTGCATTGAACGCTGTTTTATAATCAGCAATCGCATCTCTGACATCGCTGATGGCACTGTCGATTTCAGTTTGTGTAGCCGCCGGATCAAGCATGAATAGTGCAACAACTGCATCGGTTAGTGCTTCTGAGGCTGTATCAATGGCGGTTGCCGATTCGGCAGCCGAGGCGGTAATGACTCCTGTAAAGGATACCAGTAATGCCAGTGCTAGGATACAAGCCAGTGTTTTCTTTAAATGCTTCATATATTTCCTCCAAAATTATTTTTCGTCCCGTTGTGACAATTGTATCATAAAATAACAAAATATACAAGGGATTAATTGTGATATTTCTAAATTAAGACTTATCCTATATCGAAGATGCAGTTGTTGCTTATTGTCATCAACTTGTTTATTGTCTGTTCGATACCTGTTTGTGAAACTGACTGTAATATCCCATCTTTGATGTGCTTAATGATGTTCTTTTCAGCGGATGAGACAATATCCAGTGCCCTCTCCATAGCTGCTGCAGCATCTGATAGCCTTGCTTCGATCTCTTCTTGACTCAGGATCTTCAAAACTTCTGATAATTCGGTTTTGTCGCTGTGAGTCATCAGAAATTCATCCGCTTCCCGGCCTAAGATCATACCGAAAACAGCATTGGTCAGTATCAGCTCTGAAATGTTGATCAGCAAATCCTCCGGTCGTAGCTCATACTGTTCCCCATAGCTTTCCAGCAGTGTTTCAATCTTGTCTTTATGAAACCGGTTGCAAAGTTCGGTTTCGGTGATCAATGCGTCAATGTAATGGATAATGTAACTGCTGCCTTTTTCAAAAGATATGTCTTCCAGAAGCGGATAGTCAATAGCGACAGGGATATCCTCGGCGTGATATTCCAGATCATAAGCAGTAAAAAAGCTATCAATCTCCCGGATCGTTTCACCATAAGCGGTATTTTTGGTTTGTAGCTGTATGGTTTTCAAATATCTGTATCGTTCTCTGCTTTGGCTAATTTGTTCCTGTATCAGTGCAACTCCTATTTTATAGCAATCCAGAGTATGACAAAGGTCTTGTAAGCATGTCTCCGGATCTTGTTTTGACAAGCAAAAGGCATCCGCACAGTACATAACAGACAGAGCAATGGAAGATGCGGTTTCTATTGGAACAGAGCTGCTTTCGCCACGTGTGTATTTGGCTGTTTGCTCTGCGGTCAACTGCATCAGCTGTGCCAGAACGTGATAAAACTCCTGTTCGGTAATTACGCCTGCACGCAGTCCCTCATTCAAGAGTGACATGGTATAATTCTGCTTGTCCAGTCGCTCCTTTTTTATATTAGAAATTTTCTCAAGCTTCATCCGGTTTATCCTCCATTTCCTCATCATCGGATTCTTCCTCTTCAAAACCAAATTTTATCCGCTGTACCAATGCCTCCAGCACCTTTCCCTGCAACAACTCAATTGACCCCCCGCAAATTCCTTCATAGCCTTCTTTCATGATTTCAATCAGATCATCATCGCTGATTCTGTCCATGGTTTCATTTTTATATAAGAAAAAGGTCTCGGTCAGTTCGTTCAGAATCTGGGCATATTCTCTTTGATTGATATAGGAAGAATCGCAAAAGGCTGTGATGATCTTATTGACAACGCTGCTTCCGATCTCCACTCTGCCCAAATTTTTTAAGGTTTCATTTTTATGCTGTATGATTTCTCGTATCTGTGTATGAGTAAGGGTTAACCTGTAATCAATAGTATCTTCATTCAGACTCGTAAGAGCGGTAACCTCCCTTTCATTTTGTAATTCCTGCATTGCTATAAGAAAATGATCCGCCATAACTGCCTCCTAAAAATTTTCTGAAAACCTATTGACAAACGCCTAGAATTGTGCTATGATACTATTGGTAAATTGTAATAGGATTCTTCTGATTGCGTATATCGTCTTATTATATCTCTTTCCACTGTAAATGTCAACATAAAACACAAGCCGGCTTGATAGCCGGCTTTTTTGTATCTGATGTTTTTACGAAAAACCACAAGCAGTTCTTGCTTGTGGTTTTTTATCATGACATATAGGCTAAGATTTATGTATTCATTTTCTTCAGTGCCTTTGCCAATTGGTCCGGGCAGGAGGTACTTTTGAAGCCGCATTTGATGCCTTGAAGCTTTTCGATCACCAGTTCCACAGGCAAACCTTCCACCAGCTTGGAAAGACCCTGTGCGTTTCCATCACAACCGTTTTGAAACTTTACCGATTTTACGATGTTGTCCTCCACTTCAATGTCGATGGCTCTGGCACATACACCTTGGGGTTTAAAGACCTGTTTCATAGCTTCCTTCCTTTTCTCTGCGCTTTGCTGGGATCAGTGACAATCGCCCTCACAGTGAACGATATTTCCCACGATGGGTGTGGGGTCGATCCCCTGTCTTTGATAAAAATCCGCAATTGCAGATTTGATAGATTGCTCTGCCAATACGGAACAGTGAATTTTGTGGGTGGGCAACCCGCCCAGTGCTTCCACCACCGCTTTGTTCGAAAGTGTTAAGGCTTCTTCAATGGTTTTGCCTTTGATCATTTCGGTTGCGATAGAGCTGGTGGCAATGGCAGAACCGCAGCCATAGGTTTTGAATTTCACATCGGTGATCACATTATTGTCAACTTTGATATACATTTTCATGATATCGCCGCATTTTGCGTTGCCAACCTCGCCGACGCCGTCTGCGTCAAGCATCTCACCCACGTTTCTGGGATTTGCGAAATGGTCCATTACTTGTTCTGTATACATCGTTTACACTCCTTGTTTCGTTGTTGTTTCTTTCTCTATCTTCTCCCAAAGCGGGGACATCATGCGTAAGCGCTCTACGATTCCCGGAAGCTTTTCCAAAATGTAATCCACATCCTCCATGGTGTTTTCTTCCGAAAAAGTCACACGCAGTGATCCGTGGGCAACCTCATGAACCAGCCCGATGGCAAGCAGCACGTGGCTCGGATCCAAGGAGCCGGAGGTGCAGGCGGAGCCGGAGGAAGCGCTGATGCCGTTCATATCGAGAAGCAGTAGCAACGATTCGCCTTCAATTCCCTCGAAGCTCAGGTTTGCGTTGCCGGGCAGTCGTTTTTCTCTGTCGCCGTTCAGGCGGGAACGTTCTATGTTCAGTGCGCCGTCAATGAACGCATCTCTCAGTTTTTTTAAATACTCCGCACGTTTGTCAATGGTTCCGGCCGCTATTTCAATGGCACGGGCAAAGCCGACAATCGAAGCCGTGCTTTCTGTTCCTGCCCTGCGGTTTCTTTCCTGTGCGCCGCCGTCAATGAAATTGGCAATGGCAACGCCCCGACGGATATACAGAGCACCGATCCCTTTTGGAGCATGGATTTTGTGACCGGATATGGACAATAAATCAATGTTTTCATCCTTTACATTGATGTGTACATTGCCGACAGCCTGTACCGCATCGGTATGAAAAAGAATGCCGCGTTCTTTGCAGATTGCGCCGATTTCGGCGATGGGCTGAATGGTTCCGATTTCGTTGTTGGCATACATGACGGTTACCAGACCGGTATCCTCCCGCAATGCCCCGATGAAATCCTCTATCTTTATCACGCCGTTGGTATTGACATTCAGAAGCGTGACCTCAAAACCCTGTTTTTCCAGCGTGTTTAAGGTATGCAGAACTGCGTGATGCTCAAAGGTGGTGGAAATTATGTGCTTTTTGCCTTTTTTGGCACTGTTCAGCGCCCCGCCCTTGATGGCCCAGTTATCAGACTCTGTTCCGCCGGAGGTAAAATAAATTTCGTTTGCCTGTGCCCCGATGGCAGCGGCGACCTTTTCCCTTGCGGCTTCAATGAGAGCCTTGGCCTGTGAGCCTAATTTATACAGGCTGGAGGGATTTCCATACTCATCTCTCAAAACCGGGATCATGACCTCCAAAACCTCGTCTGACACCCTTGTGGTTGCTGCGTTATCGACATAGATGTTTCTTTCCATAAGCATTCTCTTTTCATTTTTTCTAAGTTTAATATATACCTTTTTAGTATACATTTCAATAGATAAAACAATAATTTTTTGCACAAATTTCGTCTTTAACTTTGTGTAATATGACGAAAGCATTACCAAATCGAACCTGCGGTGGCAATATTGCGCCAATTCCCTGCCCAAACTGTCTTATTTTCGTCATCGTTGGTAAACTGCAGCTCGGTAAAAATCCGTGGTTCTTCCAGTTCTTCAATGCGGTCAATCCTGCCACTGCAATAGTCCTCAACCCTTACTACGGCCATTTGCAACCTGCCTTTCAGTCCTGACAAACAAAGGTCCACCGCTTCAAAGCCGATTCCCTTTCGCTCAAAATACCACTGGGTCCTTGCGTTTTTAATCAACTCGCCTACCGCAGGAACGAAAAGCTGTATAGATTTTTCTTCTCCTCATATTATAGAAAAACCGGCACAAAGCCGGTTTTTTTCTACTCTTTCACACTAAACGTGAATTCTTTGTCCTTTACACTGCATAACACCGTTCCGCCTGCTTTTATGTTGCCTTCCAGCATTTCTTCGCTCAGTCGATCTTCGATTTTTGATTGGATGGCACGGCGTAATGGTCTTGCACCGTAGATGGGGTCAAAGCCTGCATCTGCAATCAGTTTGATTGCTTCCTCGTCAAACTCTATGTCAATATCCATGGTTTTCACTCTGGATGCCAATGTTTTTAACATTCTGCGGGCAATTTCCTTGATATCCTCTTCCCGAAGCTGATGGAACACAATGATATCGTCGATACGGTTCAAGAATTCCGGACGGAACTCTTTGCGAAGCTCTGAGAGTACATCGTCCTTCATGTTTTCGTTTGTCGGTTCATTTGACTCACCGAATCCCAAGCTCTTGCGTTCGGTGATCAATCTTGCGCCTACGTTTGATGTCATGATGATAACAGTGTTTTTAAAGTCCACCTTTCTGCCTTGAGAATCGGTCAAAATACCGTCCTCCAGTATTTGCAGAAGGATATTGAACACATCGGGATGGGCTTTTTCAACCTCGTCAAACAGCACCACGGAATAGGGTTTTCTGCGAACCCGTTCTGTGAGCTGGCCGCCCTCATCATAACCCACATAGCCAGGGGGTGAACCGATGAGACGGGACACGGTGTGTTTCTCCATATATTCCGACATATCAAAACGGATGGTTGCGTTTTCGTCACCGAACATGGCCTCTGCAAGAGATTTGCACAACTCAGTCTTGCCCACACCGGTGGGTCCCAAGAAAATGAAGGAGCCGATGGGGCGTTTCGGATCTTTCAGACCCA
>MKRK01000055.1:7790-8398 GCA_001896915.1 Clostridiales bacterium 43-6
CCACAATTCTGTTGTGCAGGATTTCTTCCATACGCAAAAGACGTTTACTTTCCTCCTCGGTCAGCTGAACAACAGGAATTCCAGTCCAGCCGGAAACGATATGAGCGACTTCATCGGGAGTCACTTCACCGGATATATGCTCGTTGTTCATCTGCCATTCGTCTTTTTGGGCTCTCAGCTTTTCCGTCAGTTCCTTTTCTGTATCACGGATTTTTGCTGCCCGCTCAAAATCTTGTGCATTAATGGCGGAGGACTTCTCTTCAGAAATCCGTTTAATTTCGTCTTCCAGCTCTTTGATGTCCGGCGGTGCTGTGAAGGCACGCAGCCTTACACGGGACGCTGCTTCATCAATCAAATCAATTGCCTTGTCGGGCAAAAACCGATCTGCGATATAACGGGAAGAAAGCTTTACGGCTGCTTCCAGAGACGCATCTGTAATTTTCACCTTGTGATGAGCTTCGTATCTGTCACGAAGACCCTTTAAAATCAGAATTGCTTCTTCTTCTGTGGGTTCGCCTACCATAACAGGTTGAAAACGGCGTTCGAGAGCGGCGTCCTTTTCGATGTGCTTGCGAAACTCGTTTAATGTGGTTGCTCCCACAACCTGC
>MKRK01000055.1:8460-17586 GCA_001896915.1 Clostridiales bacterium 43-6
ACCGGCGCCGATGATGGTGTGAAGCTCATCAATGAATAAAATCACATTGCCTGACTTTTTCACCTCATCAATGGCGGATTTGATTCGTTCTTCAAAATCTCCGCGATATTTCGTGCCTGCCACCATACCGGTCAAATCAAGGGTGACCACACGTTTGTCCTTTAAAATTTCCGGCACCTCACCGGCGGAGATTTTGATTGCCAAGCCCTCTACCACGGCGGTTTTGCCCACACCGGGTTCCCCAATGAGACAAGGGTTGTTTTTCGTCCGTCTTGTCAGGATTTGAATCACCCGTTCAATCTCACTGCTTCTGCCGATAACCGGGTCCAGCTTTCCCTGGCTTGCTTCTTCCGTCAGGTCCCTTCCGAACTGGTCAAGGGTCGGCGTTTTGTGGTTCTTCTGACGGGGCTTCTCGGCAGGTTTATTGCTGAACTGCTGCTGACCGTTACCGCAGGCGGCCAGAATATCGGTACGCAGTTCTTTGATGTCTGTACCCAGCTCCGACAAAAAGCGGTTTGCATAGTTGTCACCCTCGTCAATGATACCCAGGAGAATATGTTCTGTACCGATATAATTGCTGCCGGTTTCTCTGGCACTGCCAATTGATATTTCAATAATTTTTTTTGCTCTGGGTGTCATATCGTCCGGGGTCAGGTGTGTGGGGTTTCCTTTTCCCACGGTTCTTTCAAGAAGCTTTTCCACAGCTTCCATCGTTATGTTTTTGGCTTCCAGCACAATGGCAGCTACACCGCTTCCTTCCCGAAGAAGACCGAGCAGCAAATGCTCACTTCCGATGTAGGTGTGTCCGAACTCCATTGCTGATTCAATGCTTAAATTGATGGCTTTGTTCGCTTTTTCTGTAAATCCGTTGAATTTATACATATTTCATCCTCCTTAGGTATCATATATTATTTGATAAATTTATAATTTTTCTCTGATATATTCGGCTCTTTGCCGGTCTCTCACGGTGGGTTCCAGGGTTTCGCCCGCTCTGGTTTGCAGGTTTGCCGCACCTGCGGTAGCAATGAGCTCATTCACTGTTTCCAGCTTGATATGATTTAGTATTGACAGGCAAACACCCAGTCTAACAGCCGAAATAAGATCCATGAATTCTTCGCCCGACAACAGCCTTGCGTTTTTTAACACGCCATAAGCCCGCCATACCTTATCTTCCAATACTTCACGCAGCAAAAAGCTCTGTCTTGCATTTCGTTCCTTTTCCATCACCTGCTCGGTGATACTTTTCAGATTTTCAATGGCAGCCTGTTCAGATATGCCCAGCGTCACTTGATTGGACAGCTGATACATGGCACCCTTTGCCTGACTTCCTTCTCCGAAAGTGCCCCGGAGTGTCAGCCCGATTTTAGAAACTGTTGTACTAAGCTGATTCACCGCTCCGCATGCTTCCAGAGCAGGCAGGTGGAGCATGATGGATGCCCGCATGCCGGTCCCCAGATTGGTAGGGCACTGGGTGAGATAACCCAATTTTTCATCGAAGGCACATTGAATCTTTTTGTCTAATATTCCATCAATTTTATCTGCCATTTCATAGGCTTCATGAAGAGATAAACCCGGAGTCATGACCTGCAGACGGATATGATCCTCTTCATTCAACATTATGCTGACAGACTCGTCATTCAGTAATAAAAGTGCTCTGCCCTCCCTGTTTTCTGCAAAATCCGGGCTGATGATATGCCGTTCTACCATGGCATAGGCTTCTGCAGTGGTCAGCTGATCCATTTCGATGTAACGGTAATTGTCTGTGTTCATATCCTTGTCGTTGATGACGGCATCCCTCACCAGCTCATTGATTCTTCTTTTTTGTGCAATATCCAGCCGGATGGGAAAGGGAAAGCCGGCAATGTTTCTGGCCAACCGAATTCTTACGCTGATCGCCACATCGTTATCCGGTCCAGCATTGATGTACCATTTACTCATTGCTTGGGTCTCCTTTCTCAAGAGTGTTGATTTCATCTCTGAGCTCTGCGGCACGTTCAAAATTTTGATCCTTCACAGCCGCCGCCAATTCTTCCTTCAGGCTTTTGATATGATTCGCCTTCATTGCCTTTTCTCCTGCCGGTCCGGGAATCTTGCCCACATGCTGGGATTTTCCATGAATGCGCTGTAAGGATGGCAGCAGCTTATCATAAAACCTTGCATAGCACTGGGGACAACCCGCCTTTCCGCTTTTGGCGATTTCCGAAAAAGTCAGATTACAGCCCTCGCATCTGGCTTCGTTTGTTCTGGCCTGTACCTTTGCCGTGTTGTCACCAAACAGAGAACCCCAAAGGTCGCTGATATCAAAGCTTTGAAATGCGGTAATACCAAGCTCTGCGGCACAGTTGGCGCATAAATGAAGCTCTTCTGTTTTTCCGCCAATGGTGTGTTTGATGTGTGTGGTAGCTATATTTTTTCCGCAGTTTTTACATAACATATTAACAGCCATTCCTTTCCTTGGCCTGCCCGCAGTTTTTGCGGTTTTGGCACTGACAAAATTTCGAGTCCGATTTATGCTTGAAGAGCACAAACCAACGGGTTTGAAACGTTGTTTTCAAGCGTTTTTATATAATCGACAACAATAACTGTTTCAGAACGGTAGCCCGAACGGTATCCCGCAGATTCGGATCGATATCACGGTAGCATTTATCCGATACGGCGATATTGATCAGAACGGCGGCTTCAGTGGAAATCAGGTTCTGATACAACAGATTGCTTACAAGAATTCGTGCCGTGGATGAATCCAATCGCTCACCAATGGAATTGATCAGATGCATGATGGCACTGGAACGGTCAACGCTGACACGGGTGATACGAATAAATCCCCCGCCGCCTCTTCGGCTTTCCACGATGTAGCCCTGCTCCGGCGTGAATCGGCTTGCCAAAACATAATTAATTTGGCTGGGAACGCATCCAAGCAATGCCGCAAGCTCATTTCTGCCGATTTCCGCAATTCCGTTTTGGGAATCCTCTATCATTTTCATAATACGTTCCGAAATAATATCGCTTAGTCTCATCGTAACAACTCCTTGTGCCCTTTTAACTTTACGTGCCGATTTCCAAATCCATTCCAGGCAATTTCCTTTGTTTTCTATATAATATCTCGTAGGTCAGTAAAAGTCAAAGTCAGAAAAGGTCAGATATCGGTCGTTTTTTATTGATTTTGCATGTTTTCCTTAGCTTTTCTTTCAAAATCTCAAAAATACTTTAATTTTCTTATTCAAATATGTAACACACTTCCCCCTACTTCCATAAACTATTGATGAAGGCAGAAAGGAGGAGTAGTGAATGGGTTTCAATTTTTTTGGCGGTGACGATAGCTGTCTCTGGATCATAGTTCTAATTCTTATCATATGCTGCTGCTGCGGAAACGGTTGCAATAACGATCGTTGCGGTTGCTAGTTAGCAAAGAGTACACAAAAAAGACCCCGTCAGGTAAATACCTGACGGGGTTATTCCTTGTTTACTAACTCTGCTTTATGCTTTTGATTTTTAACACATGCTTTTTGGCCACTACAATATCCAGCACATTAATAACTTCATCAGGATACAGATTGGCAGCCTTAAATTGCACACCCTCCAGCTTTTTTAGCGAAAGCACATGACGTTTGATATAAACCAAATCAATGACGTTGACAGTACCTGTTCCATCAATATCACCATAGTAGATAATGGGGTATGACACAAAACCATAGCCTACATCTACTTTTAATGTGAATCCGGTTCCAATGAGTCCGCTGGTTACTTCTGCATTCTTTGTATTGTAGACCTTAATGATACCGCCGCGGGGTATAAACACATTACCGATCAATTCGTTATAATCGGTACCTTTCTGGGATAAGCCGATGATATAACCTTCTGACTGGGGGTATTTGATTTCAAAATAGTCAAATGGATAAGAAGTAGTCATGGATGAAGTTTCCGTCGATGTAATGGAAGATGTGGTCGATGTTGTAGATGATGTCGAGGAGATGGTTGATGTTGTTGACGATGTTGAGGAAGATGGATCAGTCAGATTGGTAAGCTTAATGTAATCCAAATAGACCCCTGTCCCGGTTGATAACTGATTTTTACCCACCAATGAGAATTTCAGCAATGCCGTTCCATCAGCGGTGGTTGTAAAGGTACCGAAATTGCTTTCTACATATGCCAATGCAGTTGTATACATATCAATGTCGCCACCAATGCTTTGCTCGTTTACAAAAAGCTTGTATATCCCGCGAGTGCTGTAATTCCGGCTCTTAACCGTTACGCGGTAGGTACCTGCAGACAATCCGGGAATGGCAAACTGAATATAGTCACCATTGGTCGTAGCAGAGAGAAAAACGGTGTTTCCGTTGGTGGTGTCTATATTGGTTCCGGTTGGTTGGTTTGCCAAAAAGAATAAATCTTCACATTGAAAAGTTTTCTCAGTAAAGGGAGTGATTGCGGTAGTTGTGGTTGTAGTCGGGGTTCCGGCATACAATGTGACCGCATCGTGGGCAGCCTGCCGTAGCACAACTGCTTGTGTATCCGAAACGCTGCTGGGCTTGTAGGTGTTGTTCAAAACGCTCTGACCGGTGAAAACCTCCGCCCATACATTGCCCAGTAAAAACTTCCCGTATCCGCTGGCGTGGTAAGTATCGGTGTCACAAAGAGAGGGTTTGCCGGCAGAATAATCAAATTCTGTCGTGGCACGGGCAATTTGAAACGCCTCACCGCTGGGTATAATTCTTGTTCCGATGGCAGCCGCTCCCTGATTGTTCGCATCCTTCAATTTATTGAACATGGTCAGCTGGTCTCTGTTATAATTGGCAAAACCGCTTTGGGTGCTGTTGATTTCATAAGCCCATGTCTGGTGAACGATTTGTTCCGCATTCGGTTCCAAGGAACGGACATAAGCGGAAAGGTTATTTAAATACGGTTGGAAGGTATTGTATTGTCCGCTGTTGGGGCTTGCCTGCTGAAAGGTGACATAATCCCAGTCATCGCTTTCCAGTGCCTGTTTGATGGAATAGCTTTGATATTCCTTATATGTGGCATTGTCCAAATCCTTTAGCTGATAGGTATAAGCTTTCGCATCGCTGCTTGCATTGTTCCAATGGGTTTGCAGGGTGCAGCCCCCGATATATAAATTGGCGGTTTTGACATTATAGCCTGCCGCATTCATAATCGCCCTGGCATATTCCTGTGCATTCTGCGAAAAACTGTTTCCAATGGACAAAATTTTAATCGTCTGCGACGCAGCCGCTTTTTTGTTCTCGTTTATAGCCGAATAGGAAAACACGCCAAGCGCCAGAACAAGTGTCAAGCATACAGAAATTACTCGTTTCATCTCTCAATCTCCTTCATCAATTGAATTTTCTTACCTTTCTATTATACAGGATGTCAAAGAACTAAACAAGCAAAAAGCATAAAAATACTTGGCAATATTCTTCATGTTTTATATAAAATTCCATTAAGTCTTAATAATTTTTGGTTTTTGCCATCGACCGCTTTTATAATAAATCAGGCTGATGAGAAACGAACCCAAAGGTGCCAAAACAATAGCCAGCCCCATGCCTGTCATTCCCATATGAAACACGCCGGTCAATAAATATGCCATGGATATACGCACACCGATAGAACTGACGATGGAATTGAACAAAGTGAACATCGTGTGACCGGAGCCGTTAAACAATCCTCCAAGGCTGAAAACACCGGAAACAATGATACTGTCGAAACACATGATCCGCAAATAAGTAACAGAGATGTCGATCAGCTCCTTGTTATTCACACCAGAGGGCAAGAACACCCCGATGATAGCATGGGCAAATATCTGTATTAACAGCACACAGACCAAAGAAATTGAAAAAGTAATTACCATACTTGTACGAACCGTTTTTTTTGCCCGTTCGATGTTGCCGGCGCCGATATTTTGCCCGCTCATGGCCGCTACGGCAGCCGACATGGCAAGACCGGGCAAAATCGCAAAGGAATTGACCTTTGCACCGATTCCCAGGGCATTGCTGCCCACAATGCCGGCTGTCTCATTGGCAATGGCAGTTAACACGATAAAAGAGAAGGTAACCACAGACTGTTGTAAGGTGCTGGGGAGACCGATGCTGAACAAGAGCTTGACCTTATCTCTGTATAATCGAAAGGATGACAACTTAAAATCAAATATAAAATTCATTCGATAAAGATATATTACCGACAAGATCAGGCTAACTGCCTGAGAAATGACCGTGGCGAGTGCGGCGCCACCGGCACGCATGTGAAACACACCCAAAAAAACAATGTCCAGGATTACGTTTATGATACACGCAAAACCAACGAAATACATAGGTCGAACAGAATCCCCCAATGCACGCAAAATGGAGCTGATGGCGTTATATCCAAATATAAAAATGGTTCCTGCCATTGAGATATTCAGAAACTGTAATGCATCATCAAAGCTCTCCTTGGGGGTATGTAACAACTCTAAAATGGTCCGGTCAAGAAAAAGCATCACCCCGGTAATCAAAATTGCGGCAATGATAAATACCGATAAAATTGATCCGATGGTTTCTTTTACGTCCTCCATCCGCTTTGCTCCGAAGTTTTGGGCGATTAAAACCGTTCCGCCTACCGAAAATCCCACAACCAAATTGGTGATAAAAATTGTAATCTGTGTTGCGATTTGCACGGCAGATATGCCGATGCTGCCGTAAAACCTGCCCACAATGATCATATCAGCCAAACCGTAAACCGATTGAATAAACGATGATATCAAAAATGGCAGCGCAAACTGAATGAGCTGCCGGGAAACACTTCCTTGGGTTAAATCCTTTGTTGTCTTTGCCAATTTGCATACTCCTTAAAACCCCGATTTTAAAATGCCTGCCAAGCAAACCAATTCGTGATCCGGCGGTATCACAATGCAAGCATTCCATAATGCTACGCCTTTCTTTTTTATTTGTCAATTATTTTTTACGTTATTTTTTTGGGATTTTGAAATAATAATGAATAGAACTCAATATTTTGCAAAGGAGACACCCAATGAAAAAAATCACTGCCAATTTCGGTTCTGTGTACACAGCAATGGTTGCCGCAAAACGCATAGAAAAAAATATTCCTGACGCAGTCAAGATCGTTGTTGACCCGGTTATCAAAATGAAAACCTATTATGCTGCCCATTATGCTCCCAAGCCCGACTACATCGATATGAATATGACCAGCTATATTGACGGACAGACGCCAATCATGAGTGACGCCCCCAGATATCCTCGATTCAATGAAGTAAAAGAACGCAACGATGCCACCCTCACCGTGGTCATTCCGGACAAGGACAGCAGCCGCGCAAAGGGCTTTATTGTCAACTGCGGCGGGCTTCATATAAAAGTAGAATAAAAAGGAATAGACCGCCTTCCATCCTGCATATATTGAAGCATAAAGGAACTCAATTACAATTGGTGAATTAGCAAAACACATACAAATCCCCTTCATGAAAGCCAACGGTAAGTGAGAGAAATAAGGGAAGCAGAGGTTTGAAGCATAATTTCAAACCGGGAATTTTGTATTTCGTGCACAAAGCACGAATATAAAAAAAGCCTTGCTTCAATGAAAGGATGGTCTTGATAGTGAAAAGATTTTGGCCGGAAGGCCTTTTAATCGATACCCCGGAGAATAAAATCAGCTTACATTCCCCGCTGTCATTGGCAGATGCCTATGCAAAAAAGTATATTCTGGAGGCAGTCGCCGCCGTTTGTGATACAGACCATAACCTGATTGTTGATTTTGGTTTTATGAAAGGGATTATCCCCAGAGAAGAATGCGCACTGGGGATTGCAGACGGGACCGTGCGGGACATTGCCATTATATCCAGGGTCGGCAAAGAGGTTTGCTTTGTGGTTAACTCGATGGAGCTTGACAAAAACGGAAGGCCCCTTGCGGTTTTGTCCCGGAGAGAAGCGCAACAGCGGTGTCACAACGATTATATCAGCACCCTGCAGCCCGGTGATGTAATCGAGGCCCGTGTGACCCATTTGGAACCCTTCGGTGCTTTTTGCGATATCGGCTGCGGCATTGTTTCTCTTTTGCCCATCGATGCTATTTCTGTTTCCCGAATATCACATCCGTCAGACAGGCTTACTACCGGTGAAGTCATCCGTGTTATTGTCAAATCCATTGAGGACGGGCGTATCACGCTAAGCCACAAAGAGCTCTTGGGAACCTGGGAAGAAAACGCCGAATTGTTTTCACAGGGAGAAACCGTTTCGGGAATTGTCCGTTCCGTGGAAGACTACGGAATTTTTGTAGAGCTGACCCCCAATCTGGCAGGATTGGCCGAACCGAAGGAAGGGGTAAAACCCGGTCAGATTGCAAGTGTGTACATAAAAAGTATTATTCCCGAAAAAATGAAAGTGAAACTAATTATTATTGACGCTTTTCAAAAGGATTATACAAAGGAATCCATTAAATATTTTTATGAAGACGATTATATGGATCACTGGCTATATTCACCCGAGGTATGCGAAAAGAAAATCGAAAGTATTTTCTGTACGGATTAAGACTGAATTTGATTGAAATTCCTGAACTGATTTAAGCTTGAATCGATTGCAGGCCTGCTTACGCAGGTCTGTTCTATTGTATCAAACCAACAGGAAGGTTCTCCTTATTCCCCAAACCAGCTCCAAATAAAAACAAGACCGCCTCCTTTCGGAGGCGGCCTTGTATGATAGGGATGAATTGTGATCAGATATTAGCCCTTCAGAAGCTGGAGAACACCCTGTGGCTGTTGATTTGCTTGTGCAAGCATTGACTGAGCTGCCTGAACAAGAATATTGTTCTTCGTAAACTCTGTCATTTCACCGGCCATATCAACATCACGGATACGGGACTCAGCGGCCTGCAGGTTTTCACCCGTTGTGCCCAGATTGTTCATGACATGCTCCAACTGATTTTGCTGTGCGCCATAGGTCGCTCTGTCAGTATTTACCTTTGTAATAGCAGCATCAATATCGGTAGCGGAAGCTGTAGCTGCAGGAACATCAGCGGCTTTGAAACCTGCTGCGGCAACCGTGACCTTCAAGCCGGCGGTTTCGCCGTAGGCGATATCAACGGAAGAGGTAAATACTGCGGTACCATTGAACTTTGTGTCGGATAAAACGCCCTTGATGGCAGTTTCCA
>MKRK01000056.1:0-984 GCA_001896915.1 Clostridiales bacterium 43-6
CATACACCGGGACATATTTCGTTATGGGTGGACAAAACGACCATCATTGCCGGGGATGCCGCGGCAATCGAAAACGAAACACTTGTTGTGGCAAACCCGGAGTTTACCCTGGATCTGCCACAGGCACAACAGTCTCTTGATAAGGTGAAACGCTTAGGAAAGGACATCATTTGCTATCACGGTGGTCTTTTCCGCCCGGCTGAGGAAAGGAGCTGCACACATGGACCCGATGAATGTATTGTTTGCGTTTCCTCTGACGCTGTTTGCCGGTTTGTCACCCGGTATCGGCAGTGCGCTGTCCATTATTACCAAACGGACGGGAACAAAGTTCTTGTCTGTTGCCTTGGGGTTTTCCGCCGGAGTGATGATTTATGTTTCTCTGGTCGAAATATTTGCAAAAGCAAAGGATTCGCTGGTGTCAGCTCTGGGTGTCAGGACGGGTTCTTGGGTGACGGTGGGCGGCTTTTTTTTCGGTATTCTGCTCATCGCTATGATTGACCGGCTGATCCCATCCGCTGAAAATCCCCACGAGGTACATACCGTAGAGGAAATGGACGGAAAAAGTGAGCACCACAAAGCGAACCTGATGCGGATGGGGCTCTTCACTGCCCTTGCGATCGCCATACACAACTTCCCGGAAGGTTTGGCAACCTTTACAGCTGCTTTGAATGATCCTCAACTGGGGATTCCCATTGCATTTGCCATTGCCATCCATAATATTCCCGAGGGTATCGCCGTTGCCGTGCCCGTTTATTACGCCACAGGTAGCAGGAAAAAGGCATTCAAGCTTTCCTTTTTATCGGGATTGTCAGAGCCTGTGGGTGCGCTGATCGGATTTGTGCTGTTGTCCCGGTTCCTGAACGATGCAGTGTTCGGCTTTATCTTTGCAGCCGTTGCCGGGATCATGGTATTTATCAGCCTGGATGAGCTGCTGCCCTCCGCCAGAGAGTATGGCGAGCACCATTTATCCATCTACGGACTGGT
>MKRK01000056.1:999-9747 GCA_001896915.1 Clostridiales bacterium 43-6
GATGGCAGTTAGCTTATTGTTGTTTGTATAGCAGAGAGGGATATTAGGGGCTTCTTGAGTTTCTTCGACAGCAGCCGTATCAAGTAAAATTTAGTTCATCAATTACGTCAGCGGAGGGATTTTATGCAGAAAATCATACCCCACTTATGGTTTGACAAGGATGCGAGAGAGGCGGCCTTGTTTTATTGTGGGTTATTTGAGAATTCAGGAATTTTACATTCAGCGGTGTTGGAAAACACACCGTCAGGTGATGCGGAGGCGCTGACCTTTATGCTGGACGGGTTTCAAATCATGGCGCTTAGCGCCGGTCCCTATTTTACCTTCAATCCGTCTTTTTCCTTTACCGTTTCGTGTTTTTCGGAAGACGAGGTGAGCCGGCTATGGAATGCGCTTTCACAAAACGGCGAAGCATTGATGCCACTGGGTGAATACCCGTTCAGTAAAAGGTACGGCTGGATACAGGATCGTTACGGGTTGTCATGGCAGCTTATGCTTGTAGAAAAGGAAGCCAACACGCAAAAAATTATACCATGCTTACTGTTCTCCAACGAAGCGTGTGGGAAAACCGAAGAAGCCATACGATATTATGTTAACTCGTTTAAACATTCGGAAATTCATATGATCAGCAATTACAGTGACGGGGAAGCCGCGGCGGAAAAAGCAAAGGTGAATTATTCACTGATTACTCTCGACGGATTGCAGGTGCAGGCTATGGACAATGGGTATGATGTGGAATTCAGCTTCAACGAAGCAGTTTCGTTTCTGGTCAACTGTGAAAATCAAGAGGAGATTGACGATTTCTGGGACAAGCTTTCCCATGTGCCAGAAGCAGAACAATGTGGCTGGTGCAAGGATAAGTTCGGTGTTTCATGGCAAATCGTACCGGCTGTGATGGAGGAAATCATGGAAAAGGGAACGAAAGAGGAGATCACAAGGCTTGTGGAAATCATCCTGACCATGAAGAAAATTGATATCGCAGCGTTTGAAAGATACATGAATCGGGAATAAAAACCGTCAACGGGAAAGCGTGGGACAGGCATTTGGACAAGCTATTGTTTGGGATTTCAGGGTTGCCGATTTTTAGCACGATCAAAAAGATGAATTATGCCGCCGGGATTGCTTATGTCAAATCCATCGGGCTGGATGCCATGGAGCTTTTGTTTGTCAGAAGCGTCAATGTCTCCGACAAAAACAAGGACGAGATTTTGAAAGCGAATCGGGAACATGACTGCTATCTGTCTGCCCACGGGTCGTATTATGTTAACCTCAACGCCGAGGATGAGGAAAAACAAGCTCAGTCCCTCCACAGAATCAGAGCGGCACGGGAAGGGCTCCTGAAAGCACAGGGCAGAAGCCTTGTGTTTCACCCGGGCTTTTATTTGAAGGATACAAAGGAAGAAGCCTATCAGACCATCAAGAAAAATTTATTAAAGCTGCCCGGTGACGGTGTGGATTATCGATTGGAAACAACCGGAAAGGCCACCCAGTTCGGTACGCTGGAGGAACTGGTATCCTTGTGCTGTGAGGTGCCCTCTTGCAAGCTGTGCATTGATTTTGCCCATATCCACGCAAGAAATAACGGAAGCCTGAAACAGTACGATGATTTTGCGGAAATTTTACAGTATGTCAAGGACCGATTGGGCAGAACAGCCATAGAGGATATGCACATCCACATGGCAGGGATACAGTATAACAACAAGGGTGAAAGGAAGCACCTTCCCATGACGGAAAGCGATTTTAACTATACTGCTTGCCTGCAGGCCATCAAGGATTTTGAGGTCAAGGGCTGTATCATAGCCGAAGGACCATTGGTAGAAAAAGACGCCTTGGTGCTGAAGGAGACATTTGAACGGTTGTGAAATTTACTAGAAGAAAGGCAGGTTGATTTATGAAAAAAGGGATCAGATACATATGGATGGCAGCAGGTATCGTGCTGGTTTTCGATGCGTTATACTTGTTTGTTACGCGGAATTTTCATGCGGGCATTGCGGCTGCGTTTCTTCTCGGGATGATTTATTTGCTGATGGGGATATTTCAAAAGAAGCGGATCGGCCTTGCCAAAAACGGACTGGTAAAGTGTTTGCTTGTGTTGTTTATTCTTGGCAATATCATTCTGTATGGCATGATTCTTTTCCTGGGGGTGTACGGGCTCAATGATACTATGACCAATCGAGAAGATGCGGTGATCGTTCTGGGGGCAGGCATCAAGGGTGAAAAGGTGACCTCAACACTGGCGTACCGGCTTGACAAGGCAGCGGAATATCTAGAGAAAAACCCGAAGGCAGTTGCGGTCGTCTCCGGCGGACAGGGGCACAACGAAACCATCACCGAGGCTGTGGCCATGGAACGGTATCTTATCAAAAAGGGCGTCAGCAAGGACAGAATTATCAAAGAGGAACGCTCTACCAGCACCTTTGAAAACTTTCAGTATTCAAAAGAATTGTTGGATGAATATTTTCAAAAGGACTATACAACGGTTTTTGTCACCAATACGTTTCACATTTTTCGGGCAGAGCAGCTGTCCCGTCTGGCTGGCATCAAAAGCAGCTCCCTGCACTGTGGCATAAAGCCGGAGCTGATGCCTGTTTCTTATATCAGAGAATGCATGGCAGTGGTGAAGCTGGTGCTGTTCCGGAGATAAGGGAGAAACAATGAAATATTACAACAAGCTGTATGATAAACTGTCTCTGCTGTATGAGCGGCTTCACTGGCTTGGGGATCCGTCTTTTGTGACAAATAGTGATGTATACCAAAGGCCGATGATTCCTAAGACCAAAAAGAAGGAGTTTCGCAGTATACTGGGTGAATTTTATGATAATTATCACGGATTTGAGTGTGAATTTTATTTGCGGAACCGTTTTATTCAAAAAAGATGAGGTGGATTTGTTTGAAACAATGGATGCTTACAGTGGATTTTTTACAGACAAAGGTAGAAGATACGGACGCGTAATCAGACCGTTATTCACAGATGATTCTCACGAAACACAAACTGACAATGCAGAGCTGGCGAAGATAGCGGGAAAAAGGGCAACCATGAAACCGCTGACAAAGGTGGACAAGAAAAAAATATATGAAGAACATCATAATATAATAGCCGAATTGTTGTTGCTTTTTTTCATCGGTTCTTTGCTTTTTGGCATTGTCATGATGATGGGGTCTTTGGCAATTGCATTTCTGATCGGAATCATTTTCACCTTTTCATTGAAAGAAACGTTATTTCTGATGGGATCGGTGCCATGGCACTGGATGTTTTTTGGCACTGCGTTTTCGTTTGGAGCCTTGATGACCATTGTCACCTTTTTTGCAAAAAGAAGATAAATATAAACCCGGCAGGCTCGTTGAAAAGAGCCTGTCGGGTTTGCTATATCTTATTGGCCGTTAATACACGGGAGGAGGTTTCCAGAGAATGCTCTGTTTTGTTTTCGTCAAACAAGGACAGGGAGATGTACAGGCTTTCAATAATACACAGCTCCGGAATGCGCTTGGTCATTACCTCGCCCATGCTGTTATGGTTAAAAGCGGCAGTCACTAGCTGTATATCCGAATTTTTTGACAAGGGAGAACCGGGATGGTTGGTGATGGCGATGATGGCTGCCCCGGCTTCCTTTGCGCATTTGATCACGTCTATAATGGTCTTGGTTTTCCCTGAATGGGAAATCGCAATGACCACATCGCCCGGCCGCAGTCCGGAGGCTGTGACCAGCTGGAGATCATATTCATTTTGACAAACCGTGTCAAGCCCCAGCCGCAGGAATTTATAAAATCCTGACATTGCCACGGCAGATGCATCGCCGCTTCCAAGAAACATGATTTTTCCTGCTGATTTCAGTATTTCCACGGCGGCTTCGTATTTTTGGATGTCCAGAATGTTCAGCGTGTCGTGAATGGCCTGAACCGATGTGGAGAACACCTTTGTTATAATATTCAGTTGGCTGTCGTTCTTGTCAATCCCCTGATACAATACAGACGCTTCGCTGGTTTTCTTCACCACTGCGCTGCGAAGCTCGGGATAACCGCTGTAGGACATGCGTCTGGCAAGCCGCACCAACGTCGCTTCACTGCAGCCTGCCACAGAGGCCACCTCGCTGATACTTTTGGCGGCAATCATCTCGGGGTCGGAAAGTATAAAATCGGCAGCTTTTCGCTCCGCTGTTTTCAGAGTTCCATACACCGACTGAATTCGGATAAGTGTTTGGTGGGAGATAGCTTGGTTTGGTACTACAAATAAGTCGTTCATTGTTGTCACCCAATCTAAAGCATAGGATTGATTTCCTTTAGTGTACTATAAAGTTTTGTAAAAAGATAGTATTTTTCATCATATTGACTATGCAGCTGCATATTAGGCTCATAGATTGTGTCGGTTTTGGTCAGATTTGCCCCTTCCTTGATGGTGCCATAAACTCCGGCACCGTATCCTGCAATGATGGCGGCACCGAGACAAGCGGCTTCTCTTGTTTTCAATGTAGCAACGGGCAAACCCGTGATATCAGCTTTCAGCTGAAGATCAATGGGGGAACGGGCACCGCCGCCCACACAGCGCAAATCGGCAATGTCAATTCCGGTCTTTGCCATGGTTTCCATGTTTCCTCGCAGTTCAAAGACAAGGGATTCCATGATTGCTTTTGCTATATCATGGCGTGTGCTTGACAAAGTCAGCCCGAGGATGGCTCCCTTGGAGTTTACATCACAGGTAGGGGTGCCGCTGCCGTTAAAATGGGGCAGAACGAGAAGGGGGGAAGGCCCCTTAGGGGCCAGCTTCACAATTTGCTCAAAAGCCCGCTCGCCTGTTTTTTCTGCCTGTGTCACCTCGGGCAGACCCAGATTGTCACGGTACCATTGTAACAGAATGCCGCCGCAGTGGTTTAGGGAGAATGTAAAGTACATATCCTTTACCACATGAAAATAACAGGGATAATAGGACTGGAACATGGTTTCGCCGGTTTGGGGCGTCTCAAAACAGGCAGACAGCACCTGCGCTGTTCCGTGGGAGTCCAGCGCCATGTTTTCTTTTACAATACCGGCACCCAAAGCGGCGCAGGGCTGGTCGTGGCCGCCGGCGACCAGAAGTGTTTTTTCATGGATACCCAGCTCTGTTGACAGTGCTTTTCCGATGGTACCGACCACTGTTCCGCTCTCTACCGGCGTGCTGAATAAGCGGGCGGACAGAGATAGCTTTTGCAATATTTCTTGTGACCATGCTTTGGTATGAATGTCAAAAGCCATGGTGCGGGATGCCATGGTGTAATCAATGACAAAATCATCACTGCCGAGTTTGGCGAGAATAAAATCTGCATAGGTCACAAATCGATGGGTTCTTTCTGCCAGACCGGGATCATGCTTGCTCATCCACATTATTTTGATCAGAGAATTCATGGGATGAGGGCGCATACCGGTTTTTTGAAACAGCTCCCTTTCGTCGAAGAGTGCCTTGCATTCTTCCGTTTCTTTTCCGCCGCGATAATCCATGCCCAATTGGGCGAAGGACAGCGCGCTGCGGTTTTTATCAACGGGAATTACAGCATCTCCCTGTGTGGAAACGCTGATGGCAGCGATTTTGTGCCCGATTTCCCGGACAGCTTCCCTGATCGCTGTTTTTGTGTGGGCAAAGACCGCTTCGGCGTCCTGCTCGGCATACCCCGGAGCAGAATAAATCACATCATATTCCCGAAACCCATACCCCTTCATGTTGCCGTTTTCATCAAAAACAGCCGCTTTCACTCCGGTTGTGCCTACGTCAATACCCAGTAACATGCCATAACCATCCTTATCTTGATACAAACAAGGCGGATAAAGCTACCCGCCAATGTGCAATTAAAATAAATATTCTTTGGTTTGTTTTTCCTGCGTTTCGTCATAAAAATCAGAGCGGATACCGCCGATATACTGCAAGGCATCGTAAATCATGGGAAGAACATTGCCGTGGATACCCACCGCATGATGCACATAAGGTCCCTTTACGATCATGGTTTCTACCTTTGACCAGCTGGGAACCTCGACCCACAGATAAGTGCCGTTTGTAACAGGCCCGTCAATGCCCCGGGCGGTTCCCATGAGCATACCGTATTCGCCGTTGTCACCGTCAAAACGGAGCAGGGAAATCAGCCCGCCCTTGATTTCGGCAGAAACCGAACCGGCGCAATGCTCGGGAAACGCAAAGGGGCGGGTAAGCTTTGCTTTTGTTTTGGCAAGAGAAATCGGCCAGGGTCCGCAGTGCTGCAGCAGCTCACCGTTATCGTTGGTGGGGTGGCGCACGGACCAGTCCACGAAAAAGCTGGGGGTTTTGCCCATGCCGGCGGCCTGCACCATGATTGCTGTAACGGCACCGTGAATGTCGGTTTCGCAAACCACGGGAATGCCTTCGTCTGTCAATAAAGCGTTGGCACAACAAGGCATGATTTTCAGTGCCTGCTGCAGTGCATCCCAGCACTGGATGGCAATGGCGTTGCAGTTATTTTCCTCGGCATAATATTTCATGGCGGTTTTCAGCGCCGCCACACGACGGACAGCGTCATCAGGCACACAAACCTCCATGTTTTCACGAATGAAAGCAACGGTTGCCTCCACTTCGCTGTCGTCGGAAGCTTCCAAGGCTTTGATTCGGTCGGTGAATTCTACCATGGAAATAGGGAAAAGCTGAATACCGAAGCGTTCCAATAATTCTCCCTCGTTGCACATCATGGTCCAGAAATCACCGGGGCGGGTGTCGATTTGCAGAATCCGTGCTTTTCTGAATTCCTTGATGATATTGGCAGTAGCCACAAAGGTGGTAAGGCCGGTTTCAAAGGGCTCGTCATCCACATGGCAGTTGGGGATATAGGTGAAAGGCACCTTCATACGGCGCAGCACCTTGCCGGTGGCAAAAAGACCGCATTGGGTATCCCGAAGACGGCTGCCGTCAGCGAGGGGAGCCTCGTCACGGGGACCCCACAGCAAAACAGGAACACCCAGCGCCTTTGCCACCTTGGCACAGCTGTGCTCAGAGCCGAAATTACAATGGGGGATGAACAGCGCATTGACGCCGGCGGCTCTGAATTTTTCAATGACCGCGTCCACATCCTCGGCACAGCGAAGCAGACCCTCACTGTTGATATCATCGATATCTACAAAGGAAATGTCCATAGCCTTCATCTTGTTCCGGATGAGTTCTTTATACTTAACAGCGTCTTCCGCACTAAAAATTCTTCTCCTGGTAGGGGCATAACCGATGATGACCTTATGATCCATATGGCTTCCTCTTTCTATTGATGTAATAATTGATCCTGCATTCTGCGAAGCTGGAGCAGCACCGATGAGTTATCAAGCTCTACCATATCGTAGGTGATGATCTCGTCCTTTTTTACGTCCTGTAACAGTTTGGCACCACAGGCAAGACCTACGGGCAGCATGGTTCCTTCTCTGGCAATGGCGGCCAGCTCGATGGAAGCACGGTAACAGTATTCACCGATGGAATCCAGTATTTCGCCGGCCTTGAGATCTTTTTTGGCAACGGTGATGCATTCGGAAACCAGATGATCCATGGGGTGACCGGTGGATTCACCGTAAATCACAGCTTGTGCTGCGGTAATGGGAGTTTCGATGGAACAAAGATGATAAGGACGGTACAACAAATAATTGGGACCGTTACCCATGTCACGCTGAACCAGCCCGTCTATGATGCGTTGTTGGTCGGTGGTGACAATCACAAAAACACCGGGGTTGATATTGCCGATGCCATAATCCACAACGCCCTCTTTTTCTAAAATGCCGCCTTGATCCTTTCGGCAGAAGACAGATGTCAAATCTTCTACGTTACATTTCGGACCGTGCATGCCACGGATATCGGGAACCAGCCCTGTGGCGTTGGACACTGCCGCCATTTCTATCATGGTTTTGGAACCGTCCACAAATTCCACGAGCATACGGGCGCTCATGTCTCTGGCGGCAGCCTTGTCTGCCCATTCTTTCATACCGGGGTTTGCATAAATATCCAGCGGGTTGTTTTTGCCCTTGCCCGCGGCAACTATTGTAAAGCCCAAAGCCTTTGCAAAGCGGTATACCTCGATGATGGAACCGGGTTCGTCACCTGCGGTCAGCGAATACACAATCCCTGCCTGTTCGCAGAGCTTCCGTAAAATCGGACCGACAGTAATGTCGCATTCTACGTTCATCATGACAATGTGTTTTTTATAAAAAATACAATCCATTGTCACACGGGCACCCATTTCGGGAGAACCGGTGGCGTCAATTACACTTTGGATACAAGCGGTTTCAATGGCGACTTTATAGTTTGTTGTGATACACTTTTTGCCTGCCGCTATGGCTGTTTCTGCTTCTTTTGCGGTAGTGACCTGCACCACCTCGCCGGTGTATCCGGCCTGTTTGTATGCGTCAGCCGCGATTTCACAGGACAAATCCACCACAATGTCACATTCCATGCCGACCATGGTTTCGATTTGGGCGACAATGTCCTTGCCCATTTGTCCGGCTCCGATCAGGGAAACACGGATCGGATTGCCTTGTGACTCCAGCTTTTGGAGCTTTGTATCGATTTCATACATGTTTTTTCCAGCTTTCTGTCTATTGTTTAGTCTATCCAAGGGTCGATGATAACCTTCAGGGCTTGCCCGGTTTCTACCATTCGCATCCCTTCCACAACATTGTCTAAGGACACTGTCGCTCCCAGATATTGATCTGCATTGATTTTTTTGGTATGAATTGCGCTCAGCGCATCGGCAAGACCGGTGGAGGAATAGGAAAAGGCACCGAGAA
>MKRK01000057.1:0-9784 GCA_001896915.1 Clostridiales bacterium 43-6
AAAGCCAGAAACCCGAGCCTTTTGCCCAAAGAAGCCAGCTTAATCTGCAAGGGAGTGATGGAATCTTCCGTGCCTCTTAAAATCGTCGCGATTTTTCCCATTTCGGTGTTCATGCCGGTTTCGGTAACGATGGCTCGTCCACGTCCGTAAGACACAGAACAGCCTGCATAGACCATATTAAATCTGTCACCGATTCCTGCAATATCGGCAATGGTGCCTTCTGCATTTTTTTCCGCCGGAACGGATTCACCGGTCAGGGAGGATTCATCACTGGACATACTGCTTGATGAAATCAATCTTGCATCAGCAGGGATAAAATCACCTGCGGTGAGCTCAATGACATCACCCGGAACGAGATAGGATGCATCAAGCATCTGCACAACCCCGTCACGAACCACCTTAGCCGAGGGGGCAGCCATATTTTTGAGCGCTTCCAATGCTGCCTCAGCCTTGCTTTCTTGGAAAATACCCAGAAAAGCGTTTAGGATAACGATTGCAATGATGATAAACGGCTCAATCAAATCAGCAATATCGTGTTTGCCTTCGCTGTTGACAAAAAGCGCGATAAAAGAAACCACAGCAGCACCGATCAAAATTAGGACCATTGCGTCTTTCATTTGTGCAATGAAGCGTTCCACAAAACTCTTTTTCTTTGCTTCGGAAAGCTGATTTTTCCCGTACTTTTGCAGTCGTAAACCCGACTCCTCTGTACTGAGACCGTTGTCAATGTCCCCCTTTAATTCTCCTGTAACTTGAAACAATGATGATGAATGCCAAATCAATGTTACTACCTCCCATATTACTATATAAACTATTTTACCCTAAATTTAGCTAAAACGCAATCAATTTTCCATTTTTGGAAATGAATTTATATGCTGAGAACTTTCCATAGGATATATAAAATATAATAAGCAAAAAGTATAACGCCGCCATACCGTTTCAGCTCCTTTTTCCTCAATGATAAAAAGAAAAGCAGGAGAATTGGGACAAATGCCAAAAGGAAATCCCACTGAATTCCTTTCATCATCCCGATGGGATGAATCGCAGCGGAAACGCCCAAAACAAACAGAATGTTAAAGATATTGCTGCCGATGATATTGCCGATGGCAATATCCGACCTGTTTTTTTTCATGGCGATGAGAGTGGAAACCAGCTCCGGTAAAGATGTGCCCACCGAGACGATGGTGACTCCGATCAAAAACTCGCTCAGTCCGAAAAATCTGGCGATTTCGGTGCTTCCTTGAACTACAAAATTCCCCCCGATAATCACCCCGGCGATGCTGAGGACCAGATATATAAACGGAAGAATTTTATGTTTTTGCTTTTGATCGCCGGCTGCTTCCTCTTTGTCAACCCCGTGGGCAATTTCCTCGTCATGGGTGAAGGACCCTTTGGAGCGGGTTAACAGATAGACTAAGAACCCTACAAAGCATACAAGCAAAATCAGCCCGTCAATTCTTGATAACATACCGCCGAGAAACAACAACAGCATAAAAAGTCCCAGCACACCGGCTGATAAGGGAATTTCCCTGTAAATCACTGCTTTGTCAATGGAAATGGTTTTGAAAATGGCAGCAATGCCAATGACCAGAGCTCCGTTTGTAAGCACACATCCCAGCACATTTCCCATGGTTAGCTGGTTTGTTTTTGATACACCGGTGATGATGCCGATGATCAATTCGGGTGCGCTGGTGCCAAACGCAACAACAGAAAATCCGATGATAAACGGCGAAACCCTTAGCATTGTTGCGATTTTAGAGGCATTATCGATCATAACCTCCGAGGATTTGATGAGCAGCACAAAGCCAATCAGCAAAGTGAAAACATTCCATATCATGATGGTCACCCTTTCTTTTCAATAATAAAAAAGCGGAACGCTCGTAAAAACGAGCTTCCCGCCCCGAAAGCCAATGCTTGAAAACGGATATACACCCGTCCAACCGAAATATTTTTATAATAATAACACAAGTTTGAACCAATTTCAATCAAAATCGGAGAAACATCTGGATTTTCATTCCCATTCGGGCAATATTAGGATTAACAAGAAAATAGCTTGTTAATAAATAAATTACATGAGAGTGATGTTATGCATATACAATCCATGATAAAAATATTCTTTGCTGTATTCCTTGTCTTTACTTTTGTCATGCTAATCTTAGGTTATACCCTCATTCTGAATTTGTATTTTATGTATGGTGTGTTATTGTTCATTGATCTTATTATCATTTTTGTTCTTTTGAAAAACCGCAACATATATGCGCGCTTTTCACTTAAAATAATCGTCAAGATTTTATGTATTGCTGTCATTTTCATGGGCGCCAATTTATTTGTTCATTATACCTTTCAGATGGAATTGGGCAGGGACATGCGTTTTTACTATACATCTCCCCTCAACGGTTACCACATTCTGCTGGAAAGCAAAACCCCCTTTTTGCAAAACCAAAGAACCGTTGCAATCTACAAGCCCTTTTTGTTTTTCAAGAAAAAACTGTCGGACGAAACCTTTGTCACAGGGCTGGAAACCAAAGAAACTGACTTCCTGGTGGACTTTACGGGAACAAAGCAAGTAAAAGTCACCTATTCTGATAAAACAATTGAGGTTGTTCTTGACAAATAACCATATGAGAATAACATTTTACTTGTATATACGGCTTTATTCATGTATAATTATTCGTAACAGTTTTATAAAAAAGGAAGGTAGCAATGAAATATCAAGAATTATTGGACACATGGCTTAACAATGCCGTGGAGGATACAGATCTCATTGAAGAGCTCAACAGCGTGAAATCTGAGGAAGACCAGGTCATTGACCGTTTTTATCGCGAATTGGAGTTCGGCACAGGCGGGCTGCGCGGCGTTATCGGCGCAGGCACCAACCGTATGAATATATACACCATCTGCAAAGCAACCCAGGGAATTGCCCAGTATCTGAATGATACTGTGAAAAACGCCAGTGTTGCCATTGCGTACGACAGCCGCATCAAATCCGATCTTTTTGCCCGTAAAGCAGCGGAGGTGTTCGCCGGCAACGGAATCAAAGTATACATATATAAAGAACTGATGCCCACGCCCATGCTCTCCTTCGCCGTTCGCCGGCTGAACTGCGATGCCGGTGTGGTGGTCACCGCCAGCCACAATCCCTCAAAATACAACGGGTATAAGGTATATGGCAACGACGGTTGCCAGCTGACACTGGAAGCCAGCGAATATGTTCTTGGTATCATCGAAACCGTGGATATTTTCACCGGCGTAAAAAAAGCGGACTTCGACACTGCGGTTGCCGACGGTTTGATCCGCTTCATTGAAGAAGACACTGTCGAAGCGTATTTAACTGAAGTGGAAAAACGCAGCATCAATACAGAAATCCTAAAAAGCAGCGATATGAAGGTTATTTATACTCCCCTCAACGGCACCGGCAACAAGCCCGTCAGAGCGATTTTGGACAAAATCGGCATCAAAAACGTCACCATCGTAAAGGAACAGGAGCTGCCGGACGGCAATTTCCCCACCTGTCCGTTCCCCAACCCGGAAATCAGACAGGTGTTTGAATGCGCCATTGAGCTTGCCAAGGACATACAGCCCGATTTATTACTGGCAACCGACCCGGACTGTGACCGCGTGGGCATTGCTGTTCTTCACCAAGGCGAATTTATCCTGATGTCAGGCAACGAGGTAGGTGCCATGCTGCTTGATTATGTGTTAAGAGAACGCACCGCCAACGGCACCCTGCCGAAAAACCCCATTGCAGTGAAAACCATTGTAACCACCGATATTGCCGCTCTCATTGCCAAAAAATACAACTGCGAAATCATCGATGTGCTCACCGGATTTAAGTTTATCGGCGAGCAAATCGGCTTGTTGGAAGCAAAAGGCGAAGAAGACCGTTTTGTCTTTGGTTATGAAGAAAGCTATGGCTATCTGGCCGGCAGCTATGTCAGAGACAAGGATGCCGTTGTGGCTTCCATGCTGATATGCGAAATGGCAGCTTTTTATAAAAAACAAAACAAAACCCTCATCGATGTGATGAACGGTTTGTATTCAGAATTCGGTATGTTCCGTCACACCCAGCTGAACGTAACCTGTGAAGGTATGTCCGGCATGGCAAGAATGGCTGAGATCATGACAGAGCTGAAAAGCATCAGCCCTGCACAAATCGGCGGACTGAAGGTTTTATCCATTGTAGATTATGATGCAAGCACACAAAAGGATATTGTGACCGGTGAAGTGAAACCCATTGATCTGCCGAAATCCAACGTCATTTCCTTCAAGCTCGAAAATGACGGCGGTTCTATTGTCCGTCCCTCGGGCACAGAGCCAAAAATCAAGATTTATATCACGGCAAAAGCACAAACAGCAGAAATCGCCACTGAGATTTCAGAAAAAATCGCAGCAGACACCAAAAAACTGATGGGTGTTTAGGTTTCTATTGACTTATTCCATAAATTTGATTATACTAAAACATAAGATTTCGGTTCTTGCCGGGAAGCTAACCTTCTCTTCTCCGAATGAATCTATTCGTTGTAAGAGAAACAGAACCTTCTCTAAAGACTAATAAGGGAAGGCGGTTCAAATCCGCCACAGCCCCCGCTACTGTAAGGCAGACAAGACCCAATATGTCACTGAATGTTCGGGAAGACGGGTTAAGGATGAAGCCGAGTCAGGATACCTGCCGAAACCTTGCGTAAACTCTCGGAGGGAGAGCGTTCGACGCAGCACTGTGTTTGCCGGCACCGGCAAGCGCTGTCCTTGATGCGTTTAACGGCTTTGCCTTGTTCCGGGCAAAGCCGTTTTTTATGTATCTCATATCAGAAAGGACTTTTAAAATGAAAAAACTAGTATCCATAACGGTAATTGCAATCCTGATCCTGACCCTTATCTTGCCTGCTTCGGCACTGAATGTACAATCAAATTTTGACAAGGCGCTGTCTTATTACAAAACAAATTATGAAGCAAATTACTCACTGCCGGACGATGACTTCAACAAAATCAAGGCGGATGTTTGGACCATGTACTGTGTTTCATCCCCAGAGAATTTATACGATTTAACCAACCAATTCATGACTCCCGAAGTAGATCCTGCCGATGCGGCTGATTATGTGACCCCTTCGGAGGTAGCCAAGGATATTCTGGCTCTTTCCATTTTAAACAAAACCGTACCTAGCAGCATCAATCAGACTCTTGTTGACAATCTTGTTTCCCGCCAAAGCGCAAACGGAAGCTTTTTAGACAAAACGGGAGAAACCAATGTCAGCGACCAGATGTGGTCCATCACTGCGCTGGAAGCAGCACGCAGCGGCGGCGCAACAGTGAATTACAATAAGGATAAGGCTGTCAGCGCCCTTATTGCATTGCAAAAAACTGACGGCGGCTTCACCTATTGGGACATGGAGCTGGACACCACCGGCGCCGCTTTGATCGCATTGTCCATGGCCGGCACACCGGCAGCCGATGTCGCAAAGCAAAAGGCGGTTACTTACATTGAAAACTCATTGGACAACAATGCAAATATGATTGGAAAAGGCAAATGGGACAGTGCAAACAGCTGTGCTCAGGCCTACGGCATCATGGGTCTTCTCGCAGCGGGCGAGGATGTAACCGGTGCAAAATGGACACGGGGCGGCAAAACCGTTGTGGACGCTCTGCTTGCCTATCAGACAGCGGAAGGCGGCTTTCTTTACGCCAGCTTTTCCGAAGCACCCGACAGCATCAGCACAACCCAGGGTATGATGGCGCTGGTCGACCTCAAAAACGGCAAAAACCTGTGGGTTTCTATGTTAAAAACGGACGAACCTACTACAACAAAAACCGAAATACCCACCTCCACAACAACACCAAAGAATAATGATGTCGAAACAGGGGGCAGCCTGCCCAGCCCTGCGCTATGGGTGGTGGGGATCATAGCCATCGTTGCCCTGATTATGGCCTTTGCCCTACCAGCCTTTAAGAAAAAGAAGTAATGATATTTACAGAATGTATTAAATAGACTCAAAATTACCCGATAAAACTCTTAGAGTTTTATCGGGTAATTTTGAGTACTACAACGCCGCCGGTGTTGCCGGGATCTTTGCCTCAGAGAATCTTAAGTACCATGTGATGTCCTCTGCCGTGTTTATAGAACTATAGGACCTGCTAATGGTCGCCGGCAACGGCATCATGCCCGGTACTCCCCTTGAAAACATCGAAGCCTTGCTATATGAAATTTCGACGTATACACCAGGAACCGTCTTTTGATCCCTTTTGTTTTTCAAGCGATGAACAAGGAACTCCGATGGTTAATCCAACCGATCCTTTGACTGGTTGTGAACAACAGAAAAATTGCTTTCCTTTCTATATCTCGTGTCCGAAGTTATTATTGATAAACATATATTTATTGTTTATCAATATATTTATATTGACATTTATCTTTCGTTGTATTATCATAAAACCGTCATTCAATCGGAAAGAAGGTTTTATATGAAATCCAGAACATGGGTCCATTTTCATGCAATTGCAGCGCTTTTTATAGCAATCTGGCTGATTGGCAGAGCAAATCCCAATCTGATGGTAGGTGTATTCACCTCCACCATTGTTACAGAAAACAGTCCCGATGTACCTTTTGAAATTCTTTCAATTTGTCGAGTTGTTTTTATTTTTCTTCTCTTTGGTTATATTGAATTCACTATTTTTAAAAATAAAATAGATTCATTTTTCATTCAAACGATACTTATCGTACTCTTATATATCTGTGCCAATTTTGGATTTCTGTTTCTTTTTTGGGGTTCTCCCACATCTCATTATCATGAAGCGGCTAAAGCAATCAACTTTGCCGCCTTCTTGACATATCTGTTCATCTTCTTCTATCCACTAAGCAATCATTTGCATATTTCCCTTTTTCGGCAGTGCAGAAAGGAAATGAAAACTGTGGCTACGGTGGCTTTTCTCACCTTTTTGGTGATGGGAGTGTATGATTTTGTTTTCATCAGCAATTTCTTTAAACCAAACGGAATTCTCGCTTCAGACAGTACCGTGAATCTCATTGCATCATTGATTCACAGGATCCCTTATCCCGTCTGTTACATGATTGTTCGCATCATTGATCTTCTCCCTTTGTTTCTGGAGCTTTGGAGCTTTGTCTATCTTGTCCACACGCTGAAAAAAGCATCAAATTACCCCACAACAAATACCGACAGAGATTTTGGCGGTGTTTTGTGGTTGCTTCTCCTGTTTCCGGTTGTCATTTTCGCACTCTTGCTGAATAACACAATATCCGGTTGCTTTGGGATTTTGAGTGGAATCATTTACACACAACTTTATTATCCGCAGCTTTTGTATGTAATCGCAAACCTGATTGCCGCCGTTGTCATCTTAATATTCCTGATTGTTTTCCTCGGCGGAATAAAACACAGCCGTATGGATCATAAACGGATTGGAATATTGGGTATACTGACTCTGTTTACAGCCGTTTTGATGGCTGTAAGTCAATATTCCTTTTCTGATTGGCAGGCAGATTTTTCTTATGTGATCATGCTTTGCTACGGAATGACATTATCCGTTTATTTGTCCGTCTCCGCCAGAGTACATGGCTGTTTTCGTGATTCATAGAAATATTGAAGATTATACTTGCAAAATTATGTGTTTTCATATATGATAGAAAGGATAAAAAGTTAAGGAGCTTACAATATGATAAAAAAAGAATGTTGCGGCAAAGATTATCTACCGGAAGATGAATTCTGCAGCGAATGCGGCGCAGAGCTGACCGAGAAAAATGTCTGCATCGCCTGCGGCGCAGAGCTCTCTGAAAATGCCGAAAGCTGTGAGATCTGCGGTGCTGTACAGACTGCTGCCGATCCTGCTGTCGAAACCGTTACCGAGACGGTTGCATCAGAACCCGTTTATGATGAGGACGGCAATGAAGTTTATGTTCCCATGGTTGAACCTGAAGAAGGCGAAGAAGGTTTTGTGTACCAAGAACCTGCTCCCGAAGTGAAACCGAAAAAATCTTATGCCAAAGTCATTCTTGCCATCTGGGCATCCGTCGCCACCGTCGGTGCCGCTGTTTTATTGACTCTGTTTATACTATTACCGATGCTTACCGGCTCTATTGTGGGGAAATGGTATTCTGCAGTGCCCCAAGCTGACGGCTCAACCGATACAAGCACCTACTTCCAATTTAACAAAGGCGGCAGCTTTGAGCTTTCATCCCAGGGTACCACAAACAAAGGCCAATATAAACTGAAAGGCTCTTCCCTCTCATTGACGTTTGACGAAGATAAGACGAATGTAATAAAAACCACCTATCATATCAAAGATAATGTCATGTATATCAACTTAGACAACGGAAATACAATCCGGTACCAAAAAGCAATTAAGAAAGCGAGCACCACCTCAAAGTAATATGAAAACACTTCTATGTTCACTAAATTCAAAATATATTCATTCTTCCCTTGCTGTCCATTATCTGGCGGCAGGGGTTGATTTATATTGTAAAAGCGATATCGATCTGACGATTATGGAGGGCACGATCAATCAGCAGGACAGCGTGATTCTCGACAATATCGTCTCCCATCGTCCCGATCTCATCGCCTTTTCCACTTATATCTGGAACATCACCACAATCAAACGGCTGCTGCCCATATTGAAAAACCTTCTGCCGGATGCACGGATCCTGCTTGGCGGCCCGGAGGTTTCCTATCACCCCGAAACAGTGATGATGGAATTGCCCGCGGTGGATTATATCATCTGCGGTGAAGGAGAGCTGTCCTTTGCTGCGTTTCTTGACTGCATGGCGGAAAACATATCGCCCCATGCGGTCCCGGCGCTATGCTATCGGCAAGACGGTATGGTTGTCAAAAATCCGCCGGACGAAGTTCTTCCGGAACCGCCCGGCCCGTATACCGATGCGTATTTTCGCATGCTTCAGGGAAGGATCGCCTACCTGGAAACCTCCCGGGGTTGTCCCTTTTCCTGTGCCTTTTGCCTTTCCGGAGACAGCTGCGGCGTTCGCTTCTTCTCCTTGGAACGGGCCAAACAAGAGCTGTGTCTGCTTGCTGGTTCCGGCACCCAAACCGTTAAGCTGGTAGACAGAACCTTTAACTGTAACCGAAACCGCGCCTATGAACTCTTTCGGTTCTTAATCGAACGTGCAAATGGGTTCCCCGAGGGGATCCGCTTTCACTTTGAAGTTGCCGCCGATTTGTTTGACGAAGAAACCATAGGGTTATTGTCCTCTGCCCCTCCCGGTTTGTTTCAGTTTGAAGCCGGAATTCAGAGCTTTAACCCTGCCACCCTGGCAGCCGTGAGCAGGAAAACCGACACAAACAAGCTTTTTCAAAATTTACAGTCACTGATCTCCATGCAGAACATTCACATCCATATCGATTTGATTGCCGGTCTTCCTTATGAAACCCTTGAGAGCTTTATCGCCTCCTTCAATACCGCCTATTCCCTGTCGCCCCATGTGCTCCAGCTGGGCTTTTTGAAGCTGCTGCACGGCTCACAGCTGCGGGCAGAGGCAGACCGATACGGCTATGTATATCACGAAACAGCACCCTATGAGTTTGTCAGCAATATGTTTCTGACCAAGGAAGAAACCCAAAAGCTGAAACGGATTGAAGATGCGCTGGACAGGCTGTATAACAGCGGACGCTTTGCCTTCACCCTGCAGTATCTTTTGGGTGTAATGGGGCTTTCGCCTTATGAGCTGTTTTCGGATTTCAGCGAGTATCTTTCTTTTTCTTTTGAAACTACTTCCGTTCCCTTAGAGGAATACACCAAAGCGGTGTTTGATTTATTCTCCACGGCGGAA
>MKRK01000057.1:9827-10651 GCA_001896915.1 Clostridiales bacterium 43-6
AAAGCTTCCCCGTTGTCTGCGAGTGGAGGACGACCGCTTGAAGCAGATTGTCAGCATTCTGAAAGCATCTCCCCCCTATCGAAACAAACGGTTCGGCGCGGCGTTGTTATATTCCGACGGCGAAAAAGTCATCATTGCCGATTATACCAAAAAAGACCCTGTCACGGGCCATTATGATTTTATCATTCAGAGTTTGTGAAAAAACCTTTCTGCTTTGACTCGGCAGAAAGGTTTTTTCAATGTCATTTGGCACTGCTTGTACATATAATAAAGCAGGACGAAAAAAAGAAGACCCTTGCATAAAGGAGAATACCATGGATTTTCTAAATTATATAAAGCTATTTTTTCAGCTGTTCGGGATACCGTCAATTATATCTGCAGTCGTGTTATACAAGCTGAATCAAAGCACAAAAAGATCAAACAAAAACCATGAGCTGAACCGAAAAGAAAATATCATCATCATGAAAAATATTCAGGCGATCGGTCGGCTGAGCAAAGCCAATGCAATCGCCATACGGGACGGCAAAATAAACGGCGAGCTGACGAGCGCAGTTGAATGCTATGAAAAAGCAACCTGCGAAATGGACAATTTTTTGTTAGAGCAAAACGCCGACAGATAATAGAATGGGAGACAGCGCTGCTGTCTCCCGTTTGTTATTCCGATTCGGTTTCTAAAATCTTCAGCGAATCCATGACCTTAGTAATGACCTCTCTGTTTTCGTCCTTTTTGCTCTGTAATGTCCAGCCAATGACTTGATGAAAATATTCTTCCGATTCAACAATGTAAAAATAGTAGTGTATTTTGGTGTCATCAATCGTTCCGT
>MKRK01000057.1:10784-13250 GCA_001896915.1 Clostridiales bacterium 43-6
CGATACCGATGGCACTGTCCTCGCTTAAATACTCATCACCCAGCGGCTTCCAATCTCCCGGTTTCTCAAGGGAAATCACATTGTCCTTGCTTTTGACAATACTGGCTTCGGCGGTTTGGCTTTTTCCTGCGGCTGCTTTTTCATAACCCTTTTTGAAGCCCTCCTGAAACGCCTTGCACCCACTGAGTCCAAATACAAAAACAACCACCAAGCAAAAACATAATACTTTCTTCATTTTTATTCTCCCCTATTTCTATCCATCTTCTTTTTCCATCAAAATTATCCTGTGAATATGATCGCCGTTTGCGGGGCAGGAGCAGTGCATGTCGATCACCTTCCGACCGTCTTCCCGATAGCTGTTGTTCTCGTCAAATTCCACGCCGGTATAGGCCTTCGGCAAATAATTGCCTTTGCATCTCTTCCACCCATTGTTCGGATTTTCCGGTGTAGTCACCCTGCCATTTTTGTCTTCGCCTGCTTTTTATTGATTGCAGCAGGGACACTGTCATTCCGTTTTATCATAAACTTTGATGCATCTATGGCAAACAACCTTATCGGGGTGGTCTAGCTCAATGGTATAATTATACTGGATACATAAGAGCAATGCAACTATAATATTACAGGAGAAATCCGTATGATCTATAAACCCGATCGTGTTACCCTATCGGCCGAATTGCCAATTAAAATTTTTGTAACAATATTCAAAATAAGTATTGACTTTTGTGGGTTATTATATTATAATATTAATACCCCACATAAGTGAGGTGATCGATTTGGGGAACAAAAAAATGGGTCGTCCTACCGATAACCCTAAAAATATTTCTGTTAAGTTCAGAGCAGATGATGAAACAATTCATAAGCTGAAAGAATGTAGTGAAGAACTGAAGGTTTCACAAGCTGAAATATTAAGACGAGGGGTTCACAGGGTTCATGACGACCTAAAAAAATAACAGAGGCGGTGTTCTCTCTCACAAAGACACACACCACCTCACCACCAACAGCTGTCAAAAGGACAATGTCAGTTTAAATATTGTACCATAGACTGTGATTTCTTTCAAGGCTGTTGTATAAAAATCGAGAGAAATACAACATACACAGGAGGAATAAGATGCAAAAAGCCGAAACCATCCGTGATTTACTGAACGGACCAATCCAAATCACATCCATAAAAATAGAACGGGCAGACATCCTGCTTCAGGTTCTGCAGGAAAATTATTTAGAATGGAACGCCCCTGCCGTACAAAACGACAAGCTGAAATCCGTTCAATTTATAAGCAGCTACGAAGAAATCCAAGCTCTGATATCCGCCATCAGAGATGATACCCACGAAGCCCGGATTCTCATAGATTCCATTGAATAAAGAAAACGGACGAAATAAGCCGCAAAAAAGGGTGTCGGTTGTTGCCGTCACCCTGATCTTTTTCAATAGAGAAAGCCTTATCTCTTCCGATTGTCAAACTCCGGATTGAACGCATAGAAATTACGGCTGTCGAGATTGTCGGTAATAATTCGCAGTGCCTCACCGAACCGTTGATAATGCACAACCTCACGCTGTCTTAAAAACTTGATGGGATCCCGGACATCCGGGTCGTCGGCAAACCGCAGAATATTGTCATACGTCGTCCGCGCCTTCTGTTCTGCTGCCATATCCTCATGGATATCGGTGATCGCATCCCCCTTGCTGGCCAGCGCCGCCGCAGAAAAGGGCACGCCGGAAGCAGCCACAGGATAAACACCAATGGTATGATCCACAAAATAATCGGAAAATCCCTGATTTTTAATTTCCTCCATGGTAAGATTCTTGGTAAGCTGATGTACAATAGCCCCAACCATCTCAAAATGTGCCAATTCCTCCGTGCCAATGTCATTCAAAATGGCCTTTACTTCTTCATAGGGCATAGAATATCTCTGGCTTAAGTAACGCAGCGATGCACCGATCTCACCGTCAGGACCGCCGTATTGCGTAATGATCAGCTTTGCCAAAGCGGCATTCGGATTTTTAATCTTCACAGGATACTGTAA
This sequence comes from Clostridiales bacterium 43-6, assembly GCA_001896915.1. Lineage (GTDB taxonomy): Bacteria > Bacillota > Clostridia > Oscillospirales > Acutalibacteraceae > MKRK01. Next base: position 12,807 of record MKRK01000057.1, read on the forward strand.
TCTTTTATCATAACTCCACATTATAACCCCTCCTCAAACGAATAATCCCATGGCCACGGATCCTTGACCCATTGCCACATGTTGCTCTGGCTTACATCCATCGTATTGAGCGGGCCGTATTTTGAATTGAATTCCAATCGCAATGCTTCTTCTTCTCTTTGATAACTGTCAAACATCTGCAAAGCCGCTCTGTCATAGGGATGGGTATCCAAAAACAAATGCAGCTCAAACATGGCAAAACCGACTTCGGCGATTCTGCGCAGTAATCTTTCTCTTTCATTCATTTACCAAACACCTCATTACCGATCCACGGCTTATCAAGCTCGGGATAAATCGTTCCGGCCTTAAAACCGACCTCATCGTCAAATACCTTACCAAATTTCTGGAAGGGTACATATGCCATCGCCAAGGGAGTCTCCGCCGGAAAAGCACTTCTGTTCATTT
>MKRK01000057.1:13287-14648 GCA_001896915.1 Clostridiales bacterium 43-6
AACAGCTTTATTCATCTGTGCAGGAGAAACCGCGCTGTTCATATTGGTCGGGGCCATCCCTGCATTCATCTGCGCAGGAGACGTTCCCATGTTCATCATCTGCATGGGAGAAACACCTTTGTTCATTTCTGCAGGTGAAACACCTTTGTTCATTTCTGCAGGTGAAACACCTTTGTTCATTTCTGCAGGTGAAACACCCATATTATTCTGCATCGGGGAAGTTCTGCTGTTCATTTGCGCCGGTGAAACGGCACTGTTCATATTGGTCGGGGCCATCCCTGTATTCATCTGCGCAGGAGCCGTCCCCATGTTCATCATCTGCATGGGAGAAACCGCTTTGTTCATTTCTGCTGGTGAGACACCCATATTATTCTGCATCGGGGAAGTTCTGCTGTTCATCTGTGCAGGAGAAACGGCACTGTTCATATTAATGGGTGCTGTTGCGGTGTTCATTTGCATGGGGGAAACCGCTTTGTTCATTTGTGCCGGTGCTGTTCCTGCATTCATCTGCATGGGGGAAACCGCTTTGTTCATTTCTGCGGGTGAGACACCCATATTATTCTGCATCGGGGAAGTTCTGCTGTTCATTTGCGCCGGTGAAACGGCACTGTTCATATTAATCGGTGCTGTTGCGGTGTTCATTTGCATGGGGGAAACCGCTCTGTTCATCTGCGTCGGTGCCGTTCCTGCATTCATCTGCATGGGCGACACACCTCGGTTCATTTCTGCGGGTGATACGCCTCTGTTTGTACTCATCGGACCCACACCCATATTCATATCCATGTTAGCCGTATCATCGTCACTGACGTTAACGGGATATAAATTGCTAAAAATGTCGTTTGGTCTCAATTAAATTCTCCTTTTCAAAAATCTAAGCTGATTTTCCGAAAAGAAATGTATGTAAATCAATCAATTGCTCTGATACAAACGGTCCTGCGAAGATTATTGCGCTACATTTCCAACAAAAATCAGCATTGCGAAAGGAAAGAAAACGGTCTCAATCCTTCCTCACAGTAACATAGTATGTACAAGTGCATATATCGCCACAAATTACAACCTCATCACAAACAAAAACAGCTCCCGGCTTACACCCCGAAGCTGTTTTATTTTAACCGAAATTACGCTTTCACTTTGGTCATTTCCCTCTGCGCCATTACCAGCGAATAATAAATCCCCTTCTGCTTCAAAAGCTCGCTGTGGGTGCCAAACTCTGCAATCTCCCCCTTGTTGAGAACCAGAAGCCGGTCGGCATTTTTCAAGGTTGCCAGCCTGTGGGCTATGGCAAAGGTCGTTCTGTTCTTGACCAGCCGTTTCAAAGCCTCCTGAATGACCGCTTCCGTCTCTGTGTCCAGCGCCGAAGT
>MKRK01000057.1:14818-17227 GCA_001896915.1 Clostridiales bacterium 43-6
AGCGAATGTTATCGAGAATGGTACCGTTAAACATAAACGGTTCCTGTAAAACCACGCCCAGCTGGGAATGCAAATTCTTCTGGTCAATCTGCTTCAAATCCAATCCGTCAATCTTCACGGTACCCTCATTGGCATCATAAAACCGTGCCACAAGATTGACAAGGGTGCTCTTTCCGCTGCCTGAATGACCCACCAGTCCAATCATCTCGCCCGGCTTCACATCCATCAAAATATCCTTTAAGACAGGCTCATAGGTCTTGTATCCAAAGGTAACGTTCTCAAAACAAACACCGCCGCCTATGCTGACACACCTTGCGTCTGCTGCATCGTCCACCTCCGGCTTCAGATCAATCACGCTGAACACCCTGTCAAAGGAAATGGCAGAATGGGCAAACCACCGGGGCAGATACATCAAATAAATCAACGGTCCGTATATCATGGAGGAAAATCCGGTAAACTGCACCAAGGAGCCCAGCGTAAAAGAATCCTTCATAATTAAAATACATCCCACCAGCAAAACTGCAAACTGCCCGATCTGAATGAGAAAGTTCGAAATCGGGTTCAGTGCGCTGTAGACCAGCTCAACCCGGTAGGCATGGGCGGTATACTCATCGTTGTACCGCTGGAATTTCTCAATTTCAACCTGTTCCTTGCCATAAGCCTTGACCACCCGTATTCCACCCACAACATCATGCAAAAAGGAGTTGGCCTTATCATAAGCCTGCCAGGATTTGATTATGATTTTAAACACAATATGATCCCAGACATAAAACTGCAAATAACATAAAAGAGGCGCCGGCAAAATAATAATCACAGCCATCAACGGATTGATGGTAAACAAAAGCGCACAGGCACCGATCAAAACCAAAAGCCGACCCAGCAAGCCCTTGCAGATTTGCTCTACTGCATTTTTGATATGCTCGGTATCTCTTGAAATACGGTTGATGATCTCGCCCGCTCTTTGGGAGGTCAAAAACCCGATGGACAGGCTTTGGAGCTTGTCAAACACCATTTTTCTCAAATCTGCCACGATGCCGGCGGAGGTTTTCGCATTGATCCGCTCTTTCCATATTTCAAGCACCGTAGAAATCACCGTGATCGATACCAAAGCCGCTAGTGAAAACCAGAACACGGAATAATTGGGTTTTACTCCCTCTTTTGGCACAAAGCAGGAATCAATCATCAGCTTCTGTACCAAGGGCGAAAAAAGCGAAATCACCGTTGCTGAAATGATCAATACCGAAATCAGTAAAAACTTCATCCGATACGGCTGAATGATTGCAAATATTCGTTTTACCTGATGCCGTTTTTTTGTACAGTTGGGGCAAAAACCCAACTGGGGAATCATTATTTCTCCGCACTGGGGACAGACTTTATCCTGCTCACAGTAAATTCTCACCTTTTCCCTTTTTGCCTTTTGGTTCAAGACCTGTGCCAGATAAGAAAATTTCACAATATATTTCATAGAGATACGGACCAGCATTTTCGTCTTGCCGTTAAACTCGGCTTCCAAAAAGGCGTTTCCCACCATGGGCGTCAGCTTATAGTTTTTATAAAACCCAATCCGGTAAACATCACAGACCTCTCCGTCCTCCATGTACAAAAAGCTGTCTTCCCCGACAACAAACCAACCCTTTTTCATCTTCCCGGCAAAGGACAAATCAGCAGGCAAGCAGTATTCCATTCTGCTTTTCAGTGCGTCCTCTGCCTTTTGCCTGTCGCTGTCGGGCAGCTCATACAATAAATCCATTCAGTCACTCCGTTCGTTTCCCGTGGTCACACGGTTTCCCGTGAACACACGGTATGATCATTGATTACAGATATATTTCAATCATATTCATTTCTTTTTTCGTCAAGGCTTCCAGACAGGGGATACTGAACCGGTTTCCGTCCACGTCAATCACCATGGCTTTGCCGCCGGGCAGACTGACAATGCTCTTGCCGTCCTTTCTCACAACAAAATGACAGCTTCCATCCCCGGTTTCAACATCCCAAAAGGTATATCCGAACTCATCCTTGACATTTACAACTTTTGTGATCACCGGTGAAAAATATCTGATATCCAGATGATGCCGCAACAGTGTCAGTGTGTTCCCGTTAAAATCCGACAGTTCCCGAATGATCCCGATCTCCTTGTTATCGGGATCCCTGACAGAAACAAAGCTATCCGGACTGCTATGGGGAAAGGATCGATGCAGCTGCACTCTGGGGTATTCCTTCTCTCCCACCTTTACGGCAAGCATCCGTCCCTCCGTCTCATAAAAACAGCTTTGTGCCGGGTTAAGATATGTAATGTCATAGCTTTTGTCTTGTTCTCTCTCAATGGTAATTTCCAAACCGTTATCCTCCCTTATTCCGTCACAGCAATCAGGTTCAAAGCCTCATTCTGCTTCTGATATTCTGATACAG
>MKRK01000058.1 GCA_001896915.1 Clostridiales bacterium 43-6
AGAGTATTTTAGGATTATGTAACAGAGAAGCCGCTATTTCACAGCGCATGCGCTGCCCCAGACTCAAATGCCTTGCAGGCGTCTTGATGATTTCGCCCAGATGTAACAGCTCCGTCAGATCACCCAGGGTCTTTTGATAGGCTTTTTTCTCCACATTGTAAATATCCTTGATCAAATCAAAGGAATCCACAACCGGCACATCCCACCATAGCTGGCTGCGCTGGCCAAACACGACACCGATATCTCTGACATGACCGATGCGGTCTTTCCATGGCGTCCTGCCGTTGATGATGCATTCTCCGCCATCCGGAGTGAGGATACCGCTCATGATTTTAATGGTACTGCTTTTTCCGGCTCCGTTTGGACCGATGTAACCCACCATTTCGCCGTCACTTACTGAAAAGGAAACATCATCCAGAGCATGAATGTAGGTATATTCCCTGTGAAACAAGGCCTTTGCCGCCTCCCGAAACCCTTTGTTTCTTCTGGTGGTTCGAAAGGTTTTGCTGATATGCTTCAGCTCGATCATACTGCTGCCTCCCTTCTGTAAATACTTTCTCGGCAGATTAGCCCATCGGAAGAATCCGATGGGTTACTTTTTGGTAGCTGGATTACATAATATCACATTTTAATACAATAAATCAACCATAATATTACGGGAACAGAATAAAACAAAAGAGCGTTTTCATGAAAAATATTTTATTGGTGACAAAACTTTCTTTTTTTGAATAAACATTTACAGCGGCGGCAACACTAATTTCGGAGGTGCTGGTAAATGAGTACTATGAAATTTGAGGACAAAAAAAACAACTTATTCAGACAGGGTGGCTTTTATGCCGCTGTTGTAGTCTGCCTGCTGGCAATGGGCGCAGGGGCATATTCCGCTATTAACAGGATTAACCCGACAAAAATTCAAGACAATGCGCAGATCACCATTACATCAGAGGTTCGGGGGGCGGGAAACGAGCTGACAGGCGTTCCCTATGAGACCACGAAGAAGACCGAGAAGAATGTAACCACAAAAAAAACCGTCAAAGCGACAGAAGCAAAAAATAATGTGGCAGGATTTTTCTCAATGCCTGTCAGCGGAACGATCATCAAGCGGTACAGTGAAGATGAGTTGATTTTTTCCGAAACCTATAACGACTGGCGGCTGCACGACGGAATTGACATTGCTGCCGATAAGGGAACCAAGGTGAAAGCCGCAGGGGATGGTAAGGTGACAGACATCAAGGAAGATGCGCTGTTGGGAACCATCGTTGTGATTGATCACGGTAACGGCATTGTGGCATACTACTGCGGTCTGAACAAAACCCCGGCGGTGAAAAAGGGACAAAGTGTAGAGGTCGGTACGGTGGTCGGGACCATTGATACCATTCCCTCAGAAAGCGTGGAACAACCCCATCTGCATTTTTATGTAACCAAGAGTGGAAAAGTTGTTTCCCCCGTTGATACCTTAAAGCTTCAGCAATAAACCGACTTGATGGTTACCTGCAATGACGCAGAAAGACGGCATCAAGCACAGGCCAGTCAACACGCCCCCGGAAGGTAATCATGTTACTTCGCTAAAGGGGCAAAAAAACCCCGGGCTAATTATAAAAGCCCGGGGTTTTTTATTTTGATTATTCTGCCAGTGTGGGAGCCGCTTGTGTTGTGGGAACCTGCTGAATTTTCTTTGGTGTAAAAGCACCCATGGCGAAATCATTCTTACTTACTTTAATGGTCTTTGCATAGGTTTCGATTTCTTTGTTGAATTCCTCGTCCTTCAATAAATGCTGGACGGAGCTTGTGTAGTCGGTAAGATAAATAGGATCCTCAAGGATGTTCTTGTGGATGGTTAACAGATAGCAGTCGCTGAAATCCAAAACCGTGGGGGTACCATAAGGAGTGTTTTTGATTTTATCAAAATAATCACTGCTGGACTGTGTTTTGCTTGAACCGTATACGGTAGCATATTTATCCTTGGCTTTTGATTCCTGATTGGAGGTATCCTCGGTTATTTTTTGCCAGGTGTCAAATTCCTTTTTAATCTTTTCAAAGCTCTCGCCTTTCTTTAAACGGGCAGCATAACCATCCAGTTTTGTTTTTGCTTCTTTCTTTGCCGCTTCGTCCAGTGACGTTCCGTCATCCTTTGAGAATTTAATCTGTAAGGTGTTGGCCAAAACATAGTTGGCATCCAGAGCCTTTTTCAGATCGGCTTGCGGAATTTCCTTTTTACCGCCCTTTGCATAAAAATGATCAAAGATTACAAGCTTTTTGGCGCTGTTGACTTGATAATCCTCAAAGGTAGAATAGGAGATACCGTTCAAGGTAAGCAGCTGAGCGACATTTTGTTGATTGTAATAGGTATAGCTGGCGTTGTTTTTCGCATTGGTCTGTTGTTCATTGGTCAGCGTTAGTTTATATTCATCAAAACGAAGCTGAACAGCGGCATATTGAGAGGCCAGTTCCACGGCTCTGTCTTTTACCCAGGTAGAAAAGTCCTTTTTATCGATTTTTTCTTTGTAATAATCGGTAACGGTTTGGTTGGCGGCTTGTTTGGCCTCGCTGACCTTTTGTTTGCCTTCGTTGTCGGCAAGGATGATGAAGAAGCTGTATAAAGCAGAACGGATATCAATTCTGCCGGCTGTTCCCTTCTTTGCATCTGTTTTACCGAAAATCAAAGCGGATTCATCCTTTGTGTGGCAGGCGGAGAGGGAAAATACCATAATCAATACCAAAAAAACAGCGGTTAGTCTTTTGAACAATACCATGAAACATCCTCCTAGAATTTATATCTGATAAAAAATTCCTGCTGACATGCTCGTCCTGCTTTATGAATTTTTCAGGGGGCAAAGCCGCAGATCGGCGTTCCGCCGACTGAAAACGAGATACCAACAAATTATACAACATTTAATAGAGATTGTCTAGTATTTACTATAGCAATTTATCAGCAGTCAATAAATATAGGGTCGTTATTGTTCCCACCGCTGAAAATATCAGGGATAGGATAGGCAAAACGGCCCTCAAAAACCTGGTCAAAGAAAAAACGGGCCAAAGCCCGTTTCCTCGATTCATTTGGCATACCCATAGGGATATAAGACTTGGTCGTTCTCAACAGACCAGGATTTCGGGTCCAGTGAAACGATCGGTTGACCGGTAAAACCGTCGCCCTTCGTAAATACCCGTTCGGTTTCATCTCCCAAGCTAAGGACGCCCAGCCGTTTTTTCTCGGTAATACTGGCGGAGATGATATAACCCTCGGAGACAGAATACACAGCGTCGCCGATGTAGGTTCCACGGAGAATGGTATCGTTGGATAACCGGTAATAGGTACTTTGCTCATCCTTGACCGGTGCAGTATTCGCCATGTCGAACAGCGGGGTAAAGCCGGTTTTTAAATTCAATTGAATGAAGCAAAGAACATTAAAGTTAGTGACATACGTGGAATAATTTTTTGAATCGCTCAAACCGTTGATGGTTGCTGGGATTCCGATGATACCTCTTTCAGCGTCATAGAGAAAGGATTTCGGATCGGTTCCGATGTAAGAAGAGCTGCTTGAGCCCGGCAGGTTGTATTGGAAGGCTTCCCTGGGTGCTTTGGGATTGGACACATCAAACAAGGACAGCTTAACCCCGCCGGTCTGACCCTGCTCGTTTCCGGCTACCCCCACGCCCAACAGATGGGTTTCATCCACCGGGTGGAGATATTCGGAAAAGCCGGGTATTTTCAGTTCGCCCAAAACCTTCGGCTTGGAAGGAACGGATAAATCAATGGCAAACAAGGGATCTGTCTGACGGAAGGTGACAACATAAGCAGTTTTTCCCATAAACCGGACGGATTTGATGGTTTCGCCCTCTGCCAAATTTTCTACACTGCCGGTGATTTTCAAATTCTGATCCAGCACAAACACATTGTTGAACCGGGAGAAGGTGTAGCCGTATACATCGGTAGTGGTGGCAATTCTGAACAGACCGTCAGTTTCATCCATGGAATATTTATTGAGAATATTGCCGCTGATATCACAGCTTCCCGTGAACTTGATTTCTTGGGGTAAGCTGAACCGTAGCACAGAGGTGTAGCTGCCGGAAACGCTTTTTTGGGAGGAAGAAGCTGGGTTTTGCTTGTAGCGGTAGCAGGCGACATATAAATTGTCAGTGGTTGCATAAATCGTGTCACCGCTTCCCAAGACAGCCTTTTTGGAGGTTTTCATGGTTTCCGTGTCAATTCCTGAAATAACGGCATAGTTTGTTTCGGTGCTGTTGTTTACCATGGCAATGTCCTCTGCCGGAATGGGGGTATTTCGACCTTTGTCAAGGCATGTTTTCGGGACATAATTTATGATGTTTCTCTGTGTGATTTTATTCAGCACGTCGCCGATATAGTGATTGGAAACCAGATACAGCTTCGTTCCTGTCATACGGGAGGACAGATATCCTCCGTCCTGACTGTAGGTATGAAGGAGTCTGGGGTTCATTTTAACCGACACATCATAGACTTGCACGGTGGTTTTGGTTTCGGTTACGGAATAATATTGCTCGGGAACGGTGGTTTTTTCCGTCAGGGTATCACGCGAGGGAGGCACTTCTTTGGTGGAGATCGCAGGCTCCGCTCCGCTGGAGCTGGCGGCGCCTGTGCTGACCGATGTTTTATCCACATTGGTTGTGCCATCATCAGCGGCGGAAGACGCATTTGTTCCGGTTTCGTTGGAAACGGCGCTGTTGGGGTCAACGGCACTGCCGGTATAGGCAGGGTAGGTAATCAAATCCTTGGCAGTGGCAGGCTCGATGGATGGAGGTGCGTCTGTTTTTGCCGTGGAGGTTTCCACTTTGACCTTCTTCTGGGTCACCGTCTGTCCCACCAGAATAACGTTGTCTTCGGAAAGATACATTTCCTCGGGCTGAAAATCCCCGTCAAATTTCACCGTGGCCAGCAGCTGCATTTTTCCGGTTTCTCCCGCACTGATGATTTTCAGCATCTTGGAAGACCTGGAGCTGACAGAATAGCCATACCGGGCAAGGTCGGGAGCGACATAGGCTTCTGTCGTTGTAATCCCGTTTTTATTGTTGGTGCCGGAAAGAAAATACAAGTACTTTCCGTCGTTTTTCAAAATATCACCCTCGTCAACATCAGCCACTTGGGTGTTTGTTTTTCCGTATCCTGCGGTTTTGGTGGTAGTAGTCGTGGTGGCGGTTGACGGTTTTACGCTTTGATCCTGAAAGGATTCATTATAGGCATCTCCAGATCCAATCAAGACGTCCCGGGCATCTTCAAACTTCTTTGTGTTCGTCTTCTTCAGCTTCTCGATGCTTTGATACAGCCGTTTATAATCGCCGGCGATGGAAACATTTTTATCTCCTTCCTTGATGAGCGCCTTGTTCTGAGAAGCCTGATAGGTCATCACAGAGCCGGCAACAATGGTCAGAGAAACGGCACAGGCCAGAATTCCTCTGGCAGCTTTTTTAAAAAGGGGTGTGGTAAAAATCGTCCTGTTCTGTGCTACGCCCTCCAGCTTTTCTTCCAATTTGGCAGGAGTAACGGAAAAGGGCGGCTTGATATTTTCACTGATGGGAGCGAGGGTGCTTTTGAGTTCCTCGATTTCCTTGTCAATGTTATGGTTGTTTTCGTTCATAAATACCTCTCCTAATTCTACGAAAAATCAGTTCTCAATTTCTTCAAAGCCCGGCAAAGGGCAGACCGGACGGTTCCCGAAGGCTTATGCAAAAGACGGGCGATTTCATCGCTTTTATAGCCCCCCACAACGGAAAGAAGAATAATCTGCCGTTCCACGGGACTGAGGCTGTTCAGGCTTTCATACAACTCGGCGGCGGTGTGCATTTCCTCGCTGCTCATTATATCATAGGATAGTTCCAGGCCGTCAAAGCGTAATGAATTGCGCCCTTGAATGATTGTCTTCAGCTTTTTCTTACAGCTGTTTGATAGAAGCTTATACATCCATCCCTTGAAGGCGTCCGGTTCCCGTAGCTGATAAATGGAGCTGTAGGCGGCAATGACGGCTTCGCCGACAGCGTCCTCCGCATCCTCTCTGTTTCCCAGATAAAAAAGAGCATATTTGTACAAGTCCCGCCAAATGAGGGCATACAGCTCTCCGAAGGCTTCCTTGTCACCGTATTTTGCTCTGGTCGTCAGTGCACTGACATTTCCTGCATCCATCGTCTGACCTCCAAACTTGTTAACATATCTATAGAGTGTTTTTTTGTTTGTTTTGTTGCATTTTTTATTAAAAATAATAAAAGAAAGCATTTGAACTTTATTATACCATAAAAAGATCGGGCGGTTCTACAAGAACCGCCCGATTGTTATAAAAAATATTAAAACTTCTTTTCTTCGTTCCAGCTATACATTTTGCGAAGCTCTTTGCCGATTTGCTCAAGCTTGTGCTCGCTTTCATTTCTACGTGTTGCCAAGAAATGTGCTCTGCCGGACTGGTTTTCGAGGATCCAGTCTCTTGCAAAGGAGCCGTCCTGAATTTCGCCCAGAACCTTTTTCATTTCAGCTTTTGTTTCATCGGTGATGATCCGCTTGCCGATTTGATAATCGCCGTATTCCGCTGTGTCGGAAATGGAATAACGCATATAGGAGAAGCCGCCCTGATAAATCAAGTCAACAATCAGCTTCATTTCGTGAATGCATTCAAAATAAGCGTTTTCAGCGTCATAGCCTGCTTCCACCAAGGTTTCAAAACCGGCTCTCATGAGGGCGGTAACGCCGCCGCAAAGAACTGCCTGTTCGCCGAACAGATCGGTTTCGGTTTCCATCTTAAAGCTGGTTTCCAGAACGCCTGCACGGGAGCCGCCGATGCCGGCCGCATAAGCAAGAGCAAAATCAAGGGCCTTGCCGGTGGCATCCTGATGAATGGCAACCAGGCAGGGAACGCCCTTTCCGGCAACATATTCGCTTCTGACGGTATGTCCGGGTCCTTTGGGTGCGATCATAAATACGTCAACATTGGACGGAGGAATGATCTGCTGATAGTGGATATTGAAGCCGTGTGCAAAAACAAGTGCTTTGCCCTCGGTCAGGTTCGGCTCAATGCTGTCTTTGTATAATTTTGCCTGTCTCTCGTCATGAATGAGAATCATAATGATATCGGCTGCCTTGGCAGCTTCTGCAGCAGTTGCGACCTTTAAGCCTGCTTCCTCTGCTTTTGCCCATGATTTGCTTCCTTCATAAAGTCCGACAACCACGTCAACACCGCTGTCCTTTAGATTCAGTGCGTGTGCGTGACCCTGACTGCCGTATCCGATAACAGCAACGGTTTTACCCTTTAATAAATCGAGATTGCAGTCTGCATGATAATAGATTTTCGCCATTTCTTTTTTACCTCCAAATTTTTATTCAACCCTACGGTTAATTTGTTTTCTCTCTGACAACCTTGTTGCCCTTTTCGATTGCGATAGCACCGGTTCTGACCACTTCTTTGATGCCAAAGGGCTTCAAAAGCTGTTCCAGAGTGAAGGTGCGTTCCTCGGTATCGGTAAATTCGAGGGTAATGGAAGAGGAAGTAACATCAATGATCCTCGCTCCCATAATTTCCGCAATCTTCATTATATCACCCCGATGGGGAGATGTAAACCTTACTTTAAACATTGTCAGCATCCGGCTGATGTAATCACCCTCAGCCAGTGTTTTGACCTTGATGACGGGGATCACCTTATTCAGCTGTTTTTCGATCTGTTCAATGGTATAATCATTGCCTGTGGCAACGATGGTAATTCTTGAAATATCGGGGTTCTCCGTTTCGCCCACAGCCAGGGAGTCAATGTTGAATCCTCTGCGGCTGAAAAGCCCTGCAACCTTGGACAGGACACCGGCATGGTTCTCCACCAAAACCGAAATGGTATGCTTCATCAGGATCCCTCCTTATATCTGGGTTCTGTTCGTAATTATTGTGCGGTTTCATCCGGATCAACCACGCATTCAAGCAAATACGGCGTCTTACTTTGGAGCATTTCTTCAATTGCCTGTTCCGTTTCGCTGTTTTTATGAATGGATTTGGCAGCAATGCCGTAGGCTTCTGCGATCTTGATAAAATCCGGGCTGCCTTCTAAGAAAACGCCGGAATATCTTGCATGATAGCCTCTGAACTGAAGCTCTCTTACCATGCCGAGACGACCGTTGCGCATCACAATGATTTTAACGGGAATGTCATGCTGGCACATGGTCGCCAGCTCCATCATCTGCATCTGGAAGGATCCGTCGCCGCAGACAGCGCAAACCTGCTTGTCCGGGCTTGCTGCTTTTGCTCCGATGGCGGCCCCCACGGAATAGCCCATGGTGCCCAGCCCGCCCGAGGTCAGAAACCGACCCTTGGTGATGGTAAAATTGTTGGCGGACCAGATTTGGTTCTGACCCACGTCCGCAACCAGAATGGCGTCGTCCTGCATTTTTTCAGACAATAACCGCATAAACGCCTTGGGGTTGACAAACCCGGTGTCTTCTGTCGCGACGGCTGCCGGGCGGAGGTTTTTGCGGCATTGCTCTGCCCATTCGGTGTGGGAAAGCGTCTCCGTTTCGTCACAAAGACTCTTCAAAACCAATTTGATGTCCCCCACAATGGGGATGGAGGCAGCCATGTTTTTACCGATTTCGGCCGGATCAATGTCAATATGAACGATTTTTGCACGGCTTGCGATTTGGTCCGGCGATGCCATGGCACGGTCACCCACACGGGCACCGCACAGCAGAATCAAATCCGCCTGATGAATGGCCACATTGGCGGCTTTCACGCCGTGGGAGCCCAGCATACCCAGGTTTAGAGGGTGCGCCGTCGGCATGGCGCCAATGCCCATCATGGTGCAAACGACGGGAATATCCGTCTTTTCCGCAAATTGAATCAAAGCCTTTTGCGCCTTGGCAGAAAAAATTCCGCCGCCGGCACAGATGACGGGCTTTTCTGCGGCTTGAATGGCCTGTGCCGCCCGCTTAATCTGAACCGAATGTCCGCCTCTGCTTGGCTTATATCCCACAATGTCAACCGTTTCGGGATATACAAAGCTCTCAAGGCATTTGGTCTGAATATTCACAGGGATGTCGATCAACACAGGACCCGGTCTGCCTGTGGTGGCAATGTGAAAGGCTTCACGGAACACTCTGCCCAGATCCTCGGTATCCATGACGATATAACTGTGTTTGGTAAAAGGCTCACAGGCGCCTGTAATATCAATCTCCTGAAAAACGTCACGACCCAACAGCTCCGTGCTGACCTGACCGGTAATGGCGACCATAGGGATGGAATCCATATAGGCCGAGGCAACAGCGGTGATCAGATTGGTTGCGCCGGGTCCGGAGGTGGTGACGCACACACCCGCCTTGCCGCTGGCCCGTGCATAGCCCGAGGCGGCATGACCCGCATTCTGTTCCTGACGCACCAAAACATGGCGGACTGAGCTTTCCAGCAATGCGTCATAAAAAGGACAAATGGCAGCACCGGGATAGCCGA
>MKRK01000059.1:0-473 GCA_001896915.1 Clostridiales bacterium 43-6
AGCAAAGTGCTTTCTGATGGCACCTGTCATGGCAAGACGCAGGTCAGAGTCAATATTGATTTTGCAGACCGCCATGGATGCGGCTTTGCGCAGCATTTCTTCCGGGATGCCGATTGCGTCGGGCATTTTGCCGCCGTAGGTGTTGACCATTTCAACAAATTCGGGAACAACGGAGCTTGCACCGTGAAGCACGATGGGGAAGTTCGGCAGTCTCTTCTCGATTTCTTCTAAGATATCGAACCGAAGCTGAGGGTCCTGGCCGGGTTTGAATTTATAAGCGCCGTGGCTTGTCCCGATGGCGATGGCAAGAGAATCCACGCCGGTTCTGGTGACGAAATCATAAACCTGATCCGGGTCGGTATAAGAAGCGTCTTCCGCTGATACGTTGACGTCGTCTTCGATGCCTGCCAGCTGTCCCAGCTCGCCTTCCACGGTTACGCCGAACTGATGGGCATAGTCAACCACTTTTTTGG
>MKRK01000059.1:533-3581 GCA_001896915.1 Clostridiales bacterium 43-6
CGCCGTCGATGCAGGATTTGCACAGCTCGAAGGTGTCGCCGTGGTCAAGATGCAGGGCAATGGGAAGACCGCTTTCTGCAATGGCGGCTTCTACGAGCTTTACCAGATAGGTATGGTTCGCATATTTTCTTGCGCCTGAAGAAACCTGCAGGATAAGGGGGGCACGAAGCTTGTTCGCCGCGCCGACGATACCCTGGATTATTTCCATATTGTTTACGTTGAAAGCGCCGATGGCATAGCCGCCCTCATAAGCTTTCTTAAACATTTCTGTTGTGTTTACTAATGGCATTTTAACACTCTCCTGTTACATATTGGACTTATTATACTACAGTTTGAGGGCAAAGAAAAGAGCCAATCTCATATTTTTCACTTAATATTATGGTTTCTTGCGTAGTGAAACAGGTATTGCTGGGCAATTCCTGCATATTCCCGGGCGCATTCGGGCAAACCGGCAGGCAAAAGCATTGCCATCACCCGTTTGATCCACACATCCTCGGGAAAGGCTTCCAGCTTTTCACAGCCGAACAGAAGGGCGCAGTCCGCCACCTTTTGTCCCACGCCTTTGATTTTTAACAGCTCCTGCTTCGCTTCCTCATAGGGCAGATGTTTCAGCCGGTAAATCTCCACCTGCCCGGCGGTGATTTTCTTTGCTGCGTCCAGTATGTATTTGGCACGAAAGCCGGCACGAAGGGGCTGCAAATCCTCCACCGTCAAATCCGCAAGCCTGTCGGGGGATGGAAAAGAAAAAAAGCCGGGCTCGATTTCGTCCCCGAAGGTTTCACAGAGCCGTGCAATGATTCCTTTGATTCTGGGGATGTTGTTGTTTTGGGAAATGATGAAGGAGCAGAGGGTTTCCCAGGGGTCTTGCCGCAAAATCCGGATGCCCTTTGCAAAGGCAGCGGCGCATTTCAGGGTTTCATCTTGTGAAATTATTTGTATCACCCTGTCATAATCCATATCTAGGGTAAAATAATCATACCAGATTTCAATAAAATCCTTTTCGGTCATATGATAAAAAATAACGGTATCGCCCTCACGCTTACATGTTACTACTTTCCCGAAAGCGACCCCTTGCCACACGCCGTTTGTTTCGGAAAAGCGGAACGCCTGTCCGCAGTCGAATATTTCTTCCGGATCAAAATTTTTTATAGAATGTAACACAAGGTTCTCGCCGCTTTGGGTGTATTGTTGCTTCTCTTTTGTGATTACCATGCAAATCCCTTTCTTTCTGTTGCCAACCAAATAATTGGCTTTTACATTATACCAATTTTATTGTATAATAGAAAGGAAAAAAATTTGCTAAATCTTAGAAGTTGCATCGACAGAAAGGGTTATCCCAATGAGAGACGATATTTGCAGCATTCCCGTAAACGACGTATTCCTGCCGAAATGCGGCTGCCCCATTTGCCGGATGCGGGACATGCTGGAGGAAAGAATGGTGGAATATATTCTCGGTGCCGCCATGATGGAGCCGGATGTACGGATCAAAACCAATGAGATGGGCTTTTGCGCCGATCATCTCAAAATGATGATGACCAAACGAAACCGCTTGTCTCTGGGGCTGATTTTGGAAAGCCATCTGGTCCATATGAGCAAGGAAGTGTTTGAGGGAAAGGGATTTTTGAAACCCGGTCCGAAAAAAAGCGCATACAGTGCCGCCAAAATCCTCGAGACCTGTTTTGTCTGTGACAGGGTGCAATGGGGCATGGAGCGGCTGCTGGCCACGGTGTTTCGCCTGTTTGGCAGCGAGGGGGATTTCAGAGCCCTGTTTTCCGAACAGGAGCTTTTGTGCCTGCCCCATTATCATTTGCTGATTGCCGGGGCGCAAAAAGACGTAAACAAACGGTATCTGGGCGAATTTGAAAGGGTGTGCAAGAACCTGTCCGGAAACTATCTGACAAGCTTACAAAACGATGTCAGCCATTTTTGCAAGATGTTTGATTACCGCAATTCCGGCGAGGATGCCGACTGGGGCAACTCCAAGGATTCCATCGAACGAAGCGCCGGCTATCTGACAGGAAGATTTAAGAATGAATAAAAACCAACGTGCGGTTTATGGCTGCACGTTGGTTTTTTGATAGGCATCCTGTTTGGATTGCAAGAACGCATAGGCAAAGTCGCGAAAAGCGACGGCTAGGGCTGAGGAAACACGGGTTTTGGAATGGGAAATCCCGATGGTGCGAAAACAGGAGGGGTCTGTAATCCGTAACAGCTTTACCGAGGAGCCGACGGCTCCTGCCCATGTAATCGCCGGGATGAACCCTACCCCCTGCCCTGCCTTGATGAGTCCCCTGACGGTGGACGGGTCGTCACTTTCAAAGACAATATGTGGCGAAAATCCCGCCTTGCGGCAGAATTCGTCGGTGATCCCCCGGAGGGTATGGACGGGCTTGAGACTGACAAAGCCCTCCTTTTCCGCTTCGATGAGCCGGATGCTTTTTCTGTGTGCCAGCCGGTGGGTGTTCGGGACAGCCAGAAAAATTTCTTCATGAATCACCGGGACGCTCTCGATGCCGTCCATGGCCAGCGGCAGGGTGGAAATGCACGCATCAAAGTGATACAAGGGCGTTTTGGCAATGTGCTGCAGCAGATTGAAATCCGCTTGCGGATGGATTTTTTTAAACTCGCAGAATAAGTCCGGCATGAAGGGCGATGCCGCCAGAAACACCACGGAGATTTGGACGCTCTCCCGCTCTTTTTGGTATGCCAGCTTTCTTTTTCCGCTGTCCAGAGCGTTGAGGGCGACGCTGACTTGCTCAAGAAACACTCTTCCCGCCGCATTCAGCTTGATGTATTTTCCCACCCGGTCAAACAGACTTACCCCCAGCTCGGTTTCCAGTGTTTTTATGGTCTTGCTCAGCGACGGCTGGGAGATACAAAACTCCTCGGCAGCCTTTGTGATGCTTTCCAGCTGTGCTGCCCGCTGAAAATATTTAAGCTGCAAAAGCTCCACTTTCATAACCACCAATCTATGTATATATAGATAATTATATATTAGACAGTATAAATAATCAAGGGTATAATCAATGAAAAGGGGTGTTTGTATGA
>MKRK01000059.1:3599-9729 GCA_001896915.1 Clostridiales bacterium 43-6
CAACTACGTGGAAAAATTCGCCGGAAAAAGGCGTCCGCATCGTCGCTTTTGGCTCCAGCAACACGGAATTGTGCTGGCACAGCGACGGCTGCAACAACTGGGTGGATTATCTCAACATGAATTTGCGCACCCACATCGGCAGAAATGTCTGTGTGATCAATCAAGGCATCTGCGGCCAGCATACCCGTGACCTGCTCCTTCGTATCGACCGGGATGTGTTCTCTTTCTCACCCGATCTTGTCATCATCACCATCGGCGGCAACGACGCACTGTGGGGATTTACCGATGAGGAATATTACACGAACCTGAAAAGCATCTGCACCCAATGCATGGACAGAGGCATCGGGCCCATTCTTCAAACCTATTACTGCCCGACTTATTTTGAAGGTATTGACGGATTTCAGGATATCTTTGAACGGTTTGTGGGTATCAACCGCACACTTTCCAACGAGCTTGACATTCCTCTGATGGATCAATACCGCTATTTTGAACCTTTTTACAGGAGCGATCCCCAAGGGTATAAAGAAGTCATGCGGGACTGGCTGCATGTGAACCCACTGGGCAATATGATCATGGGCATGAATTTTTCCAGACTGTTCGAACTGCCGGATTTCACAGAGCCGTCTACCAGAATAGAGAAACTGCACAGTACCATGGCAGCAATGGACGGGTTGTATGAATAAGAATTTAGTGAAGGGCTTTCTTTGTATTGCCGTTACCACCCTCGGGTTCAGCACCATGGAAATCACGGGCAAAATGATATCCAAGGATATCAACCCGTTCCAGATGACCTTGATCCGCTTTTTGATCGGCGGGCTGTTTTTGCTACCTTTTGCCGTGCTGGAAATCCGCAAGCGGAAATTAAGACTGACCCCGAAGGATGTTCTCTTTTTTGCCGCTGCCGGTACCATCGGTATCATCATCAGCATGTCCTTTTTCCAGTCGGCGGTATTGTATACCAAAGCCTCCGTGGTTGCGGTAATCTTCAGCACAAACCCGATTTTTACCGCTCCGCTGGCGGCGTTGTTTCTCGGCGAGCGGCTGACAAAGGGTAAAATTTTATCCCTTGCCGTCAGCGTGACGGGTGTTTTGTTTATCTTCAATCCCTTTGCCGTCACCCCTGACATTTTGGGAATGCTGCTGGCTTTGGTTGCTGCAATCAGCTTTTCCTGTTATACGGTTCTGTCCAAAAAACGGGTCGCGAAATACGGCAGTCTGGTGCTGAACAGCTTTTCCTTTTTGTTGGGCGACGCGATCTTGCTGATTTTAATGCTAGTGATTCAAAAGCCTGTGCTGTCAGGTATCAGCACAGCCAACCTGCCTCATCTGTTATATCTGGGCATTTTCGTCACCGGCATCGGATATCTCTGTTATTTCTCGGCAATGAAATATACCTCGGCGGTAACTGCCTCCACGGTGTTTTTCATCAAGCCTGCGGTAGCGTCGGTTTTGTCCGTGATTTTATTGGGCGAAACCATCGGGGTCAACACCGTCATCGGTATTCTGTTAATTATTGTTTCTTCTTATCTCTTATTCCGGCAAAACCAAAAAGCACTTCAATAACAGAACCTTCTCATACGAATCTCAAATAAAAGCATCGATAAAATTATCGCTCATAACGCATTCTTCTTAAAGAATGCATCGCTCTATTTTATCGGCTTTCATAATCGCGATTCGTATCACAAACAAACCACCACGGAAAAGCACGATACGCCCTTCCGTGGTGGTGTTATTTTAGAATGATTGATTTGCATGACATCCGGCGGAATTTACCCTTTATTTGATTCCGAACAGAGCCAGTAGCTTTTGCCAGAAGGATTTTTTGGCCGGTTCCGTTTTTACGGGGGCGGCAGGCTCCGGTTTCTCCACTGCGGTGGTTTTCAGAACAAACTGGACTGCGGTAACGTTTTCGTTTTTCTCTGACACAAAGGAGGTCACACCGTCACCGTTTCCCGAAATGCTGTCCATGATATCATTGATCTGTTCGGTCATGTCAGTGCTTAAGTTTGCTGTTTTACCCCTCAGCTCCGCTGTACCTTTTTTATAAGACGAAAGTCCGTCACGCAGCTTTGAGATTGCCTTGTTGATCTCTGCACCGCCGTTGTATAACTCCTGTGCTGAAGTTGCCAAGGTGCTGACGGAAGCCTTAAGTTGAGTCGTGCCGTCTGCCAGACCGGCAGCACCCTCCTTCAGCTGTGCGACACCCTCGGTGTAGCCCTTTAGCCCCTGTGTAAACTGCACTGCGCCTTCCAGCTGTGCCAATGCTTCGGCAAAATCCGGATTGCCGCCCAACAGAGTTTTATAATTTTCGGGGGTAATCACCGGAAGTCCTGTTCCTGCCAGCTGGCTGTTTACCGCCGCAAAGGCTGACTGCTGAATGGCCAGGGCACCGTTCATCAGGGAGCTGTTCTGTTTTGTAAGCTCTGACAATCCGTCCTTCAGTGACAGTGCACCGTTGTTCAGCTCGCCCACGCCGCTATTCAGCTTTGACAGACCGTCGGAAAATGCTTTGAGACCGGCAATGTATTGTTTCATTCCATCGGAAAGCCGGGCTGCACCCCCGGAAAGATCCCCGGCACCTGTGTCCAGCTGCTTGATGGCATCTACCAGCTGATTGACCTGATCCTGCATGCCGGCATTGTCGATGCTCATGTTCATTGACAGTTTAATGCCATTGATTGTAATGGCCTCCATCTCAAAGTCCTTGACGTTGGCGGTGACGGTGATGTCCGCTTCGTTCCCGGGCAGAACGGTATAATTCAGCTGTTTGTCGCTGCCTGCCTGTGCAACAGTGGCGTTTGCAGTGACAATATTATCGCAGCGGTTTGTGTCCAGCTTCACGCCGATTTGCAGTGCGTAGTTGTTGAAAAAGGTGGGGTTCACGGACGGGTTCTTGGTTACCTTGATTTTAATCTGCAGGGCACCGTTTTTGCCCGCCAGTTCCGTACCGCTGATTTCTTTTCCGTCCAGTGAATATTGTATCGCCGTGCTCCAGGGAAGCTCTTTTGTTTCCAGAGTACCCTGATAATATAATTTTTCAGCGGAGGTATGGATGGTTATCTCTTCCCCGTTTTGACTGAGCTTTTCTCCGTTGGTCAGGTTTTGAAGCTTTGTATATTTGCCAAAGTCTTTCACATTGCCGCTTCGGAAGGAATTGACCACATAAATGCTGTCGACACTTCCGTCGGTTTTCAAAATCCCATACACAGCCTCTTCTTTGGAAGAAGCGGTATCGGCAGCATAAACCGGCATAGCAGGCAGAACCACAAGCATAAGCGCCAGAAATGCGGAAACTATTTTTTTCATAGATGATTTCTCCTTTGGTAATATCGTTATGGACGCTGGTCGCCCGAAATCCCTTTTTGTTTGTGAAACCCATGGTTGAGGGATGTTTTTTGAATCACCTTATCAAAAATGGTCAGCAGAGAGGGCAAAACAAACAGAACCATTGCCAAAGACAAAATCGTTCCTCTGCCCAGCAGTGTGCCCAGCTCCGAAATGATCTTATTGGAAGAAGTCAGTGCCAGTGCGAAGCCTGCTGTTGCCAGAATCGTCGCCGAGGTCAGGATTGCCACAATATTGTCCCCCAGTGCTTTTCGGATGGCTTCTTTCTTCCCCATTTCTTTTCGGTTGCTCAAATACCGGTCAGAGAGTAAAATCGCATAGTCCACTGTGGCGCCAAGCTGGACGGTACTGATAACCAAAAACCCGATGAAGCTGAAAGACAGGCTGCCGAAATAGGAAAAGGATAGGTTCACCCAGATGGCGGTTTCGATGGTGAACAGTAAAAACAGCGGCATAGTCAGCGATTTATAGGTGAGCAGAAGCACTAAGAAAATGCCGATGATCGCACATAAATTTACCACATTGGTATCGGTTGACACGATATTTTTCATATCATACAGCGTTGCGCTTTGCCCTGCCATATAAAAATTATCATAATATTTTTCGGTGGTTTCGGTTACCTTCTTGACCGTCTGAAACGCATCGTCCCCCTCTGCTTCCATGTCGGTATACAAAATCACCCTTGTATAATTCTTTGAATAAAATTGATCCGTGATTTGTTTCTCGAGATATTCCGCAGGGATTTCCGCCCCAACAGAGGTTACATAAGAAACCACGTTTGTCACATGAGAGATATTATTAAGCTCGCTGCACAGCTCTGTTTCTTTTCCCTTATCCTTACCCGGAACAAGCAAAACCAAGGTGTTTTCACTGCCGAACTTTTTCTCGACTAACGCCGCTTCTTTTCCGGCAACGGACTGCTTGGTCATGCTTCCCATCCCATACATGAATGTAACATTTGTTTGTGCCAAAAAGGACGGGACGACGACAATCACTGCCACAATCAAAAACGGCAGACTGATTTTGGTCAGCCACTTCCCCGCCTTTGTGAAATCAGGGATGAGCTTACGATGCTTTGTTCTATCAATCAGCTGATAGCCCATTAAGGTAAGCGCAGGCAAGAACACCATGACGGAAACAAAACTAATGGTTACGCCCTTCACCAGATTGATTCCCAAATCAGAACCAATTTCAAAGCGCATGAACATCAGTGCCATAAACCCGAACACAGTTGTGGCAGCACTGGCGGCAATTGCCGATACCGATTTTTTCATGGCCAGCTTCATGGCAGTTTCCGGCGGATGATCTTTTCGATAGGCGCTGAAGCTGTGCAATAGGAAAATCGCATAATCGAGGGAAACCGCCAGCTGTAAAATAGGACTGATGGTTTGAGTGACAAAGGAGGTTTGACCCAGGAACGCGTTGGTTCCCATATTGATGATGACGGCAATTCCGATGGATGCCAAAAACAAAAGCGGTTCAATCCACGAAGTGGTTGTCAAAAGCAGAATAATAATGATGACCGGCAATAGGATCCCCATTGCCTTGGCCACTTCAGACACAGACATTTCCTGTGCAGAAGCTGTTTCTGACGCTTCACCGGCCACGGCGTTTCCGTCGCCGATCAACGCACGAACTCTGGCCACTGTATCCTTTTCCTTGCCGCTTTCCACCGTAATGGAAATCAAAGCACTGCCGTCCTTGTAGTAATTTTGAAGCAAGGTCTGATCCAGAAATTCTGCGGGCGTGCTTGTTAAGGTACCTCTCCCCACAACATCATCCAGCCAACTGACGTCCGAAATTCCTTCCGTTTTTGCGAGCTTGTCTTTATAGGTAAGCGCTTCGCTGATGGAGATCCCCGAAATCATCACCCTGGCATTGGGCAGCGACCCACCAAACTCATCCTTCATGATGGTAATGGCATTGGTGGACAGGGCGTCATCCGGCAGATAATCCACCATTTTATAATTCACGCTAACAAAAGACGATATCACCATGCAGATGACTGCAACTGCAATAAAAACTACAATTACTGTTCTTTTATGATGCACTACGATGTCAGAAAATTTATTCATAAATTCACTGCGAGCACACGATTGCTGAACGCATTCAGCCATACAGCCCGCTAACCTCCCCAAAAGATAATATACACCGTGTTGACAAACAACACCATGTATCATATAATTAAATGGTAAGGAAGTCAATACGCAGATTTCATAAATCTGTTTAACAATAAACATTTTTGACTCATTTGTTTATTGTACAAAAATTGTTTACAAATGGAGGCGGCAAAGATGAGGGAAAAAAAAGATGACAGAAGAGTAAAATACACCAAAATGGTCTTAAAGGAAAGCTTAACGAATCTGCTCTCCAAAAAGGATATTTCCCAGATCACCATCAAAGAAATCTGTGAAAATGCTGATATCAACCGCTCTACGTTCTACTTACACTACAGCGATCAATACGATCTGATGAAAAAAATCGAGGATGAGTTGTTTGACAATATAAATGCGTATCTTTGCTCCCAGTCCATCTCCCCGGAAGAATCCGGTTGGATCAGTACCGTGGACATTGTGGAGAAAATATTTGATTACATCAAGGAAAATGCACCTCTTTGCAAGCTGCTGCTCAACGACAGAGGCGATGTGAATTTTCAAAAAAGAATTATGATGCTGGTTTATAACAAAAGCATCGAAAATTTAACGAAGGAAGGAAAAATCACCGAGCAGGAAGCTGAATATATCTATGCCTTTGTCATTATGGGCTGTGTGGGTGTTGTACAAAA